>NZ_JBSFXG010000051.1:0-55331 GCF_053595235.1 Streptomyces sp. NPDC002520 | reverse complement strand
TTTATTTGATTTGTTTATTGAGGTGTGACGTGCGTTGCTGGGGGGGGGGGGGGCCCATAACAGCCGAGCGCGGCGGGCCCGCGCGGCACCCGCCGCCTTTCGCATGTCAGGCCGTGACCGACTCAGCCGCCGTGGCCGGCTCAGCTGAAGGAGTCGCCGCAGGCGCAGGAGCCCGTCGCGTTCGGGTTGTCGATCGTGAAGCCCTGCTTCTCGATCGTGTCCACGAAGTCGATGGTGGCGCCGCCGAGGTACGGGGCGCTCATGCGGTCGGTGACGACCTTGACGCCGCCGAAGTCCTTCTCCACGTCGCCGTCGAGCGCGCGCTCGTCGAAGAAGAGCTGGTAGCGCAGGCCGGAGCAGCCACCGGGCTGGACGGCGACGCGCAGCGCGAGGTCGTCACGGCCTTCCTGGTCGAGCAGGGCCTTGACCTTGGACGCGGCGGCGTCGGTCAGGACGATGCCGTCGGTGACGGTGCTGGTCTCGTCCGATACGGACATCTACATCTCTCCCGGGTTGTACGGAGACTGCTTGCCGACCAGTGCAACCGGCGTTTGGGCGGATTCATTCCGGGCCGGGCGTTCGCGTGGTCGCCTTTTTGCTTCCTTCCTCATGCTCGCACACGCCCGTGGACGCGGACAGCTGCCCGCGGGAGTCCCGAGGGGGATTCATGTCACATGGACGTTATGGCCGTCGTCAAAGTGACGTGAACGGGTTATGATAGATAACGTCAGTTAGACGAAAAGTAGAAAGGGTGTGTGTCGTGACCACCGCCCAGACCCCGGAGCTCGACGTTCAGCCGTCCCCGCTCGCCCTCCTGCTTCTCGGCCGAGAGGCCGACCCGAAGAGCGAGCGGGGCGTCGAGTGTCCCGGTGACCTGCCCTCGCCGTCCGACCCCGACCTGGTCGAGCGCGCCCGCGCGGCCAAGGAGAAGCTCGGCGACAGGGTCTTCGTGCTCGGCCACCACTACCAGCGCGACGAGGTCATCCAGTTCGCGGACGTCACGGGCGACTCCTTCAAGCTGGCCCGGGACGCGGCCGCGCGCCCGGAGGCCGAGTACATCGTCTTCTGCGGTGTGCACTTCATGGCCGAATCGGCGGACATCCTGACCTCCGACGCCCAGAAGGTCGTCCTGCCGGACCTGGCCGCCGGCTGCTCCATGGCCGACATGGCGACGGCCGAGCAGGTCGCCGAGTGCTGGGACGTGCTGACCGAGGCGGGCGTCGCCGACCAGGTGGTCCCCGTCTCGTACATGAACTCCTCCGCCGACATCAAGGCGTTCACCGGCAAGCACGGCGGCACCATCTGCACCTCGTCCAACGCCAAGCGGGCCCTGGACTGGGCCTTCGAGCAGGGGGAGCCCTCGGCAACAAAGGTCCTCTTCCTGCCGGACCAGCACCTGGGCCGCAACACCGCGGTGCGGGCCATGGGCATGTCCCTGGAGGACTGCGTCGTCTACAACCCGCACAAGCCGAACGGCGGGCTGACGGCGGACGAGTTGCGCGCCGCGAAGATGATCCTGTGGCGCGGCCACTGCTCGGTCCACGGCCGCTTCAGCCTGGACTCGGTCGACGACGTCCGTGCCCGCATCCCCGACGTGAACGTCCTCGTCCACCCGGAGTGCAAGCACGAGGTCGTGGCCGCGGCGGACTACGTCGGCTCGACCGAGTACATCATCAAGGCCCTGGAAGCGGCCCCGGCCGGCTCCAAGTGGGCCATCGGAACCGAGCTGAACCTGGTCCGCCGCCTGGCGAACCGTTTCGCTCCCGAGGGCAAGGAGATCGTCTTCCTCGACAAGACGGTCTGCTTCTGCTCGACCATGAACCGCATCGACCTGCCCCACCTGGTCTGGGCCCTGGAGTCCCTCGCCGAGGGCAACCTGGTCAACCGGATCGAGGTCGACAAGGAGACCGAGGCGTTCGCGAAGCTGGCGCTGGAGCGCATGCTCGCCCTGCCGTAGCCCTGACACGACCGTGCCCCGGCCACCGCTTCGGCGGCCGGGGCACGGTCGTGTCTTGGTCCTTGTACGTCTAC
Organism: Streptomyces sp. NPDC002520; assembly: GCF_053595235.1. Lineage (NCBI taxonomy): Bacteria > Bacillati > Actinomycetota > Actinomycetes > Kitasatosporales > Streptomycetaceae > Streptomyces > Streptomyces sp. NPDC002520. The sequence goes on along the minus strand of NZ_JBSFXG010000051.1, from coordinate 53,300 downwards.
GAGGTGCCGCCGGCGGTTTCGCCGGAGATCCGCTCCCAGGTCGCCGGGTAGTTCTCGGTGAGCATCTTCCGCAGCGCCGCGCCGGCCACCGGGCCGCACAGCCGTACCGCCCGGAGCAGGATCGCGCCGCTGTCCAGGAACTGCTCGTAGACCTCGAAGTACAGGGCGTTCTGAATGTGCGGATGGGGGTTCATCGCGAGGCCCTCGATGAACGCGAAGCACGCCCTCAGCGCCTCCTCGTCCGCCGGCTCCTCGCTCAGCCTCGGCAGCAGGACCGGCTGCACGAAGGCCGTCGGGAGGAAGTCGAACAGATCGGTCTCCGCGTCCGGCCAGGCCTCGAAGGCCGAGCGCTGCGGCTCCGGAACCTCCCGCAGCGCGTCGGCGGCCTGCGGCACCGTCCTGAGGTAGGCCCGGACGATGTCCGCGAACTCGATCTTCTCCACCTGTTGTCTCCACGGGCTCACTGGTGCGGTCTCACTGTTGCGGGCTCACTCTCGCGGGCTCACTGCTGTGCACGGGACAGGGCCCGGCACGGACGATCCGTGCCGGGCCCCCGCCTTTCACGTGCTGCTTCTCATGGGCTGCTCACGCAGCCGCGCCTAGGCGCAGGAGGGATTGGTGCTCGGGTCGCACACACCTCCGGCGTTGTCGTCGGGGAAGAACGGATCGGGCTCGCTGTCCGAGACCCCGAGGGGGTCGAACGTGTCCTTGAACATCTCCCAGGCGCCGCGCACCACACCGTACCGCTGGACGTAGCCCGGGGCCTGCGCCGCGGTCAGCAGACCGCCGGTGATGCCGAAGGCCTTGTAGCCGCCCCGCAGGTTCGCCGGCTCGCCGACCGGCCGCGGAGGAGCCTTCGGGTGCACCTGCTCGAATTCCTGTCCGGTGAGGTCCGACATCGACACCGCCTTGAGGATCTCCTCCCGGTTGCTCGAGATGTTCTTCAGCGTCTCCGGGTTGGACTGCACGTGCGCGGTGACGGCACCGGTCACGTCACGCGTGTTGAGCGCGTTCCACAGGTCGGTCGCCTCGCTCCGTGCCACCTTGAGGTCGGATTCCGACAGCAGGCCGTTGCCGCCCTTGAGGCGGTCCTTGCGGTCCAGCTCCAGCAGGTTCGCCAGGCCCTTCAGCTTGTTGGACGCCTTCTCCACGTGCCAGGTGCCGACCGGCTTGCCCGTGTTGTACTCGTGGATCAGCGCGGTGGCGGTGCGCCCGTCACCCTTGACGTCGGAGTCGGCGACCATGTCGCGGGCGTAGAGCTCCTTGATGATGTTGCCCAGCTTCTGGTTCTCCACGTGCGGCACGTGCGCGCGCGGCTTGGCCATGCCCGGGTTGAAGGTCTGCAGGCAGACCGAGCACCACTCCGGTGCCCCCGTGCCGCCGCACACGTCCAGGATCCCCTCCGCGCACGGCAGATGTCCGTCGAGCTCGACGAAGCTCGACGGGTTGCCGCCCCCGAAGGCGTACCGGTTGCCCGTGTACGGGTCGTTGCCGAGGCCCATGTCGGCGAGGGCGCCGTTGTACATGTCCAGGCTGGTGAAGCGGTTCAGGCCCGGACTGTAGTCGCGGAAGCCCATGTCGTAGGTGCCGGACTGGGCGTCCCAGCGCTTGGCGTTGTAGCGGTAGGGGTTGTACGCCTCCTTCGTCGGGTCGGCGGCGTTCGGTTTGTCGATACCGGTGAACTCGGACTCGTCGTCCTTGCCGTACGCGGTGTAGCCGTAGGTCGCCTTCGTGTCGCCGTTCTTGTCCGTCAGGGTCTCGACGTCGGTGTGGCCGTTGTAGCCGTAGTAGCCGTCCTCCGTCGTGCCGTCGCTGTTGTGCTTGACCTGCGACAGCCGCTCGCCCCACGGGCTGTACTGGTACGCCTTGGTCAGCGTGCCCGCGACCTTCTCGTCCAGCACCTCGTGCGACAGGCCCAGGTACTCGAAGTCCGTCGTCTTGCCGCCGGCGGTCTTCGAGATGGTGCGGTCCAGCGGGTCGAAGGCGTACGTGGTCGACTTCATCGCGCCCGTGTCGTCCATCTTCTGGGACTCCACGACGTGGTCGAAGCCGTCGTACACGCTCCGCTCGACGACCTTGCCGCCCGAGGTGACCGACTCCTGCCGGCCGAACGGGTCGTAGGTGTAGGAGAAGGCCGTGCCCGACGTGACCATCGACAGCAGTCGGTTGCGGTCGTAGTCGTACGTCGAGCTCACATTGCCGACGGTCTGGCTGATGACGTTGGCGTTGTCGTCGTGGACGTACGTCTCCGTGCCCGCGCCGTTGCCCGTCTTCACCGCCTGCTTCAGCCGGTCGACCGGGTCGTACGTGTAGTCCGTGGTGGACGTCAGGTACGACGCGTGGTTGTCGGCGTTCATCTTCTTCGCCACGTCCTGCGCCTTGTTGCCGTTGGCGTCGTAGGCGTAGGTGTGCGAGTCGACGAGGGTGCCGTTCGGCTTCTTCTCCGTGGTCGACCTGACCGGGCCGTCGAGGTAGTACGTGTAGTCGACGGTGTTGCCGTTGGCCTTGGTGTCCTTGAGGCGCAGGCCACGGTCGGTGTAGGTGTACGACGAGACCTTCGGCGAGGCGTCCGTGGCGGAATCGCCGACCGACACCGTCTTGACCAGGTCACGCAGGTCGTACGTGTACTTGGAGAACTGGTCGGGGTGCGTGACCGTCTCCATCAGGCCGTTGGCGTCGTAGGTGTACGACGTCGCCTTCTTGTCGGCTCCGTTCAGCGACTCCGTCACCTTCTGGACCTGGTTGAGGCCCGTGTAGGCGAGGGCGTACGCGTCGATCTTCGCGGTCGACGAGGTGTCGTCGATCTTGGTCAGGTTGCCGTTCGCGTCGTAGGTGTACGCGAAGGTCCGCTTCTCGTTGTCGGTGTCGGCGGAGTTGTCGCGGACGAGCTTGACGCCGTCGGCGACGACCGTGCCGCCGCTGTTCTGGAACAGCTGCAGCTTCGAGGCGTTGCCCTGCTTGAACGCGTAACTGCCGAGAGAGACCCAGGTGCCCTGGTTGGCGGCGGCGTTCTGGTCGATCGTCTTGTCGACCGTGCCACCGTCGTAGGTCAGGGTGTACTTCGCCGTCGTCGCGGCGCCCGTCACCTTCGGAACCTTCACGTACGCGGTGTACGTGCCGTCCTTGGGGACGTTGAGCGTCCACGCGAACGAATCGGTACCCGTGCCCGCGGCATGGGTCAGGTGGTTGTAACCCTGCTGACCGGCGATGTCACCGGCCGTCCAGGTGCCCGTCTTCGACGTGTTCTGGGTGTCGGAGTTGTCGGCCAGCACCACCGCGCTGCCCACCGGCACACCGTCGTCCGAACGCGACTTCAGCTTGCCGTCGGGGTAGTACGACCACGACATCGTGCGGTTCGAGGAGCCGCCCGACGAGGTGATGGTCCGGGCCGTCTGCTGGCCCTCGTCGTTGTAGTCGTACGTGGTGGCGATGGACCACGGGTCCGTGGAGGACTTCACCCAGCCGTTGTCGAAGTAGGCGTAGTTCGTCGTGTTGCGGACCGTCTCACCCGCCGACGGCGGCAGCGACGTCGCCTTCACCCGGCCGACCGTGTCGTACGAGGTCTGCGTGTAGACGTCGGCCTTGTTGTACCGGGAGTCCGCGGGGTCGTACGGCTGGTACTGCTTGACCGGCCGGTTCAGCGCGTCGTACTCGGTGCGCGAGGTGAACGCGGTGGTCGTACCGGCCTCGAAGGCACGCGGGGTGATCACCTTGGTGGTGTTGCCGACCTGGTCGTACTCGTACTTCGTCGTGCGGTACGTGACCGGCGCGGTGCCCTCGTGCGGGACCTGGACCTGGGTGACCTTGGCGCGCTCGTCGTAGGTGACGAGCGTGGTGTTGTTCTCGGCGTCCGTGGTCGACGTGACCAGGCCGTCCTTGTCGTACCCCTTCTTCGCGGTCTTGCCGGCCGCGTCCGTGACGACCGTGATCCGGTGGTCCAGGTCGTAGTCGGTCCTGGTGGTGTAGTCGGTGGTGTCGGCCGTCGCGTTCTTCTTCGGGTCGACGACCGTGACGACGTTGCCGACGTTGTCGTAGTCGTAACTGACCTTGTCACCGTTCGAGTTGACGGCGGAGGTCAGCTGGTAGACCGAGTCGTAGGTGCTGGTCGTGACGTAGTCGGTGGTGTCCGACGTGGTCAGGGTGCCCTTGGGCTCCGTCGTCGTCCTGAGGTTGCCGACCTTGTCGTACGTGTACGTCGAGGTCCGCTCGTCCGACGTCGGGGTGTCCTTGGGCGCGGTGGCCGAGATGACCTCGTCCGTGTTGTCGTACACCGCCGTCGACACCGCGCCGTTCGGCTCCGTGGACTTGGTGACGTTGTCGTTGGCGTCGTACTCCGGTGCCGGTGTGGTGATCAGGACACCGGCGTCCTGGTCCTTCGGCTCCGTCTTGACCAGCGGACGCCCGAAGGTGTCGTACGCCTGCGAGACCTTCTTGCCCAGCGCGTCGCTGACCTGAGTGACCTGGCCGCGCTCGTCGTACACGTAGGACGACGCGTTCTGCAGCGCGTCCGTGATGGTGCTGGGGTAGCCGGTCGGACCGAAGTCGCTGTACGCCGTCGGGTTGCCGTTGGCGTCCGTCGACCTGGTCAGCTGACCGTAGGCGTCGTAGTCGTACTTGGTGGTGTAGTCGTCCGGAACCGTCGTGGTCGCGACGCCCTTGGGGTCGGTGACCGTCTTCACGTTTCCGAAGCTGTCGTACCCGAACTGCCAGGCGCGGCCCTCAGGAGAGGTCTTGCGGAAGAGGTCCGCCGAGAAGCCGTCCGCACGCGTCTGGTACTCGTACTTCGCCGCGTTCGCGGGCCACTTGGAGCTGTCGGTGACACAGGTGGCCGTCTGGTCGGGGACGCCCGCCTTGTTGTTCTCCGCGTCGCGCTGCCAGAGCGGGTAGCCCGTCTTCTGGTCGTAGCAGTACGCGGTCCTGGCGCCGTTGGCCTCCTCCAGGTACGTGACGTTGTTGTCCGCGTCCCAGCTCATCTTCGTGCTCTGGGACTTGGCGTTGGTCGTCTGCACCGGGCGGCCGAAGTCGTCGGTGACGTACTTCGTCGTGTGGATCTCGGCGTCCGTGACCGTGGTGTCGACGAACTTGGTGTTCGCCGCGTCGGCCGCGTAGACGAAGCCGGTGTCACCGTTCAGGCGGTCGGTGATCGTCTTCGTCCACCAGTGGTAGGCCGGGTCGTCACCCGCCTTCGGCTCGTTGTACGCCAGCTTCGTGTCGTGGCCGCGCGGGTCGGTGGCCGTGACGAGCTTGACGTTCTTGTTGCCCTGGGTGGCGTCGTAGGTGAACTTGAACACCTTCGGCTGGGCGGAGCCGTCACCGTCGGTGAACTGACCGAGCAGACCCTTCGACGTGTAGAAGAAGGAGATCTTCCGGCCGCTGATGTCCGTGACGGACTTGATGTGGTCGTAGATCTTGGAGTTGGTCAGGTTGGTGCCGCTGGCCTTGGCGCCCGTGTCGTCGATGTAGTCGTACGACGCGTCGCCCTTCTTGAAGTAGTCGACCGTGAGGGACTGCCGGCCCGCCGGGTCCGTGATGTACGTGAGGAACTTCGTCGGCTTGTTGTTGGACTTGCGCTCCTCGTACGTGTACGACTGCGTGTTGCCGTTCTTGTCGGCGATGGACGTCATGTAGCCGTCGCAGCCGAACAGGAAGCGGGTGCCGTCCGGGCGCAGGAGGGTCCAGGCGTCCGGGACCGGGTCCTTGTCCGGGGTGCAGTCCAGGCCCGCCTTGGCGGTGATGCGGTAGTGGACGCCCGCGGGGGCCTTCCAGGTGCCGTCCGGCTGCTTGGTGAAGACGTGCGTGGTGCCGTCACCGTCGGGCAGACGGATCTCGGTCGGGTTGGGGTTGGGGTGGAAGTCCAGCGGCGCGCCCAGCCGGATCGGCCCGGCGAGCTGCGCGGTCCAGCCCGCACCCGACACCGTGTCACTCGTGTCGAGCGAGTTGTAGGAGAACCGGCCGAACGTGGTCAGACCACGGCCCGGGTTCGTGAACGCGTTGTACGACCATACGGTGTTGCCGGAGGCCAGGTTGTTCATCACGGTCGAGCCGGCACCGGTGTTCTTACCGGTGTAGGAGTAGAACTTCTCCAGGCCCAGCGCGTTCGAGGTCGGGTCCTCGACCGCCACGTTCTGCTTCAGCGTCGGGATGCCGCCAGTACCGGCGGACAGCCAGGTGCCGTCGGAGACCTTCTTGACGTCCCAGCCCAGCACGTAGTCGGTGCGCTTGCTGCCCGAGTCCGAGTTGATCGGGGTCTTGACCTGCGCCTTGATCGTCGTCGACTGGCCGGGCGAGAGCGCCGGGATCGCCGTCGACAGCTGGTTGCCGCCGTTCGTCACGTCCGTGCCGTCGGGGAGCTGCCAGGTGTACGACAGGACCCGCTCACCCGTCGCCCAGGCGGCGTTGGTGGTGTTGGTGACCGTGAAGTCCACCGTGTAGGTGGAGTTCGGGGTCATACGGGCCGGGGTCTGCGGCGCGTAGTACGTGTCGTCCGTCGTGGAGTCGACGTAGATCACGCGCAGCAGCGGGCCGATCTGCGGGTCGGCGGCCTCCGAGGCCAGGAACATCGTCTGCTCCTGCGGGCCCGTGGAGGTCTCGTCCTTCAGCTTGATCAGGGCGCCGTGGTTGGAGGTGGGGGTACGGGTCCAGCCCTGCGTGAGGGAGGTCGCGTCCCACCAGTGACGGCCCACGTCGGAGACCGTGGCGACGGTGTCGGAGACGGTTCCGGAGTAGTCGCCGCCCGCCGCGGTCCACGCGGTGGTGGTGCCGGCGTTGTTCCAGGTGGCCTGGGTCTCGGTGAAGTCCTTGTTCAGACCGTGGAGTTCGTAGATCGCACCGTTGGTCTTGGTGGTGGTCTCCGCACCCCACGTGAACAGCCGCGACTCCAGCACCGTGGCGGTGGTGGGGATCGCGGTGGTCGGGAACTTCATCACCGCGCGGGTCTTCTCGGTGGCGTTGGTGGGCGTGTTGTTGCCCACGCTCAGCCACTTCTGCCCCACACCGTCCCGGCCGATCGTGTCCAGGTTCGTCGTCGGGGTCGCGGAGGACAGGGTGGTGTCCGTGACCGCGCCCGCCGTGCCCTGGATCAGGCGCATCGTGCGGCCCGCCTTCGGCACACCGACGATGCGGGTCGGGGAGCCGAGGAGCTGGCCGCTCTTCGTCTTCACCGCCAGCTGGTAGTAGTACGACCGCCCGATCTCCACCGACGAGGAGTCCGGCGTCGGGGTCGCGGTGGTGTCCGTGTACGCCGTCACAGACTTCGAGACCGGCGCGACCAGGGTGGCCGCGGACGGGGTGAACGCCTGCTGCGTGGAGCGGTGCAGCTGGTACTCGACGATGTCGTTGCCCGTGTCACCGGTCGTGTTCGAGTAGGCCTTCCAGCTCAGCTCCGGACCCGTGCCGTGGACGACCGTCGGGGAGTTGAGAGTGGTGCCGACCTTGCCGTAGGTCACGGTCAGGCGCGGGATCGTGGCGGTCTCGCCGCCGTAGTCACCGTCGCCGGCCTCGTAACGGGGGCCGCCGACCGGGCCGGCCGTCGACTCGTCCGCCGCCTTCAGCACGAACCCGTTGTTCACCGACGAACCGTCCAGCCACTGCTGCACCGTGTCCGTCACCGGGAACTTGTGCCACTGGCTGTACTCGCCGATGTCCTTGTTGATCATCGCCGGGTTGGTGAAGCGGACCGCGTCCGCGATCACCGCCGTCGTCGCGGAGGCCGGGCCGTCGCCCAGGACGACCTTGCCCGCCGTACCGGCGGCGAAGTCGATCTGCGCGCCGTTCGCCAGCGGAGCCCACACACCGTTGGTGCCGGACTGCTGGTTCACCGTGTAGGTCGTGGAGCCCGTCTTGGACGTCACCGTGTACGGGGCGTTCGTCGCACGGTCGGTCGCCGCGACGTAGTGCACGTCGACCTGGTAGGTGCCCGCGTCCTTGATGTTCGGCTGCCAGGTGTACGCGTCCCCGGCGACCGCGTCCTTGTTGTAGTGGTAGTCCCCGCCCGTGGCGTACTGCGCCAGCGAAGACGTCGTCAGCGGCCAGGAACCGGTGGCCGCCGTCGTGCCCGCGTCGCCGTCGTCCACCGTGTAACTCGTGCCGGACAGCTCACCCGCCAGAGCACTGGTGTTGCTCCACGTCGCCGTCGACTCGTCCCAGGTGCCGGTCGCCCGGTGCACCTCGACCGGCACCTTCGTGCCGCCGCCGTCGTGGGCGTTGTCGAAGTACATCTCCAGCCGCGCCGAATCGATCTGCGTACCCGAAGGGATCTCACTCAACGGGAACTTGATCAGGGAACGGGCCGTGCCGGTGGCGGTCCGGCCGACCGACAGCTTCCAGCTCGTGTTGAAGTTCGTGGCCGGCTGGTCCGACAGGACCATCGTGTCCTGCGAGCCGCTCGGCGTCGGCGCGATCGTGATCGTGGGGTCGATGACGACCGGGTACTGGCGGTCCTTCGACGCCAGCCACTTCGCGTCCGGGGTCACGGTCAGCTTCCAGGACTTGCCGTCCCGGGTCAGCTTCTGTCGTACGGCCGTGCTGTAGGTCTTGCCGAAGACGGACTGGTCCGCCTTCTTCGCGTCCGTCATGAACGGCGCCGGGATCACCATCACCGGCGTGTTCGGCAGGGCGCCGTACAGCGCCACCGACCCGTCCTTACGAGCGCGCGGCACCAGACCGTCGGTGTCCAGCGTGAACGTGAACTTCAGCGGACCGGACGGGCGCTCGGCGAGGGTGATGTTCTCCTTCACCCGCCCCGGACCGACCCCGTACTCCAGGTCCGCGCCGTGCACCGCGTCCTTGTACGTGACCGTCGAGCCCTTCACCGACGGCTTCAGCGCACCGTCCGCACCCTCAAGGCCCAACGTGACCGTACGCCCGTCCGGCGACCGGAACCGCACCAGACGGCCGGCGTCCGAGCTGAACCAACTACGGCCCTCATTCGTCGTGTTGGCGAAGTCGAAGCCCTTGTCGTCCGTCGCGTGGACGGCCGTGTCGATCGACTTCCAGGCCGCCTTCTCGCCCGAGCCCGAGCCCGAGCGGTACGACGTCGGCACCGCGGACAGCTCCGCCTGCACCCGGCCGTCCGACAGCTGCCAGAACCGAGCCGTCGACGTCCGCCGCCCCGTCAGCTCCTTGACCCGCTTCGCCTTCGGAGCCTTCGCACCCCTCGGCAGCTTCTGCCGTTCCGCCACACCCAACTCGTCGTGCGACGGAGGCGCGGCCGGCTCATGACCGCCGTCGTCGCCGAACCATCCCTTGACGGTATCGACAATTCCCTTACCGTCACCACCACCGCCATCGCCGTCCGAACCGGACGCCGCATAAGCGACCTGCGGCAACGCGGTGCCGACCACCGCGGACACCACAAGGCATGCTATAAGCCTGCCCAACCTGGGTTTCACTGCAACCCTTTCCTTGTGTCATTCGTCATAAACATCGACCGCAAAAACATCCGGCCAGCCCCATCGGGGGAGGTCAGACGTAGCGGCGCCGCGGTTTTAACCACGCAGGTGGCAGCGTGTCAACTGAGTTCACAAATCCTGACAGTTCGCCTATCGAGGGAAATCGGCGCCCGGTTTGTCCACTCGCTGGCGGACGCTGCCCGGCGTCCTGTATAAGAGCCCGGATCCGGGAATTCCGGCAGGTGCGCGCGAAATCCGAGCGACCGATTCAAAAGGGACTTTTCATGGGCGCTGAAGAGCGGGAAACGACGGCGGACGCCGCCGACACCAAGGCGGTCGGCGAGAATGCCGACGAGAATTCCGCGCCCTCCCCGTCCTCCGCACCCTCCGCACCCTCCGCACCCTCCGCACCCTCCGCACCCGATGAGCCGACGCGCGCGTCCCGCCCCGATCGCACCGGATTCCTCGTCGGCGCCGCCCTGCTGGCGGCGTGCACCGGGCTCGTCCTCTACGGCGTGCTCGACAGCGCCGTGGACGACGGCGATCGGCGGCACGCCCCCACCGCCTCCGTGGTCTACGAGGTGACCGGCAGCGGCACCGCCGACATCACGTACCAGGCCCGCAGCGAGAAGGGGCAGGCCGTCACCGTTCGTGCCGCGCGGCTGCCCTGGCGTACGACGGTCGACGTGCCGCTCGGTCAGGACCCCGTCGTCAGCGTCGTTCTCGGCGAGAAGGGCGGCCAGGCCCACTGCAGCCTCACGGTGCGCGGCACGTACGTGCAGGGCGCCACCGCCTCGGGCAGGTTCGGGCGCGCCACGTGTTCCGGCGCGCTGCCCGGCCCGGCCGCGTCCTCCGACGGCTCGGGGGGCTCGGACGGCGCCGGCGCCACCGGCGGCTGAGCGTCCGTGTCCCGGCAGCGGCAATACGGAAGGGGCGCCCCGTGAGTCACGGGGCGCCCCTTCGCTGTGTTCACGGCCGTCAGACCTGTGCGGGCTCCGGTTCGCCGGACTCGGCGTCGGCACCGGTCTGGGCGGGCAGGCCCTCCTTCTTCGCCCGCTTCGCCGCCTTCCTCTTCGCGCGGCGCTCCTTGCGGAGCTCCAGCATCGCGTAGAGCGTCGGGACGAGGAGCAGGGTCAGCAGGGTCGACGTGATGAGACCGCCGATCACCACGACCGCGAGGGGCTGGGCGATGAAGCCGCCCTCGCCGGTGACCCCGAGGGCCATCGGGAGGAGGGCGAAGATCGTCGCCAGGGCCGTCATGAGGATCGGGCGGAGACGGTGGCGGCCACCCTCCACCACGGCCTCGACGATGCCGTAGCCCTGCCTGCGGTACTGGTTGATCAGGTCGATCAGCACGATCGCGTTGGTCACCACGATGCCGATCAGCATCAGCATGCCGATCATCGCCGGGACGCCCATCGGGGTGCCGGTGGCCACGAGGAGACCGATCGCGCCGGTCGCCGCGAACGGGATGGACACCAGCAGGATCAGCGGCTGGGCCAGCGAGCGGAACGTCGCCACCAGCAGCATGAACACGATCGCGATGGCCGCGAGCATGGCCAGGCCCAGGTTCTTGAACGCGTCGTCCTGGTCCGAGCTGACGCCGCCGATCGAGGCCGTGGCGCCCGCCGGGAGCTTCAGGGCCTTGATCTTCGCCTGCAGCTTGGTGCTGACCGCGCCGGTGTTGTCGCCGGTCGGCCGGGCCTTGATGGTGGCGGCGCGCTGCCCGTCGATACGGGTCATCGACACCGGGCCGTCGACCAGCTTCACCGAGGCGATGTCACCGAGCTTCACCGGGCCGAGGCGCAGGTTCTTCAGCTGGGCCAGGGTGGTGGCCGGCTTGGCGGACTTCACGACGACGTCGCGCTCGGTGTCGTCGAGGACCGCCTTGGCAGCCGTCGTACCGCGCACGGCCTGGGCGACCGCGGCGCCCAGCTTCTGGTCGTCGAAGCCGGCGGCGGCCGCCTTGGCGCCCGCCTTGACCGAGATCCGCGGCACGCTCTGGGAGAGGTCGCTGGTGACGTCGGTGACGTGGTCGAGGCCGGCCACGGCGCCGCGGACCTGCTCGGAGGCCGTGCGCAGGGACTGCGCGTCGGCGGCCTTCACCACGACGCTGAGGTCCTGGTTGCCGAAGCCGTCACCGGCGGACACGGTGGTCGTGCCGATGCCCTGGAGCTTCTTCAGCCCGTCCTCGAGGTGCTTCTGCACGTCACCGGAGGACGCGGAGCCCTCCAGCATGATCTGGTACGAGGCCTGGTTGCTGTCCGTGCCGCCGCCGAAGGCCGCCAGGAAGCCGGAGGAGCCGATGGTGACCTGGTAGTCCTTGACGCCCTTGGTCGTGGCGAGCAGGTCCTCGACCTTGCGGGCCTGGGCGTCGGTGGCCGAGAGGCTGGTGCCGGGCTTCAGCTGCTGCTTGACGGTGAGGACTTCCTGCTCGCCCTGGTCGAAGAAGTTCGTCTTCAGCAGACCGGACATGCCGAACGTGCCGACGAGCACGACCACCGCGATCAGCACGCTGGTGACGCGGCGGCGGGTGGCGAAGCGCAGGACGGGGACGTAGAGGCGCTGGAGACGGCTGTTCGCCTCCTTCTCCTCGGCCCTGCGGCGGGCCTCCTCGGCGTCCTCGGGGGTGCCCTTCGGGGCGCGCAGGAACCAGTACGACAGGACCGGCACCACCGTCAGCGACACCAGGAGCGAGGCGAGCAGGGCCGCCGTGACGGTGATGCTGAAGGAGCCGAACAGGGCGCCCACCATGCCGCCGACCAGACCGATCGGCAGGAACACGGCGACCGTGGTGAGGGTGGAGGAGGTGACCGCGCCGGCCACCTCGCGGACCGCGCCGAGGATCGCCTCCTTGCGCTCCTCGCCGTAGCCGAGGTGCCGCTTGATGTTCTCCAGGACCACGATCGAGTCGTCGACGACCCGGCCGATGGCGATGGTCAGCGCGCCCAGGGTGAGCATGTTCAGGGACAGGTCCCGGGTCCACAGCACGATGAGCGCGAGGACGACGGACAGCGGGATGGACACCGCGGTGACCAGCGTCGAGCGGATCGACGCGAGGAAGACCAGGATGATCAGGACCGCGAAGAGCAGGCCGAGCGCGCCCTCGGTGGTCAGGCCCTTGATGGACTTGGACACCGCCGGGCCCTGGTCGCTGACGACCGTGATCCTGGCGTCGGAGCCGAGGTCGGTGCGCAGGCCGGGCAGCTTGTCCTTGACCGCGCTCGAGATGCCGACCGCGCTGCCGTCGTGGTCCATGGTGACGGCGACGGCGAGGCTGGGCCGGCCGTCGGTGCGGGTGATGGAGTCGGCCGGGGCCGGCTGCTGCTTGACGGTGGCCACGTCGCCGAGGCGGACGGGCTTCTTCACGCCCTCGCCGGTGACCATGAGGTCCTGGATCTGCTTCAGCGAGGTGAAGCCGCCGCCGACCTGGACGGTGCGGTTGGCGCCGTCCTCGTCGAAGGAACCGGCCGGGACGGTCGCGCCGCCGGCCTGCAGGGCCTGGCCGAGGGAGACGGGGGTGAGTCCGGCCTTGGCGAGCTTCGCGTCGTTCGGCGTGACGGCGACCTGGAGGTCGCGGACGCCCATGACCTGGACCCGGCCGACGCCGTCGATGTCCTTCAGGGTGGGGACGACCGTCTTGTCGAGCCGGTCGGAGAGCGCCTGCTGGTCCTTGCCGGACGTGACGGCGAGGACGACGGTCGGGATGTCGTCCGTGGAGCCCGAGACGACCTGCGGGTCGACGTCGTTCGGCAACTGGGCACGGGCCCGGTTGACGGCCTGCTGGACATCGGTGACGAGCCGCTTGGTGTCATTGCCGTAGTCGAAGGACGCCATGATCAGGGCGTTGCCCTCACTGGCGGTGGAGGTGACACCGGTGATGCCGTCGACCGCCTGGAGGTTGTCCTCGATGGGCTCGACGACCTGCTTCTCGACGACGTCGGGAGAGGCACCCTGGTACGGCGCGATCACCGAGACCACGGGCAGTTCGATGGTGGGCAGCAGTTGTTGTTTGAGCTGGGGTATCGCGATCAGTCCGAAGACCAGCGCGATGAGGGACATCAGGCCGATCAGGGCCCGCTGCGCGAGGCTGAATCGGGACAGCCAGGACATGGGTTAAGGATCTCTCTTCTGTGAGCGGCAGAAGCTCGGCGGGACGCAGGTGCGCGCCCACCTCACACCCTGAGCCATGGTGGGGGCCCGTTCTGTAGCTCCCAGGTCCATTTCCTTATCCGCCGCCTACTCCCGGCGCAGTACGCCGGGTGGAGTTCACTCCATCCTCGGACGGACCAGACCGGACTCGTACGCGATGACGACGAGCTGGGCGCGGTCCCGGGCTCCCAGCTTGGCCATGGCACGGTTGACGTGCGTCTTCACCGTGAGCGGGCTGACCTCGAGGCGTTCGGCGATCTCGTCGTTGGAGTGGCCGCCCGCGACCTGGACGAGCACCTCCCGCTCCCGTCCGGTGAGGGCGTCGAGGCGTTCGAGGCGGGCGGGGTCGGGGTCGCCGCCGGCGGCGCCGCCCTGGGCGAGGAAGCGGGAGATCAGGCCCTTGGTGGCGGCCGGGGACAGCAGGGCCTCGCCGCCGGCGGCGAGGCGGATGGCGTTCAGGAGCTCCTCGGGCTCGCTGCCCTTGCCGAGGAAGCCGGAGGCGCCGGCGCGCAGGGCCTGGACGACGTAGTCGTCGACCTCGAAGGTGGTCAGGATGACCACGCGGACGTGCGCGAGGGCGGGGTCGGAGCAGATCTCGCGGGTGGCGGCGAGGCCGTCGGTGCCGGGCATCCGGATGTCCATGAGGACGACGTCGGCGTTCTGCTCCTTGGCCAGCCGGACCGCCTCGGCGCCGTCGGAGGCCTCCCCCACCACGGCCATGTCGGGCTCGGACTCGACGAGCACGCGGAACGCGCTGCGCAGCAGTGCCTGGTCGTCGGCGAGCAGGACACGGATCGTCATACGGGCTCCCCCTGGGCCGTCATGCGGGTCTTGACGGGCAGGATCGCATGGACGCGGAAACCCCGGCCGTAGCGGGGGCCGGTGGTCAGGGTGCCGCCGAGGGCGCTGACCCGCTCACGCATGCCGAGCAGTCCGTGTCCGCCGCCGGCCGCGGGCGGGGCGGAGTCCTCGGAGCCGTCGTCGAGCACGGTGACCTCGATGTTCGATCCCACGCGTACGACGCTGACCTCGGCCCTGGCACCCGGCCCCGCGTGCTTCTGCGCGTTGGTGAGGGCCTCCTGGATGATCCGGTAGGCGGCGAGGTCGACGGCGGCGGGCAGCGCGGTGTCCGGGTCGGCGCGGGCCACCTCGACGGGCAGCCCGGCGTTGCGGAACGTGCCGGCGAGTTCCTCCAGCCGGCTCAGGCCCGGAGCGGGCTCGGTCGGAGCCTCCGGATCGTCGGACTGCCGCAGCAGGCCGACGGTGGCGCGCAGCTCGTTGAGCGCGGAGCGGCTGGCCTCGCGGACGTGCCCGAGGGCCTCCTTGGCCTGGTCGGGCCGTTTGTCCATGACGTGCGCGGCGACGCCGGCCTGCACGTTGACCAGGGCGATGTGGTGGGCGACGACGTCGTGCAGGTCGCGGGCGATGCGCAGCCGCTCCTCGGCGACGCGGCGGCGCGCCTCCTCCTCGCGGGTGCGCTCGGCGCGTTCGGCGCGTTCCCGGATGGCCTGGATGAACGCGCGCCGACTGCGTACGGCGTCCCCGGCGGTGGCGCCGATGCCGGTCCAGGCGACGATGGCGAGGTTCTCCTGCGCGTACCAGGGCAGCGGTCCGGCGAGCATGGCGGCGGCGGTCAGCACGGTCATGGTGAGCAGGCCGACGCGCCAGGTGGTGGTGCGGTCCGTGGTGGAGGCGACGGTGTAGAGGGCGATCACCGCGGCCATGGCGACAGGGGCACGCGGATCACCGGTGACGCTCTCGACCACCGACAGCGCCCCGGTGACGGCGAGCACCGCCTTCGGAGCGCGCCGTCGCATCACGAGCGCGGCCGCGCCGAGCACCATCAGGACCAGGCTCAACGGATCCGGCGTACGGGCACCCCAGGACATCCCGTGCTCCCCGTCGGGCGCGACGAACGACCCCGCGATCATGCACAGCAGCACCACCGCGGCGATGGCCGCGTCCAGCGCGAGAGGGTGCGCCCTGAGGCTGCACCGGGCGCGTTCGAGAGTGCTCACCCCAAGAACAGTACGGGTCCCTGCAACGCGGGTCTGCCGCCTGGAGCCCTGTACTGCTGCCGACGCGGGCTACTCACCGACGCCGGGCACAGCGGCTCCCAGGGGCGCGGGGGTGTGCCGAATTGCGGCTCCGCCGCGCGTGCGCGACCGCACCCGTAGCCGGGGAACGCACCTGCACCCGGGAACGCTCCCGCAGACGAACGGCGCTCTCCCGCTGCCGCCCGGAGCCCGGCACTGCCGCTGACGCGGGCTCGCTCATCGGCGCGGGGCACGGCAACTTCCCAGGGGCGCGGGGCCGTATCGATATGCGGCTCCGCCGCGCGGGCGCGATCAGCCGCATCGCACCCGCACCCGGGAACGTGCCCCCGGACGAACGGCGCTCTCCCGCTGCCGCCGCCCCGGGTCGGGCCGGGCCGGAGGCATGCTCAGCCCGGGATCAGCCCGTCGTCGCCGAGCATCTCCCGGACCTCCGCCAGCGTCGCGTCGGAGGCCGGGAGAATCAGCTCGGAGGGTTCCAGCGCGTCGTCCGGCAGGGGCGTGCCGAACCGGCGGACGGCGTCGAGAAGGGTGCCGAGCGTGCGACGGAAGGCCTCCTCGTCGCCGCTCTCCATCTCCCGCAGGAGCTCGTCGTCCAGCTTGTTCAGCTCGGCGAAGTGGGAGTCCGCCAACTTCACCTGGCCCTCCCCCATGATCCGTACGATCACGTCGGCCTCCTCGGCTCGGGTCCCGGCGCCGGACTACTGCTTGTCGAAGCGCGGGGTGTCCTGCGGCTGCTGCTGGGGCTGCGCCTGGCCGGTGCCGCCCTCGATGGCCTGCTGCGGGGCTCCCCCGGCCAGCTCGGCCTTCATGCGCTGCAGTTCCAGCTCCACATCCGTACCACCGGAGATGCGGTCGAGCTCGGCGGCGATGTCGTCCTTGGCCATGCCGGTCGGGTCGTCCAGGGCGCCGGAGGCGAGCAGCTCGTCGATGGCGCCGGCCCGGGCCTGCAGCTGGGCGGTCTTGTCCTCGGCGCGCTGGATGGCCAGGCCGACGTCGCCCATCTCCTCGGAGATGCCGGAGAAGGCCTCGCCGATGCGGGTCTGGGCCTGGGCGGCGGTGTAGGTGGCCTTGATGGTCTCCTTCTTCGTGCGGAAGGCGTCCACCTTGGCCTGCAGTCGCTGGGCCGCGAGGGTGAGCTTCTCCTCCTCGCCCTGCAGCGTCGTGTGCTGGGTCTCGAGGTCCGTGACCTGCTGGTGGAGGGCGGCGCGGCGGGACAGCGCCTCGCGGGCCAGGTCCTCGCGGCCGAGGGCGAGCGCCTTGCGGCCCTGGTCCTCCAGCTTGGTCGACTGCTGCTGCAACTGGTTGAGCTGGAGCTCCAGGCGCTTGCGGCTGGTCGCCACGTCGGCGACACCGCGGCGCACCTTCTGCAGCAGCTCCAGCTGCTTCTGGTACGAGTAATCGAGGGTCTCGCGCGGGTCCTCGGCCCTGTCCAGGGCCTTGTTCGCCTTCGCGCGGAAGATCATCCCCATACGCTTCATGACACCGCTCATGGGCTTCGCGCGCCCCCTTCTGACGGACTCCAGCTCACAGATCCTGCGACAGAACCCACAGTACGGGCCCTGCATCCATTACCGCACCGTTCGGGGAGTGATGCGCTCATCCCCAAGGACGACTGCGGACTGTACTGATCCGGCGTGAGGAGTAGGTGGACCTCGGGGTGGGTCCCCCGGGACCTCTCGGTGACCGCCGGGTGAAGCGTCTGCAACGTCCCCTCTGTCCCCCTACAGACGTCCGGTGTTGCCGGATCGTTCCCCGGCGGGCTGGGGTCCATGCCGGTGAACCCCGTACGCTTGGGTTTTGTGTTCCGTAGCCGTGCCAAGGACGAGAAGGGCCGCGCCGACAAGGCGGCGGTGACCGACTCCAAGCAGACCCGTGACCCGCAGGCCCCCAAGGGCAGGCCCACGCCCAAACGCAGTGAGGCCCAGTCCCAGCGCCGCAGCGTCGCCAACACGCCGACGACCCGCAAGGACGCCGCGAAGCGTCAGCGCGAGGATCGTCGCCAGGCGCTGGAGCGGCAACGCCAGGCCCTGGCCACCGGCGACGAGCGCTATCTCCCGGCCCGCGACAAGGGTCCGGTCCGCAAGCTCGCCCGCGACTGGGTGGACTCGCGCTTCAACGTGGCGGAGTTCTTCCTGCCGCTGGCCATCGTGATCCTCGTCCTCAGCGTGGTCCAGGTGCCCTCCATCCAGAGCATCGCGCTGCTGCTGTGGCTGGTCGTGATCGTGCTGATCGTGGTCGACGCGGCCTTCAGCGGCTTCCGGCTGAAGAAGCGGCTGGCCGAGCGCTTCCCCGACCAGAGCCGCCGGGGCGCCGTCGCCTACGCCCTGATGCGCTCGCTCCAGATGCGTCGGCTCCGCCTGCCGAAGCCCCAGGTCAAGCGCGGAGAGCGGCCCTGAGCGCAGACGCCTTCACCGGAGGTGCGGCCGACGCCTGGCTGAGCGGGCTGGGCGCGCTGCGTGATGTCGTACGACAGGAACTGGTGGCCCGGCAGCTCGACGAGCAGATAGCCGGGCGGTTCCCCGTCGGACAGCGGCTGCGGGTGCTCGACGTCGGGATGGGCCAGGGCACGCAGGCGCTGCGGCTGGCCCGGCTCGGGCACCAGGTGACCGGTGTCGAGCAGGACGCGACGATGATCGCGGCCGCGCGGGAGGCCCTGGCCGGTGAGCCGGAGGGCATCCGCGAGCGGGTCCGGCTGGTGCAGGGCGACGGGCGCGACACCGGTGTGCACTTCCTGCCGGGCAGCTTCGACGTGGTGCTGTGCCACGGAGTCCTGATGTACGTGGCGGAGCCAGACCCGCTGGTGGCGGGTCTGGCCCGGATGCTCGCGCCCGGCGGCCTGCTCTCGTTGCTGGTGCGCAACGGCGACGGGCTCGCGATGCGGCCGGGCCTGTCCGGGGACTGGGCGGGCGCACTGGCCGCCTTCGACAGCACCGCCTATCTCCCCCATTCTCGAATCGACTCGAACGGGGGGACCCCCACCCGCCTGGGCCTGGACGTCCGCGCCGACCGTCTGTCGGCCCTGACCGCCACCCTCGCCGGCATCGCCGCCCCGCTGCACGCCTGGTACGGCGTGCGGGTCTTCACCGACACGGCGGCGGACGGCACGCCGGTCCCGGAGGACCTGGAGACGCTGCTGGCGGTCGAGGAGCGGGCGGGCCGCACGGACCCGTACCGGGGCGTCGCGGCGCTGCTGCATCTGTGCGGGGTACGCGGCTAAGCCCTCTGGGCGTATCCGGCGGGCTCGTACGTCCATCCCGCGGTGAGACTCGGGACATGGACGCTTCCCGTACCCGGGCTCTCGCCAGGTGTGCCCCGGTCGCCGTGCTCGTCTGCGCCGCCTTCCTCGCCTCCGGCTGCACGGGGTCGATGTCGTCGGCGCTGGGGGACGGCTCGACCACCGGGGCGGCGGTGCCGATGACCGCGGAGGACCTCCAGGCCCGGTACCAGAAGATCATCAAGGAGGTCCTGCCGTCGGTCGTCCAGATCCAGGCGAGCTCCGACCTCGGCTCCGGGGTGGTGTACGACGACCAGGGCCACATCATCACCAACGCGCACGTGGTCGGCTCCGAGAGGACCTTCCAGGTCACCACGGCCAACAGCGAGGAGCCGCTGAGCGCGAGTCTGGTCTACTCCTACCCGGACCAGGACCTCGCGGTGATCAAGCTGGACAGGATTCCGGCCGGGCTGAAGCCTGCGGTGTTCGCGGACTCCGAGAAGGTGGAGGTCGGCCAGATCATGCTGGCCATGGGATCGCCGCTCGGACTGTCCTCCAGCGTGACGCAGGGCATCGTGTCCGCGACCGGACGGACCGTCAGCGAGGGCGACTCGGACGGCGGAACGGGCGCCACCATCGCCAACATGGTGCAGACGTCGGCCGCCATCAACCCCGGCAACAGCGGGGGCGCCCTGGTCAACCTCGAGGGGCAGGTCATCGGCATCCCCACGCTCGCCGCCGCCGATCCCGACCTCGGCAACGCGGCGCCCGGGATCGGGTTCGCCATCCCCTCCTCGATGGTGAAGACGGTCGCCGACCAGATCGTCCGCAGCGGCAAGGTCGTGGACTCCGGCCGTGCCGCGCTCGGCATCACCGCGCGCACGGTCGTGAACGAGAGCTACCAGCCGGCCGGGGCCGCCGTGGTCGATGTCCTCAGCGGCGGCCCGGCCGACGGGGCGGGGCTGCGGCCGGGCGATGTCATCACCAAGCTGGGCCACACCACGATCACCACGACCACGGCACTCTCCGAGACACTGGCCGGGGACAAGCCGGGTCAGCGGACGGCGGTGACCTTCGAGCGCGCCGGCCGTGCGCGGTCGGTGGAGGTGACACTGGGCGAGCAATGAGGAGCAGTGAGGAGCAGTGAGAGGCGACGAGAAAGCCCCCTCACCGTCCCCACGCGGCCCCGGACGGGCTACTCCGCGTCCGCGTGCAGGCTCATCGGGCCGTAGATCCGAGTGCTGTCCTCGGACAGGAACACCTGGTCCGCGCCGCCCTCCAGCAGCGCCTTCCAGTTCTCGCCGATCCAGGACTCGGCGTCCCCCTGCGTGGTGAACTCCTCGGGCTGCACCGCGGGCTCGACCTCCGTCCCGTCGGCCTTCTCGAACCGCCACGTCCATGCCGTCATATGGGCCTCCTTTGATCCACCTCGTGCGCGAAGCGTATGCGCTCCGCCGGGTCGGCTGTTAGAGGTGCCTCGGGTCGTGACCCGTCCGCGGGCGAGCGGGCGCTCGTCGCTCCCCCACTCTCGACCTCTCCCCCGTCGCGGCGAAGTCACCTGTCGATACTGCCCCGCGCCCCCTGGGGGACCGCGGTGAGCGGTGTTCGCAAGGGCAGGGGAAAATCGATCTCGTGGAAGTGACTCTGCTCGGTACCGGTGCCCCCGCGGGGCTGCCCCGCCCCGACTGTCCATGTGCGGTGTGTGCGACCGCGCTCGGCGAGGACGCGCGGGCGGCGACCGCGTTGCTCGTGGACGGGGCGTTGCTGCTGGACCTGACGCCGGGAGCCGCGTTCGCGGCGGCGCGGGCCGGGCACTCGCTCGGCGGGGTGCGGCAGGTGCTGCTGTCGCACCCGCACGACGGGCCGCCCGTGGAGGTGCCGGCCGGGCTGCCGCAGCCTGTCCGGGTGCCGGACGGGCGGGAGTTGGCGCTGCTGACGGGGCATCGTGTGCGGGCGGTGGCGATGGACGCGGGCGGCACCGGCTACGCGGTGACCGGCCCGGACGGGCAGCGGCTGCTGTACCTGCCGCCGGGCGGGGCGCCCGCGGGCCTGGAGGAGGGGACCGCGGAGTCGTACCACATGGTCCTCGCCGACGTCGTGGGGCGCCCGGACGCGGCGGCCCGGCTGCGGGCGGTCGGTGCCGTCGGGCCGACCACGGACGTCGTCGCCGTCCATCTCGACCACGACGTGCCGCAGGGCGCCGAGTTGCGGCGCCGGCTCGCGGCGGCCGGGGCGCGGGCGGTGCCGGACGGTACGACGCTGGTGGTCGGGGCGTACGAGGACGTGCCGGACGTGCCGCGCCGGACGCTGGTGCTGGGCGGGGCGCGCTCGGGGAAGTCGGTGGAGGCCGAGCGACGGCTGGAGTCCTTCCCGGACGTGCTGTACGTGGCGACCGGCGGAACGCGGGGCGGCGACACCGAGTGGGCCGCCCGGGTGGCCGCGCACCGGGAACGCCGGCCGGGGTCGTGGCGTACGACGGAGACGACCGATCTGGTGCCGCTGCTCGCCGAGGAGGGGCCGCCGCTCCTGGTCGACTGCCTGTCGCTGTGGCTGACGGACGTCATGGACTCCGTCGGGGCGTGGGACGACGCGGAGTGGGCGGGCGGCGGCGAGAAGGCGCTGCGCGAGCGGGTACGGGACCTCACGGAAGCGGTGCGCAACTCCCGCCGCACGGTGGTGGCCGTCTCCAACGAGGTCGGCTCCGGCATCGTGCCTGCCACGGCGTCCGGACGCCGGTACCGCGACGAACTCGGCCGGTTGAACGCGGCGTTCGCGAACGAGTGCGAGCAGGTGCTCCTGGTGGTCGCCGGGCAGGCTCTGGTGCTGCGGGGCTGAGGGACACGCGGCGGCAGTCGAGGACCAAGCGCGGCCCCAACGGCGGGCGGCCGAGGTCAGACGTCCCGGCGGGCGACCAGGCGGTACGCGTTGGAGAGGCCGGTGCGGCGGGCGAAGGGCGACATGGCGTGATCGAGGGCCGAGGCTGCCGAAAGGAGCGGGGTGGCGGCCCTCCTGGCCAGTGGGGGCACATAGGTCAGCACCAGCGCCACCGCGGCCGTGAGGTCGTACGGAAGGTGGGGCGCTCTTCGGTCCGTGACGACGATCGTGAAGCCCTGCGACTCCAGCTCCGCCCTGAGGTTGGGCAACGGCATCAGGTGGAGGTGGCGGGGCTGGCCGTACGGCAGCCACCACTTGCCCAGCAGCCTCGCGAACGCGCTGTGCGGGTCGGCGACTTCGACGACGAGGTGTCCGCCGGGGCGCAGCGCGATGAGGGCGGCGCGGAGTTCCGCGCGGGGGTCGCTCACGTGCTCCAGGTGGTGGAACATGCTGACCACGTCGTAGCGGGCGCGCAGCCGCTCGGCCATGCCCGGCGTGCTCAGGTGACCCCGGTGGGCCTCCTCGACGCGCCCCTCCACGAGCGCCCACGCCACCCGGGCCGTCGCGTCGAGACCGTCGAAACTGGTGTACGGGAAGAACTCCTTCGCGGCCTCGGGGAACCGGGCGTGCCCGGTGCCCACGTCCAGCCAGCTCTCCGGATCGGGCAGCGCCGACAGCGCCCGGGCGGCCGCACGGTGGCGGCGCCGGACCGACCGGGCGGACAGGATGCGTGCGGCGAACTCCTCCAGGTGCCGTTCGTAGAAGTCGCGGTGGTAGAAGGCGAGTCCCTCCGCGGTGAGGCGGGGGTTCTGGAAGGCGTGGCCGCACTCGTCGCACGCGTCGAGCACGAACGTGCCCGACCGCTGGCGCAGCGGGTCCGCCGTGCGCAGCCGGGTGCGCAGTCGTAGCGACCCGCACCAGGGGCAGTCCTCGCGGCGCGCCTGGAAGAACGGGTCGGTGACCGGCGAGGTGAGGGTCGAGGGCGGCATGGGCGGCTCCCTGTGCGACATTCCGCTGCAAAGCGGAACGTATGGGATCCCGATCTTGGGTGCAACGACGTCATGTCGGTGTGGTGGCGGTGTGGCGCGGAAACGGTCGTGTGCTGGCGGTACTGTTCGGCGAATGAGCAGGCTTAATCTCGACGACTTCACCGATCTGATCGAGCGCCCTGACGGGGGCGTACGCCGTGACGCCGAGGCTCGGCGGGAGCGCCAGGTCGTGCCGCCCGGGTCGCTCGGGCGCCTCGACGAGCTGGGCGAGTGGCTGGCCGCCGCGCAGGGCGCCGTTCCGGTACGGCCGGTCGAACGGCCCCGGGTGGTGCTCTTCGCCGGTGACCACGGGGTCGCCGGACTCGGCGTCTCCGCACGGCCGGCGGGCAGCGCGGAGCAGCTGGTGCGGGCGGTGCTGGAGGGCGGCAGCGCGGTGTCGGTGCTCGCGCGGCGCCAGGAGGTGCCCGTGCGGGTCGTGGACATGGCCCTGGACTGCGCGCCGGACGCGTTTCCCGAGGAGGTCGGACGCCACCGGGTGCGGCGTGGCAGCGGTCGCATCGACATCGAGGACGCGCTGACGACGGAGGATGCCGAGGCGGCGTTCCGGGCGGGGGTCGCCGTCGCCGACGAGGAGGCCGACTCGGGGACCGATCTGGTGGTGCTCGGCGATATCAGCGTGGGCGGGACGACGGCGGCGGCGGTGCTGGTCGCCGCGCTGTGCGGGACCGACGCGTCGGTGGTGACCGGGCGGGGCGGGTTCGCGATCGACGACCTGGCGTGGATGCGCAAGTGCGCGGCGATCCGGGACGCGCTGCGGCGGGCGCGGCCGGTCCTCGGGGATCAGCTGCAGCTGCTCGCGACCGTGGGCGGGGCGGATCTGGCGGCGATGACCGGGTTCCTGCTGCAGTGCGCGGTGCGGAAGCTGCCGGTGATCCTGGACGGCGTCGTGGCCGCCGCGTGCGCGCTGGTCGCGCAGCGGGTCGCCTTCCGGGCGCCGGACTGGTGGCTGGCGGGGCACGACAGCGGGGAGCCGGGCCAGGCGAAGGCGCTGGACCGGATGGCCCTGGAACCGCTGCTGGACCAGGGTGTGAGGCTCGGCGAGGGCGTCGGCGCGCTGCTGGCACTCCCGCTGGTCCGCGCCGCGGCGGCACTGGCGGCGGAGCTCCCCGAGAAGCCGGAGACCGAGGACCCCGAGAAACCCGAGGACCCCGAGGACCCCGAGAAAGAGGCCACGGAGGCGGAGTAACCGGTCCCGGCCGGCCGGACAGAGGTCGCGCCCACCCCCGCCGTGCGGACAGAGGTCGTGCCCGGGTGCGGGGTGGGATCGGTGCGGTCGGCGGGGTGGGCCAATATGATCCTCCCTCATGGGAGATGCCCGAATTGCCGCGGAACAGGAAGCGAGCCCGGGACGCCCGGGTGACACGGTGCGGTCGGGCGGCGCAGCCTCTTCGCGGGCCGCGGCCTTCGCCGTCTGGTACCTGCGGGCCGTCACCTTCATCAACTTCCTCAGCGCCGTCTGGGTGTCGCTCGGCCAGGACGTGCGCCGGCACAACCAGGAGAACTTCTTCACGCCGTACCTGCTGACGGCCGGTTTCGCCTCGGGCGTGTTCACCGCGTTCCTTGCGATCACCATGCGGCGGCGCAAGCGGGCCGCGTGGATTCTGAACCTGGTGCTGAGCGGCCTGTTCCTGGCCCTGTTCGCCTTCGCCATGGCGTTCCCGGAGATCCGGCAGTACGCGCAGAACTGGATCTCGCTGGTGCTGACGGCCGCGTTCGTGGGCGCGCTGCTGGTCGGGCGCCGGGAGTTCTACGCCAAGGGTGACCGGTCCAACCCGCGGCTCGCCGCGACCGTGGCCGTCGGCGGCGGTCTGGTGGCCTCGCTGCTCGCCGGGCTGCTGGTGACGGTCACCAACCAGGCGCCGGACGGGGCCCGTTCGACGTTCCTGGAGCGCTGGCACTACGGCGCCCTGCGGCTGGTGTCGGTGGCCGCGGAGGAGTCCCGCTTCCCGGGCATCGACCCGCCCAACTGGGCGAACGTGGCCATCAACGTCCTCAGTACGGTCCTGGTCCTCGCCGTCTTCTACGCCGCCTTCCGCTCCCGCCGTGCCGTCGACCCGCTCACCGAGGACGACGAGAAGCGGCTGCGGGCCCTGCTGGACCGGCACGGTGACCGGGATTCGCTCGGCTACTTCGCGCTGCGCCGGGAGAAGAGTGTGGTGTGGTCGCCGACCGGGAAGGCGGCCGTCGCCTACCGGGTGGTCGGCGGGGTGAGCCTGGCCTCCGGCGATCCGATCGGGGATCCGGAGGCGTGGCCCGGGGCGATCGCGCCGTGGCTGGCCGAGGCCCGGGCGCACGGCTGGATCCCGGCGGTGATGGGGACGAGCGAGGAGGCCGGGACCATCTACGCCCGGCACGGTCTGGACGCGCTGGAGCTGGGTGACGAGGCGCTCGTGGAGGTTGCCGAGTTCACTCTGGAGGGGCGGGCCATGCGGACCGTCCGGCAGGCGTACAACCGGGTGAAGCGGGCCGGGTACGAGGTGCGGATCCGGCGGCACGCGGACATCCCCGCGGACGAGATGGCACACCTCGTCGAGCGCGCGGACGACTGGCGGGACGGAGCGACCGAACGCGGGTTCAGCATGGCGCTCGGCCGGCTCGGGGACCCCGAGGACGGGCAGTGCGTGATGCTGGAGTGCACCGACGGCGAGGGGAGGCTGCGGGCCCTGCTGTCGTTCGTGCCGTGGGGTCCGCACGGGCTGTCCCTGGACCTGATGCGGCGGGACCGGGACTCCGACAACGGGCTGATGGAGTTCATGGTCATCGAGCTGCTGCGGCGGGCCGGGGAGATCGGCATCACGCAGGTCTCGCTCAACTTCGCGATGTTCCGGTCGGTCTTCGAACGCGGCGCGCGCCTGGGTGCGGGACCGGTGCTGAGGCTGTGGCGGTCGCTGCTCAGCTTCTTCTCCCGCTGGTGGCAGATCGAGTCGCTCTACCGCGCCAACGCGAAGTACCGTCCCATTTGGGAGCCTCGGTTCCTGCTCTTCGAGAAGAGCGCGGACCTGCCGCGCATCGGCCTCGCGTCGGCGCGCGCGGAGGGGTTCCTGGAGGCGCCGGGCCTGCCGAAGTGGCTGCACCGGCGGCACCTGGACACGCACCGATGAGGAACGCCCGATGAGACGACTCGCCCGATGGGCCCGGGCGGAGTGGGGGCTGCTGTACGTCACCGTGCGCGACCGCCTGCTGGAGCGGGGGCCGTGGGCGATTCCCGTGACGCTGGCGGGGGTGTGCCTGACCGCGCTCCTGCAGTACGTGCAGAACCAGCCGTGGGGCTTTCAGCTGGTGCAGAACCTGGGTGCCGTACGCGCCCAGGCCCCGTTGGGGCCGGCACTGCTGCGCACGCCGCTGTCCGTGTACGTCCCGGCGCTGGACCTGCCGGTGTGGGGGGCGCTGGCGCAGATCCTGTTCGTGTTCGGGATCGCCGAGATCTGCCTGGGCTGGGCGCGGACGCTGACCATCGCGTACGTCGCCACGCTCGCCGGGACGCTGTACGCGCGCGTCGGCATCGCGCTCGGCCCGCACGCCCCGTTCGGTCTGCCCGCCTCCTACGCGCAGGTGGTGGACACCGGCCCCTCGGCGGCCGTGGTGGGGCTCGCCGTGTTCGTGGCCTGGCGGTACGGCGCCGACGTGACGGCGAGCGCGGTGACCGCCGCGATAGTCGCGGAGGTGCTGGTCAAGGAGAACCTGGCGGGCAAGGAGCACCTGGCCGCGCTGAGCGCGGTGGGGCTGCTGTGTCTGCTGTCGGCGGCGCGGCACCGCTACGGGTCCTCGCCGCTGCCGGTTCACCGGCTGTCGGGCAGGCGGGCCGGGCGCGGGTCGGGTTTGCCGCCGATCCAGTCCTGAACGATGCGCCGGGGCACGGCCCAGCGGCGGTCGTGGTGGTACGAGCGCAGGGTGGCCTTGGCGCGGGCGCGGGGGCGGTTGCCGTAGAAGCGGCGGGCCCACGGGGAGCCGGAGCGGGCCAGCCGGACCGCGCCGACGAGGGCGATCACGGGCACGACCGCCCCGAAGATCGCGATGCGGGTCTTGCCCTTGCTCAGTGCGACGAGGGCGAAGAGGAAGTTCACGACGATGGTGGCGACGACGGTGCCGCGGCTCTGGAGTTCCTCCTGGGAGAGGTCGTTGACGCCGAACGGCGAGAAGCCGGCCAGCAGCAGCCCGACCAGGGCGGCGGTGACCGCGACGACCTCGACGCTCTTGCGGCCCTCGGCGCTCCAGTAGACGTCGTCGAGGTGCAGGATCAGGGCGAACTCGTCGAGCACCAGCCCCGCGCCGATGCCGAAGACGACGGCGGAGACGGCCGCCTCGGCGCCGTGCCGGTCGCTGGCGACCGCGCCGAAGCCGCCGACGACGGTGAGGACGACGCCGGGCACCACGTGGTGGATGTGCAGCCCGCCCGCCTTGATGTTGCCGAACGGACCCTTGCCGGCCCGGATGAGGCGCGTGATGATCCGGGTGACGACGAAGGTGAACACGAAGGCGGCAAGCGCCAGCAGGAGCGGGAGTTTGCCCGGCTCCAGGATGTTCCGCGCCCACCAGTGCCCCATGTGCGCACTTTATCCCCGGGTGCCTCGGGGAGCCCGCCACCCGCCGGGTAGCCTGCGCCGGTGCTCACGACCTCCCCCTTCGACGGACTCCGCTTCGCCTTCGGCACCCTCACCGTGCTGCCCGTACGGGTGCGCCGCTGGGACCGCCGGGCCGCCCGCGCGGGCATGCTGAACGCCCCGGTGGCCGGGCTGGCGGTCGGGGGCGGCGCGGCCGGGCTCGGGCTGCTGCTCCTCCTCCTGGGTGCCGGTCCGCTGCTCGCCGCCGTCGCCTCGGTGGCCGTGCCGGCCGCGCTGACCCGGGGGCTGCACCTCGACGGGCTCGCGGACACGGCGGACGGGCTGGGCAGCGGGAAGCCCGCCGAGGACGCCCTGCGGATCATGAAGCAGTCGGACATCGGGCCGTTCGGGGTGATCACCCTGCTGCTGGTGCTGCTGGCCCAGGTCGCCGTGCTGGCGCAGCTGTACGCCGACTCGTGGGTGCGGGGCGGGATCGCGGCGGTGATCTCGGCGGTCGTGGCCCGGCTGGCGCTCACCCTGGCCGCGCGCACCGGGGTGCCTGCCGCCCGCCCGGAGGGCCTGGGGGCGGCGGTCGCCGGAGTGGTGCCGGTGCCGGGCGCGCTGGCGGTCACGGCCGCCTTCACGATCGTCTCGGCGGCCTGGGGGACGGCCTTCGGCCCCCTCGGAGCCCTCCACGCCGCGGCCGCCGTCCTGCTGGCGCTGGCCGCCGCCGAACTCCTTCTGCGCCGCTGCCTGCGTCGCTTCGGCGGGGTCACCGGGGACGTGTTCGGCGCCCTCGCGGAGACGGCGGCGACGACCGCGCTCGTGGTGCTGTCCCTGGGGCGTTAGCCCCTCCGGCCGGCACCTCGGTGGTGGGCGCGCCTCAGCGGGCGGAGCCCAGCCCGTGGGGCAGCGTGCCCCAGGGGTGAGCACCCGTGCCGGGCACCGCGCAGTGCACGTCCGCGCCCCGCTCCCGGGCCGCCGCCTCGACGTCCGCGCCGGCCGGCACGCCGTACACCAGGTGGCACAGCCGCACCCCGGGCGGACGGTGCCGGGGCCCCGCGGGGGTGCGCCGGTACGCGGTCCAGGGGCCCTCGAAGGTGACCAGGAGGTCGGCCAGGGCCGCGTACGCCGGGTGCGGCGGGGTGCCGTGGTTCAGCGCCAGCGCGGTGCAGCCGAGGCCGCGGGCGGTCGCGGCCAGCCGCTCGTAGCGGGGCGACTCGCCGAGTCCCGAGGGCACTTGGTCGAGGAAGTCGCCGTGGGTGCCGTACCACTCGCGGTGCCGGCGCAGATCGCGCACGACGTCCTCGTACGGCCGTGTGCCGTAGCCGGTGTCGGTGTAGCCGAGCAGGGTGACGCCCGCGGTCCGCAGCCGGGCGGCGGTCTCGGCGAAGGCCGGGTCGGGCCGGTCGCCGGGGCCGCTGGCCGGGTTGAGGACGACGCCGTACAGGCGGGGCGCCGCAGCGAGGATCGCCGCCCACTCGGCGGGGCGGACCGCGGGGTGCTCGTAGTACGGGACCAGCAGGGTGTTCATCGGTGTGCGGTCACCCTTCCGAGCAGGCCGCAGGCCAGGCCGGCCTGGGCGGTGGCCGCGGCCGCGTACACGACGAGGGCGACGGTCCCCGGTGCGCCGGTGTGGGTGAGCAGTGCCAGGCTCTGGGCGAGGGCGGCCGCGCAGCACACCCCCGCCGCGCCGAGCACGGTGCCGAAGGACTGGAGCAGCAGTCCCGTCCACAGGACCGCGCCGAGCGCGAGGAGCCCGGCCAGCCGGACGCCGGTGGGCACGGGGGCGTGCGGCCACAGGGCTGCGGTGGCGAGCGCCAGGGCGAGCAGGGCGGCCAGGTAGCCGGCGAGGCAGCGGGCCAGGGTGCGGGCCGCGTGCCGGCAAAACGCCCGCGACGTCCCGCTGGCCCGCAGCCCGGCGAGGCTGCCGCACCGGAACCGGTACAGCAGCCATTCGGCGGCGCCCATGCTGAGCGTCAGGGCCACGGCGGCCGGCGCCTCGACGGCGCCGCGCCCGGCGCCGGTGAGGACGTCACCGAGGGCGGCGTACACGACCAGCACGCCTGTGCCGAGGCCGAAGACGGCGTACGGCAGGGAGGCGAGGAGCGGGGGGCCGGCGACCGCGGGGCGTGCGCGGCCGGCGCCGTGGCGGCCGGGCGGGAGCAGCGCGACGAGCCGCGTGGTCCAGGTGCCGTCGCCCGAGTCCTTGAGGGCCGGGGCGACTTCGAGGAGGCCGAGGGTGGCCACGGCGCTGAGGGAGGTCACCAGGAGGAGCAGGCGGACGGGTTCGGGGACGGGATGGGCGAGGGTGAACAGGGCGCCCGCCGTCATGGGGAGCAGGGCGGCGAGCAGGGCCCGCTCGCGGCCCAGCACGAGCAGCACGCCGGACGCGCCGAGGTAGCAGGACTGTCCGGCGGCGAACGCGGCGGCGGCCGGGTGTGCGGTGTCCGCGGCGGCGAGGGCGACGAGAGTGCCGAGCAACATGCCCGCCGGGGCGCCGACGAGCAGGCAGCGGTGGGCCGCCGGGCGGTCGCCGAGGCTCAGCCAGGAGTGGGCGCGGTGGGCGAGCCCCTGGTTCCAGGCCCAGCCGCACAGCGCCACCGCCAGCAGCGGGAAGGTGCCCGCCGGCAGGCCGTACGCCTCGCGCGGTCCGGCGAGCAGCGGGGCGCCCAGGACGTAGGCGAGCCCCGGCAGTGCGAAGACGAGCCCGCGCAGCAGGCAGCCGGGCAGGTCGGCCCGCCAGGGGGCGGGGTGGGCGCCGTCGGGTTCGGGGTGCCGGCGCGGGGTGCGGTCGTAGAGTTCCTCGGCGAGCGCGAAGGAGTCCCGGACGCCGTAGCGCTCGCGTATCCGGTCGTCGGTGAGGCCGTCGGCCTCCAGCAGGGCCGCCACCTCGTCGGGGTGGACGGCGGCGGCGACGAACGCGCCGAGTTCGCGGGCGAGTTCGTCGATCGGGTCGGTCGGCGTGCGGTTCGGCCGCCGGGGCTGCTTCGGGATACCGGGCAGGGTGGCGGGGATGCGCACGTGTTCGCTCACCAGTCGGTCCCGTCCGTCGCGACGGCCGCGTACCAGGGGTCGTGCAGCTCCCGGGTCCAGTCGGCGACCGTCTCGACCGTCGGCTCGTACACCTCGGGGAGGCCGGCGAGCTCCTGGTAGATGGTGCGGAAGTTGTCGACCGAGCGGCGCAGCGTGAACCGGTCGATCACCCGCTGCCGGGCCAGCCCGCCCAGGCGCAGGCGCCGTTCGTCGTCGCGCAGCAGGGTCAGGGCGGCGGCCGCCGTCTTCTCCGGTTCGCGCGGCGGTACGACCAGACCGGTGTCGCCGACGGCCTCGCGGACCCCGCCGACGTCGGTCGAGACGGTGGTACGGCCGCAGGACATGGCCTCGATGATCGAGAACGGGAAGCCCTCGGAGATGGAGGTGAGCATGACGATGTGGCCGGCCGCGTAGGCCCGCCAGACCTCGCTGACGCGGCCCTCGAAGGTGAGGCCGTCGGTGATGCCGAGTTCGGCGGCGAGCTTCTCCAGGCGGGTGCGGTAGGCCTCGCCGCCGGGCGGGACGGGGCCGAAGAGCCGGAGCCGGGTCTCGGGGATCTCGGCGCGGACCAGGGCGTAGGCGCGCAGCAGGGTCTCCAGGTCCTTGATGGGGTCGATGCGGCCGCACCAGGTGAGGGTGGGCGCGTCGGGTTCGGGGCCGGCGTGCGGGAAGGCGTGCGGATCGACGCCGTTGTAGACCGTGCGGATGCGGTCGGTGTCGGCGCCGCCGCGCTCCTCCCAGCGGCGGTTGTACCGGTTGCACGGTGTGATCAGGTCGGCCGCGCGGTAGCCGTGTGAATTCAGTTCACGGTAGAAGCCGAGCATGAACGCCTTCACGGGCCAGCGCTCGCCCTCCCCGCGCCGCTCCAGATAGCGCTCGCGCAGGTAGATGCCGTGCTCGGTGAGCAGGAACGGCACCCCGTCCAGGTGGTGCGCGGCGAGCGCGGGCAGGGTCGCCAGGCCGCTGCTGACGGCGTGCGCCACCGAGTCCTCGGGGATCTTCACGCCCAGCGGACGCAGGGCGTGTTCCAGCAGGTCGACGGCGGTCAGCGCGTCGTGCACGGTGGGGTGGGCGGCCGCCGTCGACAGATGCGGCATCGTCCAGATCCACTGCAGCGAGCGCAGCGCCGACTCGGTGCGCAGGGCGGCCGCGAGCCACCCCTCGCGGGCGATCCGGGCCAGCTCGTACAGCGCCTCGCCGAAGTCGCAGCGCGCCTCGGGGTCGAGGAAGGAGAGCAGGAGCTGTTCGTACGCGTCGGTGAAGCGGCGCCGGGCCCTGCCGTACGGGGCGCGGGCGCGGCCGGGGCGCGGACCCCAGGTGGGCACGGTGACGTGCCGGCGGACGTTGGGCGGCAGCTCCCAGACCACGGGCTCGCGGCCGCCGCCGACGAGCGAGACGAGATGGAAGGTCACCTCCGGCATGCCCTTGACGAGCTGGTCGCACCAGGTGCTGACCCCGCCGTGGACATGGGGATAGGTGCCTTCGGTGAGCATGGTGACATGACGGCCGGTACGCATCGCTGCGCGGCTTCCCCCCTGTTTTTCGGATGATGTGGGGGAACTGCGGACCGCCGCCCGAGTGCGGGTCCGGTGTGGCTGGTCGCGCCGCTCCCCGCGCCCCTTCGGGGGCGCTCCCCCTACGGCAACTTCAGCGTGAGCGCGGACTGGAGCAGGGCCGGCGTCCCCCACGCCGAGCGCTCGCCCGCGTACGCGGTGCCGAAGGTGGTCGTGCCGAGCAGGAGTTGCTGCCGGGTCCCCTCCGGCACCGTCACCGGGATCGGGGTGCCGGACGGGGCGGTGACGGTCACCGTGTTGCCGATGCGGTAGGCGGTGACCTTGCCGCCGTCGAGCGCGGTCTGCCACGTGGCCCGGTTCTGGAGTTCGGCGCCGATGGCGCTCTGGCGCAGGTTGACGATCGGGGTGTCGGCGGCGAACAGCGCCTGGTAGTCGGCGAGGACCCGGTCCAGGACGGGGTAGAGGACGCGGTCCTCGGCCAGGTTGGACTGGTGGGCGTAGTGCGGGCGCGGGTCGTTGCTCAGCACGTGCCCGAGGTCGGTGCGGGCCTCCGCCGGCACGATGTGGCCGGTGTAGCCGGTGGCCGTGTCCAGCGGCTGCGGCAGACAGGTCGAGGTCGGGTTGTTCTCGCAGATCCCGCTGCCGCCGTCGGCCCTGGACGTGTAGATCCAGTTGTACTCGTCGGCCATCTCCGCCTTGGTGCCGACGTTGTAGTACACGTTCATCGGGTAGCGGGGCACGGTGAGCGTGCCGGTGCCCACGGTCCGCTGCTGGGATTCGCGGGAGTTGTCCGAGGCGGTCCACTTCACGCCGTTCGCGGCGAGCGCCGGCCCGAGGGTGGTGAATTCGCGGAGGATCAGTGGAAATCTCGCGATTCGGCGGGACGATGACCCGCCGGAACCCGACGAGTGTGGCTCAGGTCACCGGCATCCAGGGTGAGATGTGGACACGACGCCACGCACAGGTGAACACCCGCAGGAATGAGCGAACGGGCGCACGCGCGTAGTCTCGTTCCGGGTGTTCGCCGACAGGTGAAGGCCCCGGTTGCCACACACCCCCAGGCCAGGACCTAGGGTCGGCTCTCGGGCCCGGTCGACCCACCCCCATTCGGCCAATGCAACTTCACATCGGAAGCGAGATCTCACCACCGTGACTGCTCTGACTCTCAGCACCGCCGCGGCGCCCGGCCTGCGGGCCGACGCGATCGTGATCGGTGTCGCCAAGGGTGCCAAGGGACCCGTCGTCGCGCCGGGCGCGGACGCCGTGGACAACGCGTACGACGGCAAGCTGGCCGGCGTCCTGGAGACCCTCGGTGCCTCGGGTGCCGAGGGCGAGCTGACGAAGCTGCCCGCCCCGGCGGGCTTCAAGGCACCGCTCGTGGTGGCGGTGGGCCTGGGCGCGGAGCCCGAGAAGGACGCCGCGTACGACGACGAGGCGCTGCGCCGGGCCGCCGGCGTGGCGGCCCGCGCCCTCTCCGGGGCCAAGAAGGCCGCGCTCGCCCTGCCCGTCGACGGCCCCGGTGCCCTGGGCGCGATCGCCGAGGGTGTGCTGCTCGGCGCGTACTCCTTCGACGCGTACAAGGAGAACGGCAAGGACGCCAAGGGCAAGAACGGCAAGGCTCCGCTGGCGGAGGCCGCGCTGCTCGGCGGCAAGCCCCGCGACGCGGCCCACAAGGAGGCCGTCGCCCGTGCCGTCGCGGTCTCCGAGGAGCTGAACCGCGCCCGCGACCTCGTCAACACCCCGCCGAACGACCTGACTCCGGAGGCCTTCGCCGCCGTCGCGCAGACCGCGGCCAAGGAGCACGGCATCAAGGTGCAGGTGCTCGACGACAAGGCGCTCACCAAGGGCGGCTACGGCGGCATCCTCGGCGTCGGCAGCGGCTCGGCGGCGACCCCGCGCCTGGTCAAGCTGTCGTACACGCACCCGAAGGCCGCCAAGAGCCTCGCGTTCGTCGGCAAGGGCATCACCTACGACTCGGGCGGCATCTCCCTCAAGCCGGCCGGTCACAACGAGACGATGAAGTGCGACATGAGCGGTGCCGCCGCCGTGTTCGCCGCGGTCGTCGCCGCCGCCCGGCTCGGCCTGGAGGTCAACGTCACCGGCTGGCTGGCGCTGGCCGAGAACATGCCCTCCGGCTCCGCCGTGCGCCCCGGTGACGTGCTGCGCATGTACAGCGGCAAGACCGTCGAGGTGCTCAACACCGACGCGGAGGGCCGGCTGGTGCTGGCCGACGCGCTGTGGGCCGCCTCGCAGGAGAAGCCGGACGCGATCGTGGACGTCGCCACGCTCACCGGCGCGATGATGCTGGCGCTGGGCAGCCGGACGTTCGGGATCATGGCCAACGACGAGGCGTTCCGCACCGCGCTGCACGAGGCCGCGGAGGAGGTCGGCGAGCCGGCCTGGCCGATGCCGCTGCCGGAGCACCTGCGCAAGGGGATGGAGTCCACCGTCGCCGACATCGCGAACATGGGTGAGCGGATGGGCGGCGGCCTGGTCGCCGGTCTGTTCCTGCGCGAGTTCGTCGCCGACGGCATCACCTGGGCCCACCTCGACATCGCCGGTCCCGCGTTCAACGAGGGCGGCTCCTTCGGGTACACGCCGAAGGGCGGCACGGGTTCGGCCGTGCGGACCCTGGTCCGGCTCGCGGAGCTGACCGCCGCCGGCGACCTGGGCTGAGTCGCCTGAGATCTCGGTCGCTTCCGTGATACGGCGGCGGCAGGGGCGTGGGGGTTGTTCACGCGGTTCCCCGCGCCCCTCGGGGTCGGCTGTCGCCGACCTCCCTCGCAGGTGAGGGCGGGGGCGGTCGCGGTCCGCGCGATGGAGCCGTATATCAAAGGCGGCCTCGGGGCTCTTCGGCGGACCGCTCTTTCCGTTCCTTTCAAGTGAACGTGGGGCGTCTCACACCCCGGCCCGGCGTCTCGATTCCGTCGGACAGGTGCAAAGATGGAGCCCGGCAGGACAGGGCCCCACCAAAGGGCCGAAGCATCAAGCGGCCGGACACCAGCCGCCCGCCGGTCACCGCAGACCGGCGCAAGGCGCACATGCATGGAGGACGTGACGTGGCGAACGACGCCAGCACCGTTTTCGACCTAGTGATCCTCGGCGGTGGTAGCGGTGGTTACGCCGCGGCCCTGCGCGGGGCGCAGCTGGGCCTGGACGTCGCCCTGATCGAGAAGGACAAGGTCGGCGGCACCTGCCTGCACCGGGGTTGCATCCCCACCAAGGCCCTGCTGCACGCGGGCGAGGTCGCCGACCAGGCTCGCGAGAGCGAGCAGTTCGGCGTCAAGGCCACCTTCGAGGGCATCGACGTCCCGGCCGTCCACAAGTACAAGGACGGCGTCGTCGCCGGCCTGTACAAGGGTCTGCAGGGCCTGATCGCCTCCCGCAAGGTGAACTACATCGAGGGTGAGGGCCGTCTGTCCTCCCCGACCTCCGTCGATGTCAACGGTCAGCGCATCCAGGGCCGCCACGTGCTGCTGGCGACCGGCTCCGTGCCGAAGTCGCTGCCGGGCCTGGAGATCGACGGCAACCGGATCATCTCCTCCGACCACGCCCTCGTCCTGGACCGCGTGCCGAAGTCCGCGATCATCCTGGGCGGCGGTGTCATCGGCGTCGAGTTCGCCTCGGCGTGGAAGTCCTTCGGCTCCGACGTCACGGTCATCGAGGGCCTCAAGCACCTCGTCCCGGTCGAGGACGAGAACTCCTCCAAGCTTCTTGAGCGCGCGTTCCGCAAGCGCGGCATCAAGTTCAACCTGGGCACCTTCTTCCAGAAGGCCGAGTACACCCAGGACGGTGTCAAGGTCACCCTGGCCGACGGCAAGGAGTTCGAGGCGGAGATCCTCCTCGTCGCCGTCGGCCGCGGCCCGGTCTCGCAGGGCCTCGGCTACGAGGAGCAGGGCGTCGCGATGGACCGCGGCTACGTCCTGGTCGACGAGTACATGCGGACGAACGTCCCGACCATCTCCGCCGTCGGCGACCTCGTCCCGACCCTCCAGCTCGCGCACGTCGGTTTCGCCGAGGGCATCCTGGTGGCGGAGCGTCTGGCCGGTCTGAAGACCGTCCCGGTCGACTACGACGGCGTCCCCCGGGTCACGTACTGCCAGCCGGAGGTCGCCTCCGTGGGTATCACCGAGGCCAAGGCCAAGGAGATCTACGGCGCGGACAAGGTCGTCGCTCTGAAGTACAACCTGGCGGGCAACGGCAAGAGCAAGATCCTGAACACCGCGGGCGAGATCAAGCTCGTCCAGGTGAAGGACGGTGCCGTGGTCGGCGTCCACATGGTGGGCGACCGTATGGGCGAGCAGGTCGGCGAGGCCCAGCTGATCTACAACTGGGAGGCGCTGCCCGCCGAGGTCGCCCAGCTCATCCACGCCCACCCGACGCAGAACGAGGCGCTCGGCGAGGCACA
This sequence comes from Streptomyces sp. NPDC002520, assembly GCF_053595235.1. Classification (NCBI taxonomy): domain Bacteria; kingdom Bacillati; phylum Actinomycetota; class Actinomycetes; order Kitasatosporales; family Streptomycetaceae; genus Streptomyces; species Streptomyces sp. NPDC002520. The sequence continues at coordinate 17,066 of NZ_JBSFXG010000051.1, read as the reverse complement.
CCTGGCGCTGGCCGGCAAGCCGCTTCACTCCCACGACTGACCTTCGGTCAACGGGCGCGACGACACAGACTTTCCGCAATTCGTAAGGAGCAACCGAAACCATGGCGGTTTCCGTAACCCTTCCGGCGCTCGGTGAGAGCGTCACCGAGGGCACTGTCACCCGCTGGCTGAAGGCCGAGGGCGAGCGCGTCGAGGCCGACGAGCCGCTGCTGGAGGTGTCGACCGACAAGGTCGACACCGAGATCCCCTCGCCCGTCTCCGGTGTCCTGTCCTCCATCAAGGTCGCCGAGGACGAGACGGTCGAGGTCGGCGCCGAGCTGGCCGTCATCGACGACGGCTCGGGTGCGCCCGCCGCCGCCCCGGCCCCGGCCGCCGCCGAGGCTCCGGCCCCGGTCGCCGAGCCCGCCCCGGCGCCGGTCGCCGCGGCCCCGGCTCCGGCCGCCCCGGCCCCCGCCGCCGCGCCCGCCGCCCCCGCAGGGGCCGGCGCCACCGGCACGGACGTGGTCCTGCCGGCGCTCGGTGAGTCCGTCACCGAGGGCACCGTCACCCGCTGGCTGAAGTCGGTGGGCGAGACCGTCGAGGCCGACGAGCCGCTGCTCGAGGTCTCCACGGACAAGGTCGACACCGAGATCCCGGCGCCCACCTCCGGTGTGCTCCTGGAGATCGTGGTGAACGAGGACGAGACCGCCGAGGTCGGCGCCAAGCTCGCCGTCATCGGCGCCCCGGGTGCTGCCCCGGCCGCCGCTCCGGCTCCGGCCGCCCCGGCGCCCGCCGCCGCTGCCCCGGCCGCTCCGGCCCCCGCCGCTCCGGCTCCGGCGCCTGTCGCCGCCGCCCCGGCTCCGGTGGCTCCGGCCGCTCCGGCGCCCGCCCCGGCCCCGGTCACCCCGGCCCCCGCCGCCGCTCCGGCCGCCGCCCAGGCGACCGACGAGGGCGCCTACGTCACCCCGCTGGTGCGCAAGCTCGCCGCCGAGAACGGCGTCGACCTGTCCACCGTCAAGGGCACTGGCGTCGGCGGCCGTATCCGCAAGCAGGACGTCATCGCCGCCGCCGAGGCCGCGAAGGCCGCCGCCGCTGCCCCGGCTCCGGCCGCCGCCGCTCCGGCTGCCGCCGCCAGGAAGGCTCCGGCCCTCGAGGTCTCCCCGCTGCGCGGCCAGACCGTCAAGATGCCTCGCATCCGCAAGGTCATCGGCGACAACATGGTCAAGGCGCTGCACGAGCAGGCTCAGCTGTCGTCGGTCGTGGAGGTCGACGTCACGCGCCTGATGAAGCTGCGCGCCCGGGCGAAGGACGCCTTCGCGGCCCGTGAGGGCGTCAAGCTCTCCCCGATGCCGTTCTTCGTCAAGGCCGCCGCGCAGGCGCTGAAGGCCCACCCGGTCATCAACGCCAAGATCAACGAGGCCGAGGGGACCATCACCTACTTCGACTCCGAGAACATCGGTATCGCGGTGGACTCCGAGAAGGGCCTGATGACCCCGGTCATCAAGCACGCGGGCGACCTCAACATCGCCGGTATCGCCAAGGCCACGGCCGAGCTGGCCGGCAAGGTCCGCGGCAACAAGATCACCCCGGACGAGCTGTCCGGCGCGACCTTCACCATCTCCAACACCGGTTCGCGCGGCGCCCTGTTCGACACGATCATCGTGCCGCCGGGCCAGGTCGCGATCCTCGGCCTCGGTGCCACGGTCAAGCGTCCGGCCGTCATCGAGACCGAGGAGGGCACGGTCATCGGCGTCCGCGACATGACCTACCTGACCCTCTCCTACGACCACCGCCTGGTCGACGGCGCCGACGCGGCCCGTTACCTGACGACGGTCAAGGCGATCCTGGAGGCGGGCGAGTTCGAGGTCGAGCTCGGCCTGTAATCGCCGCCCTGGTGCGACACATCGGTGCCCTTGCCCGGAAGTTCCGGGCAAGGGCACCGGCGTTTGGGGGCGCGGGGCCGTACCGGCATGAGGCTGCGCCGCACGGGCGCGAGGACCACGCTCGACCCGCGGCCGCCCGACGACGGACGGAACCGGGTCGTCAGGCGCCCTCTGCCCCAGCTGTACGCCGTGTAAGCCTCGTCTCACCTGCACCAGAGCACCCCCGTCGGCCCCACCAGCGGAGCGAACCCGCCGTATTGTCTAAACGTCAGCCCTCCCTAAGGAGCCCTCATGACCGCGCCCGTCGTCCACTCGCTGCGCGAACAGATCCGCGAGCACATCGTGGAGGGGATCGTCAGCGGGCGCTGGCAGCCGGGTGAGCGCATCGTGGAGCGGCGGATCGCGACCGAGCTGGAGGTCAGCCAGACCCCGGTCCGCGAGGCGCTGCGCGAGCTGGAGTCGCTGCGCCTGATCGAGTCCGCGCCGAACAAGGGCGTGCGGGTCCGCAACCTGACCGCGGCGGACCTGGAGGAGAGCTACCCGGTCCGGGCCGGCCTGGAGGCCATCGCGGCGGAGCTGGCCGCCGAACGCCTCGCGGTGGACTGCTCGGCCCTGGAGTCGCACGTGCTGGCCCTGTACGAGGCCGACCGCGCCGCCGACGGCACCGCCCAGGTCCGCCACACGGTCGACTTCCACCGGGAACTCGTGCGCGCCGCCGGCAACTCGGTGCTGCTGCACACCTGGGAAGGGCTCGGCATCGAGGTCTTCACGGCGCTGTCCATCCGCTGGCTGGGCACGGTCCAGCAGTCGTACGCGGAGGAGCACGAGGAGCTGGTGCAGGCCTTCAAGCGCCGGGATCCGCAGATCGCGGAGCTGGTGAAGGCGCACGTCCTCGGCTGCGCGCCGCGCGCTTGATCCAGGAGAGCGTGCCCCCGCTCATACGCCGCCCCACCTGCGAAAACAAGGCGATTCCGCGTCACCGGGTGCCAGGGACGAAGGCACCGCGTGCCGACTTTCTCGGAATCGAGACTTTTTGACCTTCGACCCTTTGATCGATCATCGATCAGGGAGTTAGAGTCACCGACGGACACGCGACGGAGTCGCACATCGACGCCGCCACCGAAGTCCGCCTGCCCTGTCCTGCCAAAGACCTAGGGCAACCCCCGACCCCTTTACCCATGAGGGAACCCCTTCGACTGAGGAAGGCGGCGACATGACCGACCCCAAGGCCATCCAGCCGAGCGCGCTCGACCAGCTCCCGGACCGCGACCCGGAGGAGACCGCCGAATGGCAGGCCTCTCTCGACGCCGTCACGAGGGAGGCCGGGCCGCATCGCGCCGCATACCTGATGCGGCGCACGCTGGAGCGCGCCGAGGCGGGCGGCATCGCGCTGCCGAAGCTCCTCGAGACCGACTACGTCAACACCATCCCCACCTCCGCCGAGCCGGGCCTGCCCGGTGACCCGGAGATGGAAGCCCGCATCACCGGGTGGAACCGCTGGAACGCGGCCGCCATGGTGACCCGCGGCGCCAAGCACGGCGTCGGCGGCCACATCGCCACCTTCGCCTCCGCGGCCTGGCTCTACGAGACCGGCTTCAACCACTTCTTCAAGGGCAAGGAATCCCAGGAGGCCGCCGGCTCCGGCGACCAGCTGTACATCCAGGGCCACGCCTCCCCCGGCATCTACGCCCGCGCCTTCCTCGACGGCCGCCTGACCGAGGCCCACCTGGACAACTTCCGTCAGGAGTCCGGCGGCAACGGCCTGCCGTCGTACCCGCACCCGCGCCGGCTGCCCTGGCTGTGGGAGTTCCCGACGGTGTCCATGGGCCTCGGCCCGCTGTCGGCGATCTACCAGGCGCGCTTCAACCGCTACCTCACCAACCGCGGCATCAAGGACGTCTCCGCCTCGCACGTGTGGGCGTTCCTCGGCGACGGCGAGATGGACGAGCCGGAGTCGACGGCGGCCCTCGCGCTCGCCGCCCGTGAGGAGCTGGACAACCTCACCTTCGTCATCAACTGCAACCTGCAGCGCCTCGACGGCCCGGTCCGCGCCAACTTCAAGATCGTGCAGGAGCTGGAGGCCCAGTTCCGCGGCGCCGGCTGGAACGTCGTCAAGACGCTGTGGGGCACCGCCTGGGACGAGCTGTTCGCCCTCGACACCACGGGCGCGCTCGTACGCCGCCTGCGCGAGGTACCGGACGCGCAGATCCAGACCTACCAGACCCGCGACGCCGCCTACATCCGCGCCGACTTCTTCGGCAAGGACCCGGCGCTCGCCGAGATGGCGAAGCTGCTGAGCGACGACAAGATCCTCGAGTGCTTCCACCTCTCGCGCGGTGGTCACGAGGCCCGCAAGGTCTACGCCGCGTACAAGGCCGCCGTCGAGCACAAGGGCGCGCCGACCGTGATCCTGGCCCAGACGGTCAAGGGCCACACCCTCGGCGACGGCTTCGCGTCGAAGAACGCCAACCACCAGATGAAGAAGCTGACGGTGGACGAGTTCAAGTCGATGCGGGACCTGCTCGACCTGCCGATCAAGGACAGCGACTTCGTCGACGGCGTGGTGCCTTACGGCCACCCGGGCGCCGACTCCCCCGAGGTCCGCTACCTCCAGGAGCGCCGCGCGGCCCTCGGCGGCCCGGCCCCGGCCCGTCGTACGCACGCGCTGGCCCCGCTGCCCGCCCCCGCCGAGAAGGCCTTCGCCTCCTTCGACAAGGGCTCCGGCTCGCAGAACGTGGCCACCACCATGGCCTTCGTCCGCCTCGTCAAGGACCTGGTCCGCGACAAGGAGACGGGCAAGCGCTGGGTGCCGATCGTCCCCGACGAGGCGCGCACCTTCGGTATGGAGAGCCTCTTCCCGTCCCTCGGCATCTACTCGCCGAAGGGCCAGACGTACGAGCCGGTCGACCGCGACCAGCTGATGTACTACAAGGAGGCCAAGAACGGTCAGATCCTCAACGAGGGGATCACCGAGGCCGGTTCGATGGCCGACTTCATCGCCGCGTCCAGCGCGTACGCGACGCACGGCGAGGCGATGATCCCGTTCTACATCTTCTACTCGATGTTCGGCTGGCAGCGCACGGCCGACCAGATGTGGCAGCTCGGCGACCAGCTCGGCCGCGGCTTCCTCGTCGGCGCGACCGCCGGCCGTACGACCCTGACCGGCGAGGGCCTCCAGCACGCCGACGGCCACTCCCCGGTGATCGCGGCCACCAACCCGGCGGCGCTGACGTACGACCCCGCGTTCGCCTACGAGATCGCGGTGATCGTCCGTGAGGGTCTGCGCCGGATGTACGGCGAAGCCAGGCCGGGCGAGGACCAGAACGTCTTCTACTACCTGACGGTCTACAACGAGCCGATGCCGCAGCCGGCCAAGCCGGCCGGGCTCGGCATCGACGAGGGCATCGTCAAGGGTCTGTACCGCTTCAACACGGCGGAGTCCGCCGGCGTCACCGCCGCCGCCAACGCCCCGCGCATCCAACTGCTGAGCTCCGGTACGGCGATCCACTGGGCCCTTCAGGCGCAGAAGCTGCTCGCCGACGACTGGGGTGTGGCCGCCGACGTGTGGTCCGCGACCTCCTGGTCGGAGCTGCGCCGGGACGCCCTGGAGGCCGACGCGGCCCTGCTGCGCGGCGAGGAGCGCGTGCCGTACGTCCGCCAGGCCCTGCAGGGCGCCGAGGGCCCGGTCCTCGCCGTCTCCGACTACATGCGCCAGGTCCCGGACCAGATCGCGCAGTGGGTCGAGCAGGACTGGTCCTCGCTGGGCGCGGACGGCTTCGGCCTCTCCGACACCCGCGAGGCCGCCCGCCGCCACTTCGGTGTCGACGCCGAGTCGATCGTCGTCGCCGCCCTGGCCCAGCTCGCCAGGCGCGGCGAGATCAAGGCCACGGCGGTGAAGGAGGCCCGGGACAAGTACGGGCTGTGACCGTCCAGGTCCGGTGAGGGGGTACGGCAGCCGCCGTACCCCCTCTTCGCCGTCGGTTCCGTCGGTGCTGTACGGACGTACGGACACCTGATAACGATCCGCCGCACTCCGGCGCACTCCACGTGCGGCCCACCGGCTCAGGCCCGATGCTGGTCCCGTGATGGACGAGACGGAGTTCTGGGCGCTGATCGACGCCACCCGCGAGGCCGCCGAGGGCGACCCCGAGGAGCAGGCGGACCTGCTGGTCGACCGGCTGCTCCAGCTGGACCCGGAGATGGTCCTGGACTTCGCCCGTCACTTCGAGGCCCGCTACAACCGCGCCTACCGCTGGGACCTGTGGGGTGCCGCCTGGGTGCTGCTGGACGGGGCCAGCGACGACGCGTTCGACTTCTTCCGCTGCTGGCTGATCGGCGCCGGCCGGGAGGTCTTCGAGGGCGCCCTGCACGACCCGGACGCCCTCGCCGACCTGCTGGACGACTTCGACGAGGAGATCGACGGGGACGGCGAGGAGCTGGGCTACGCCGCCGACGAGGCGTACGAGCAGCTCACCGGGACCGTCGCCCCGGATCTGGGCATCGCCCCGGCCCCCTCGGAACCGGAGGGCACACCGGTCGACCTGGAGAACGACCGGGTGCTCGCCGAGCGGTATCCCCGGCTGTGGGAGCGCTTCAGGGACTGACGCCGCCGGCTGGAAGCGGGGTGAGGACCGACTCCGGCAGGGGCTTCGGCATGGGCGTCCCGGGACTGGCCGCGGGCATCTGGGGCGTCGTCGTGGTCGTCAGGGGAATGTCCGCGTTCGACCGGGGGTCCACTGTGGGTGTGCCGTCACCGACCGCCGGTGCCGGCGGCCGGGTGCCCGCCGCGGGCGTCCGGGGACGGGCCGGTGTCGGGGGGAGACGGCCCTGCAGCCGGGCCGCGGCCTCCCGGATGGAGGGCAGCCGGGCGCTCAGGGCGGCGCCGGGGCAGCTGGTCGGGTAGCCGTCGTTGTGGCCGGAGACGGCGAGCAGGGTGGCGGTGGTGCCGGCCTTGTAGCGGCTGAGGCCGTTGCTGGAGACGAGGCGGACGCCGGCGCGCGGGTCGATGTCGGCGAGGCCCAGTTTCCAGGCGGCGACGCGGGCGATCGCGTCGGTCATGGCCCGGGGCACGGGGACGCCCGCGGTGAAGGTGCCGAGGGCCGCGATGCCGGCGGTGCGGTGGTTGAAGCCCTGGGTGTGGGCGCCGGTGACGGCCAGCTCGGTACCTCCGGCGCGGCCCTCGTAGATGGTGCCGCAGCGGTCGACGAGGAAGTTGTAGCCGATGTCGTCCCAGTCGCGGGCGCCGGTCTGGCCCGAGTACAGGGAGCGGATGATGCGCGGTGTGTCGGCGCAGTCGTAGCCGTTGGGCGAGTCGGTGTGGTGGACGAAGACGGCGATCACCTTGTCGTCGTAGCGCGGCGGCGGCTGGGTGCGCTGGGTGGTGCTGTCCAGCCAGGAGGAGCGCGGCACGATGACCGGGCGGGCCGCGCGGTGCGGCGTCGCGGCCTGGGCGGGGGCGGGCCGGGCGACCTGGGCGGTGTCGGTGCTCTCGTAGCCCTGGGCGCTCAGGATCAGTGCGAGAACGGCGGCCAGGCCGGGCAGACTGCCGAGCAGGACGAGGACGGGACGGGGCACGGGTAGGGGCACGGCTCGCCACTTGCGTGGTCCGGGCCCTCGCATGAGACGCATGCGCCCACTCTCGGACCGGTCCGCCCCGTTCGCGACGTGTGACGTGCCACCTGGCGGAACCATCCCCCAGGTGCAGGACGTTTCTGGAGATACACGCACTCGTGCACCGCACGGCCCCGGGTGGCCGCTTCGGAGCGCATGACTGATCATCGGGCCTGTCCCGCCCGTACTGGAGGGTCCGAGAGAAAGGCGGCTCCGTGGACCTGCTCGACCTGGTGCTCGTACTGGTGCTCGTCCTCTACGCGGCGTCCGGCTACCGGCGTGGGCTGGTGGCCGGATGCGTGTCGCTGGCCGGGTTCGTGGGCGGCGCGGTCATCGGCGTGTGGGCGCTGCCCTGGGTGACCGGGCTGGCGACGCGCGGCTCGGCGACGGCGACGGTGCTGGCCGTGCTGACGGTGCTGGTGCCGGGCATGGTGGGGCACGAGCTGGCGGGCCGGCTGGCGCTGCGGCTGCGCCATGAGCTGGACCGGGCCGGCCGGGGTCCGCTGCGGGTGGCGGACGGGATCGGGGGCGCGGCGGCCAACACGGTCGCCGTACTGATCGTGGCCTGGGTCGCGGCGAGCGTGCTGGGGGCGGCGCCGTCCCAGACGCTGACGACGCAGATCCGGAACTCGGCGCTGCTCGGCGCGGTGCAGCGGACGATGCCGGAGACGACGCCGACGTGGTTCTCGCGGGCCACCTCCGCGCTGACCGAGGCGGGGTTCCCGCAGGTCTTCAACCCGTTCGAGAACGAGTCGACGGCCCAGGTGGCCAAGCCCTCCGGCGACAGCGTCACGGCGGAGGCGACGCAGGCGGCCAGGCTGAGCACGGTGAAGATCGAGGGTGCCTCCGGGACCGAGGGCCGCGAGGGCAGCGGCTTCGTCTACGCGCCGCAGCACGTGATGACGAACGCGCACGTGGTGGCCGGCATCGACGACCCGAGCGTGCGGGTGGGCGGGGTCGGGCGGTCGTACGAGGCGCGGGTGGTGCTCTTCGACCCCGCCCGGGACGTGGCGGTGCTGTACGTGCCCCGGCTGCGCGCCCCCGTGCTGCGGTTCGACGGTCTCGCGAGCCGCGGCCAGGCGGCGGTGGTCGCGGGCTATCCGCAGGACGGCAGCCTGAACCTCCAGGCGGCGACGGTGGGCAACCGGGTGCGGGCGACCGGCCAGAACATCTACAACGACGGCACGGTCACCCGGGAGATCTACTCCATCCGCTCGACGGTCCGGCCGGGCAACTCCGGCGGCCCGCTGCTGACCACCGGCGGCCGGGTGTTCGGCGTGGTCTTCGCCCGCTCCACCACGGACTCCGAGACGGGGTACGCGCTCACGGCGGACGAGGTGGCGGACGACGCCACGCGGGCGGCGACGGCCACGGCGCCGGTGGACACGGGCGAGCTGGTGACGTCGTAGGAGCCGAGCCTCGCGACGCGTCGCCGTCGGGCTTACAGAGAGCGGCCCATGAGCACGTCGTCGACGTAGGCGCCGGCCAGGAAGAACTCCTCCGGCTGGATTCCCTCGACGACGAACCCCTCGGACTCGTACAGCTTGCGGGCCGGGGTGTTGTGGCCGAGCACGCGCAGGGTGAGTCGTCGGGCCCCGCGCCGGCGTGCCTCGTCGACGGCGGCCCGGATCAGCCGCCGCCCGACGCCCAGGCCGCGTGCCGTCTCGGCGACGGCGAACCCCTGGATCGACAGGACGTGCGTGTTCGAGGCGAGCCGGGTGGGGTGGGCGAGGCGGATGTATCCGGCGATGCCCTCGTCGAGTGCGGCGACGAGGAAGTCGGCCGGCGGATGGCTCTCGTCGAACAACGGCGTGTACGGCGGCTGCGGCTCGGGCGTCACCGCGTGCAGGGTGGACCATGTGGCGCGGTCGAGGGCGGACAGTTCCGGTTCGTCGTCGTCCACGGCGACGCGTATGTACGGCTCGGGCATGGCGATCACTCTACGGCGGCCGTTCCCGGACACTCGCCCGGTTTTCCACGGAACCCGGGGCCTGCGCGCGCATGCTGGGGTCATGCAGCGTTCAAGAGTCGCGGTGGCGGGTGCGTCCGGTCTGATCGGCAGCGCTCTGGTGCGGTCCCTGACCGCCGACGGGCACGAGGTGGTGCGGCTGGTCCGCCGTGGGGCGCGAGGAGGGCAGGAGGTCTGCTGGGATCCCGAGGGGAGTTACGTGGACATGGCGGGGCTGGCCGGCTGCGACGTGGTGGTCAATCTGGCCGGGGCCGGGGTGGGCGACCACCGCTGGACGCCGGAGTACAAGCGGCGGATCCGGGACAGCCGGGTGCTGGGCACGGCGGCGCTGGCGGAGGCGGTGGCCGCGCTGCCCGAACCGCCGCGGGTGTTCGTGAACGGCAGCGCGATCGGCATCTACGGCGACACCGGTGACCGGGTCGTGGACGAGGACACGCCTCCCGGGGACGGCTTCCTCGCCTCGGTGTGCGTGGAGTGGGAGGAGGCCGCCGCGCCCGCCGAGGAGGCGGGGGTGCGCACGGTGTTCCCGCGCACCGGGCTGGTGGTGGCCCGGTCGGGCGGGGCCTGGGGGCGGCTGTTCCCGCTGTTCCGGGCGGGGCTCGGGGGGCGCCTGGGGGACGGCCGGCAGTACTGGTCGTACATCGCGCTGCAGGACGAGGTCGCCGCGATCCGTTATCTCATCGATCACGACGAGCTGTCCGGGCCGTTCAACCTGACCGCGCCCGAGCCGCTGACGAACCGTGAGATCACCGCGGCGATGGGGCGGGTGCTGCACCGGCCGACGGTGTTCACGGTGCCGGCGCCGGTGCTGCGGACGGCGCTCGGCGAGATGGCCGGGGATGTGCTCGGCAGCCAGCGGGTGGTGCCGAAGCGGTTGTCGGAGTCGGGGTTCCGGTTCGCGTTCCCGGGGATCGAGGATGCGGTGCGCGCAGCGGCGTGAGCGCGCATATGTGACCGTATGCGACCTCCATGCGACCGTGCCCTGTTGATGCGCGACTGCTCCTGGCCGATCACGGACCTAACCTCGAGCCGAACTCGAGTATCCCTGGAGCCTGTTGGGGGCATGACGTCTCCACCGGCCGCGCAACCACAGGAGGGGCCTCGTGCTTGAGCCCGCGTACCAGGTGGACGTCGTCATCGTGGGAGCCGGGATCGCCGGACTCTCGGCGGCCCGTCGGCTCACCAGCGCAGGAGTAACCACCGCAGTCCTGGAGGCCGCCCCGTACCCGGGCGGCCGTATGTCGACCGAGAAGGTCGACGGCTTCCGGCTCGACCGCATCGGGCAGTTGCTGTCCACGTCCTATCCCGAACTCGGCCTGACCCCGGGGCTCGAGTCGCTCGCCCTGCGCCGCTTCGCCCCCGGCGTCCTGCTGCACCACGACGGGCGCAGGCACCGTGCGGGCGCCCCGGCGGCCAGAGGGAGCGCAAGGGGCGCACTCCATGTGGCGCGCGCTCTTGCGAGCGCCCCCAGGGGGCCGGCGGCGTCCCCGGGGCGGGTGAGTGCGCCGGTGGGCGGCGCCGTCGACCAGGCCCGGCTCGGCACCGCGCTGGGCCGGATCGCGGCCACGCCCGTCGAACGCCTGCTGTCCCGACCGGAGTTGCCCGCCGCGCAGGCTCTGGCGGCACACGGGTTGCCCGCCCGCACCATCGAGGGCTTCCTGCGCCCGTTGCTCACCGCGCTGCTCTGCGACCCCGAGCTGAGCACGTCCAGCCGGTGCGCCGACCTGGCGCTGCGCTCGTTCGCGAGCGGGCGGCTGTGCGTGCCGGAGGGGGGTGCCGAGGCGCTGCCGGAGCTGCTGGCCGGAGCGCTGCCGCCCAGCACCGTGCACACCGGGGTGCGGGTCACCTCCGTGTCCACGACCTCGGTGACCACCGCCGAGCACGGGGTGATCCGCTGCCGTGCGGTGCTGCTGGCGACCGACGCGCGGGCGGCGGCCGAGCTGCTGCCGGGCCTGCGGGTGCCGGACTTCCACCCGGTGACGGTCGTCCACCACACCACGGACGACCAGGGCCCGGCACTCTGCGCGGACACGTCGCTGCTCCTGGACGCCGACCGTGGCGGACCGGTGGCCCACACGGCCGTGCTCAGCTCCGTCGACCCCAGCCGGGCGCCCGCCGGGCGGCTGCTGATCTCCTCGACCGTGCTCGGCCGCCCGCCCGAGGACCTCGACACCGCGGTACGCATCCACCTCTCCCGGCTCTACGGCACCTCGACGCGGCGCTGGGAGACGCTGGCCGTCCACCACACCCCCGAGGCCGTCCCCACGATGCGCCCCCCGCACGACCTGCGCCGCCCCGTACGCCTTCTGGCCGGCCTCTACGTCTGCGGCGACCACCGCGACACCAGCACCGTCCAGGGCGCCCTCCACTCCGCCCACCGCGCCACGACCGCCATCCTGCGCGATCTGGCCGCGACAACCCCGATGCGGCACGCGGACCCGACCCCGACCTTGCCGAAGGCGGCATAAAGCCCCGGAAGAAGCCCCCGGAGGAAGCGCCCCGAAAGGGGCGCGGGCCCCATCCGACATGCGGCTCCGCCGGGGGCACGTCGAGCCACGACGACGTGTCACCCGGCGAACGACCGCCACCCGCGACGGCTCAAGCGCCGCACGGCCCCCTCACCCGAGAGCCGCGACCTTCTCGCGATACCCCCGCACCGGTGCCGCGTCCTTGTACGGCTCCAAGCGGCGCTCGAAGTCCCTCAGGTACTCGTGCGCCCGCGCGGAGCGCATCTCGGCGGCCTGGCCCGCGGCCTCGGCCGCCAGGGCGCAGGCCTGGTCGAGTTCGCCGAGGCCAAGGCAGGCGGTGGCGAGGACGACACGGCAGAAGAGCCGGCTGCGGGCGTAGGAGGGGGCGCGCAGCTGGAGGGAGCGTTCCGCGTGCTGGGCGGCGGCCCGGTACTGCTGCAGGTCGCGGTGGCAGTGCGCGAACTCGCCGGCCAGCTGCGCCTCGTCGACGAAGCGCGCCCAGTACGGCACCTCGTCCCCGGGCCCCGCCGCCTCCAGGGCGCGCTCGGCCCGCACCAGGGCGCTCGTGCACGCCCGCACCTCGCCGAGCACACCGTGCGCCCGCGCCTCGGCGGTGTGCAGCAGCGCCTGCACGACCGGGGGCGCGCCGGTGCCGACCCCCTGCTGCGCGACCCGCGCCAGCTGCACGGCCTCCCTGCCGTGCCCGAGGTGGACGGCCTGGCGGCTCATGGTGACCAGCGCGTACGAGCCGTACGTGCGGTCCCCGGCCGCCTGGGCCAGCCGCAGGGCCTGCACGAAGTAGCGCTGGGCGAGTCCGTGCGCGGCGATGTCGAAGGACGTCCAGCCGGCGAGGCGGGTGAGGTCGGCGGCCGCTGCGAACAGGCGGCGGCCGGTCTGCTCGCCGTACACCCCGCGCAGCATCGGCTCGCACTCGTGCTCCAGATAGCGCACCAGCGCCTGGCGCGCGTGCCCGCCGCCGTACTGGTCGTCGAGGGTGCGGAACAGCTCCCCGACCGAGCGCAGCGCGGCGATGTCGCCGCCGCCGACCCGGTGCCCGGGTGCGCGCTCGGCATGGCCGCGGGGGCGGGGCGGGGCGAGCACGGCCTCGGGCCGGTCCTTGGCGCCCGGCCGGTCCCGGCCGGCGCCGGTCCGGCCCTGGGCGGGCACCCGGGGCACCGCCTCGCGGGCCACCCGGTCGTCGGGCTTGCCGATCAGCCAGTCCCGGCTGGGCACGACGAGCCCGGCCGGGGTGAAGGCGATCTTGCGCAGCTCGACATGGCTGCCGGAGTCCTTGCGCCACAGCCCGCTGACGATGTCGACGGCCTCCTCGGGGGTCGCCGCGAACTCCAGCCCGGCGTACACCGGCGCACAGGCGTCCAGTCCGAGGTCCTGGGCCGTGAGCCGGCGCCCGAGCCGGCGGGTGAACACCTCGGCGATGAGGGCCGGTGTCGTGCCTCTGGGCTGCTGCCCGCGCAGCCAGCGGGTGACGGACGTCTTGTCGTATCTGAGATCCAGCCCGTGCTCCAGGCCGAGCTGGTCGACGCGACGGGCCAGACCCGCGTTGGAGAACCCCGCCTCTGCGATGAGCGCGGCGAGCTGGCGGTTGGGGGTGCGCTGCGCGGGTCGGTCCGTCATCTGCGGTGCGGTCTCCTGCCTTCCAGGCCTCTGAGGTGCCGGATTGCCCGTGAGCAGCCCTTTTGGCCTCATGAACGGCGCGAATGTAGCGGAGAGTGAGCGTCCGGTCGCACCCTTCCCCGTGCATTCATCCGATCGTGTGAGGATTGCCTGCTGGGCTGACGCGGTCCGGTCGGACGTACAGTGGCGTGGGCGCGATACGTGCCTGACACACCCATCACCGGGAGACCGGGGGTGCCACGGAATGCCAAGGGAGGCGCTTGCCGTGAGTGAGTTGCGGTTCGTCCGCATGGGGTTCGGTGCGGATGCCGTCGAGTACCAGGAGGCGTGGGACGAGCAGCGCCGGATCCACGCGGCCCGGTTCGCCGACGAGATCTCCGACACCGTGCTGCTGCTGGAGCACCCCCCGGTGTACACGGCGGGCCGCCGCACCGAGGACAGCGAGCGCCCCCTCGACGGCACCCCGGTCGTCGACGTGGACCGCGGCGGCAAGATCACCTGGCACGGCCCCGGTCAGCTGGTGGGCTACCCGATCCAGAAGCTGCCCCGCCCGGTGGACGTGGTCGCGCACGTGCGCCGCCTGGAGGAGGCGCTCATCCGCACCTGCGCCGAGTACGGCGTCGAGACCACCCGGGTCGAGGGCCGCAGCGGGGTCTGGGTGCTGGGCGACCCGGTCGAGCGGCGCCCCGCCCTCGGCGGACTCTCCCTGGACCTCGACCCCCGCCTGAACGACGAGGAGTTCGACCCCCGCCTGAACGGGCCGGAGTACGCCCCCTCCAACGCCGGGCAGCGCCGCGAGGACCGCAAGATCGCCGCGATCGGCATCCGCGTCGCCAAGGGCGTCACGATGCACGGCTTCTCCTTCAACGTGAACCCGGACAACCGCTGGTTCGACCGGATCATCCCGTGCGGCATCCGCGACGCGGGCGTCGCCTCGCTCGCAAGCGAGCTGGGCCGGGACATCACGGTCGAGGAGGTCCTGCCGGTCGTGGAGAAACACCTGAAGGACATCCTGGAGAACGCGGACCTCAAGCCTCGCGTGATCGAGAAGGCGTCCGCCTGACGTCAGGAATGCGCCCTGCGGGTCCCTGGTCGGCCTCACAGGTAGGGCTCAATTAGCACGGGCGTACCCTGATGTACGCCGAAGAATCGAAGACCACGTCTAAGCAATCAGCAGGGAGCCGGTCGTGTCCGCAGTCACACCCGACGGACGCAAGATGCTGCGCCTGGAGGTCCGCAACAGCCAGACCCCCATCGAGCGCAAGCCCGAGTGGATCAAGACCCGGGCGAAAATGGGCCCCGAGTACACGAAGATGCAGAGCCTCGTGAAGAGCGAGGGGCTGCACACGGTCTGCCAGGAAGCCGGCTGCCCGAACATCTACGAGTGCTGGGAGGACCGCGAGGCGACCTTCCTCATCGGCGGCGACCAGTGCACCCGGCGCTGTGACTTCTGCCAGATCGACACCGGCAAGCCCGAGGCGCTCGACCGCGACGAGCCGCGCCGCGTCGGCGAGTCCGTTGTCACGATGGACCTGAACTACGCCACCATCACCGGCGTCGCCCGCGACGACCTGGAGGACGGCGGCGCCTGGCTGTACGCGGAGACCGTGCGCCAGATCCACCGGCAGACCGCGGCCCGCGAGGCCGGCCGCACGAAGGTGGAGCTGCTGGCCCCCGACTTCAACGCGGTCCCGGAGCAGCTGGCCGAGGTCTTCGAGTCCCGCCCCGAGGTCTTCGCGCACAACGTCGAGACGGTCCCCCGGATCTTCAAGCGGATCCGCCCCGGCTTCCGCTACGAGCGCTCCCTGAAGGTCATCACAGAGGCCCGCGACTTCGGCCTGGTCACCAAGTCCAACCTGATCCTCGGCATGGGCGAGACCCGCGAGGAGGTCGGCGAGGCGCTGAAGCAGCTGCACGACGCGGGCTGCGAGCTGGTCACCATCACCCAGTACCTGCGCCCCTCCGTGCGCCACCACCCGGTGGAGCGCTGGGTGAAGCCGCAGGAGTTCGTGGAGCTGAAGGAGGAGGCCGAGCAGATCGGCTTCTCCGGTGTGATGTCCGGCCCGCTGGTGCGGTCCTCGTACCGCGCCGGGCGCCTCTACCGGATGGCTGTCGAGAAGCGTGGCACGTACATCGCCGCCCAGGCGGTGTGAGCAAGGCGTGTGAATTCTCGCACAAGTTACTACTGGCCAGTAGTGGCCGAGTCGACGCGGTCCTGACCGTCCTCGCAGATGAGGGCGACCGTCAGGGCCGCGTCAGCGTTTCCGCGCTCCCTATAAAGGTTTCATTGGCGTTTGACCGGTCGGTCACGCCCTGGTAACACCAATGAGTGACCCTGGTATCACACGACGTAGACCCGAACCGAGGGGGACCTCGACCATGCAGGCCGCGCCCGTTCGCGCCACCGCCATCCCGACCTTCACCGGCGCCCTCCGCGCCGTCGAGTCGCTGCTCATGAGCAGCGGCCAGCGCACCGCCCGCCGTAACGCCTGGACCTCCGTGCTGGAGGACCGCCGCCGCGCCAAGGACAGGGTCGAGGCGCAGCGCGTGCTGGAGCAGGCGACCACCCGCTCCTGACCCCACCCCGACCCCCGTACCCCCGCCGCCTCCCCTTCCGCCCCCGACACGGCACTGCCGTCGTGGGCGCTCCGGGGGCCACGTAGACTTCGTGGCATGGCGAGGAAGGAACCCGCGGCGGACGCCGCGAACGCAGGGCGACTGAAGCAGATCGCTCTCACGTACAAGATGACCCGCAAGGCCGACAAGAAGATCGGTCTTGTACTCGCGGCCGTCGGCATCGGCACCCTCGGTGTCTTCCTCGCGATCGGCTTCTTGATCGGTCACCCGGTCTATCTGGGCATCTTCGGTCTGCTGGTCGCGCTGCTGGCGTCGGCGATCGTGTTCGGCCGCCGGGCCGAGCGGGCCGCCTTCGGTCAGATGGAGGGCCAGCCGGGCGCGGCCGCCGCGGTCCTGGACAACATCGGCCGGGGCTGGACGACCACCCCGGCGGTGGCGATGAACCGCAGCCAGGACGTGGTGCACCGCGCGGTCGGCAAGGCCGGCATCGTGCTGGTCGCCGAGGGCAACCCGAACCGGGTGAAGAGCCTGCTGGCCGCCGAGAAGAAGAAGATGAACCGCATCGTGGCGGACGTCCCGGTGCACGACGTGATCGTCGGCAACGGCGAGGGCCAGATCGCGCTGAAGAAGCTGCGCACGACCATGCTGAAGTACCCGCGCGTGCTCACCGGCCCCCAGGTGACCGCCGCCAACGACCGGCTGCGCGCCATGGGCGACCTGATGAGCAACATGCCGGTGCCCAAGGGCCCGATGCCCAAGGGCGCGCGGATGCCGAAGGGCGGCGGCCCGAAGGCCCGCTGAGGTCCCGCGTACGCATACGACGAGGGGGGCGCCCGGAACTGGTTCCGGGCGCCCCCCCCCGGGGAAGGCGGGGCAGGGCGGGGGATTGCGGGGGGGGGGGGGGGGGCGCCCGCCCGCGGACCGCGCCGACCCCCAGAGCGCGCG
>NZ_JBSFXG010000050.1:0-60020 GCF_053595235.1 Streptomyces sp. NPDC002520 | reverse complement strand
CCGGTCGTCCTGGTCGGCCACACCTACGGCGGCGCGGTCATCACCCAGGCCGCCGCCGGCCACCCGAACGTGAAGGCGCTGGTCTCCATCGCGGCGGCCACCCCGGCGGCGTTTTCGTGGCTGTTTCCCCGCGGCTGTTTCCCCGCGGCTGTTCCGGCGCCCTTTCGGGGCCGGGGGCGGACACGCCAAAGGGGCGCGGGGAACTGCGCGAGCAACCACGGACGAACCGCGGTCGCCCTGGTGCCGCGCAGTCCCACGGCGCCCCTTTTCGGCTAATCCCTGCGGAGCGAGGGCTTCAGCTCCTTCAGGCGGCCCAGGAGGCCGTTGACGAACGAGGGCGACTCGTCGGTCGAGAACTCCTTCGCCAACTGCACCATCTCGTCCAGGACGACGGCGTCCGGGGTCTCGTCGACCCAGATCAGCTCGTACGCACCCAGCCGCAGGATGTTGCGGTCGACGACCGGCATCCGGTCGAGCGTCCAGTCCACCGCGTACTGGGCGATCAGCTCGTCGATGCGCCGCTCGTGTTCCGCGTAGCCCTCGACCAGCTGCATCGTGTACTCGCTGACCGGGGGCTGCCGGGTGTCGGACCGGGACAGCCGGATCCAGTCCGCGAGGACCGTCAAGACGTCGGCGCCGCGCTGGTCGCCCTCGAAGAGGATCTGGAAGGCGCGCTTGCGGGCCGTGTTGCGGGCAGCCACGGTTAGCTGTTCACCCGGCCGAGGTAGTCGCTCGTGCGGGTGTCGACCTTGATCTTCTCACCGGTGGTGATGAAGAGCGGGACCTGGATCTGGTGGCCGGTCTCCAGGGTGGCGGGCTTGGTGCCGCCGGTGGAGCGGTCACCCTGGACACCCGGCTCGGTCTCCTGGATGACCAGCTCGACAGCGGCCGGGAGCTCGACGAAGAGCACCTCGCCCTCGTGCTGGGCGACGACGGCCGTGAAGCCCTCGATCAGGAAGTTCGCGGCGTCGCCGACGGTCTTCCGGTCGATGTGCAGCTGGTCGTACGTGTCCATGTCCATGAAGACGAAGTACTCACCGTCCATGTACGAGAACTGCATGTCGCGCTTGTCGACAGTGGCCGTCTCGACCTTGACGCCGGCGTTGAAGGTCTTGTCGACGACCTTGCCGGACAGCACGTTCTTGAGCTTGGTGCGCACGAAGGCCGGGCCCTTGCCGGGCTTGACGTGCTGGAACTCGACGACGGACCAGAGCTGGCCGCCTTCGAGCTTGAGCACCAGGCCGTTCTTGAGGTCGTTCGTGGAAGCCACGGTTGCGGAATCTCCTGGACTGACGTACGACCCCGGGGCCTGCGCACAGCGCGAGGCTAGAGCGCGAGCAGCTCCTTGGTCGTGATGGTGAGTAGCTCGGGTCCGCCGTCCGCCTCAGGGCGTACGACGAGCGTGTCATCGATCCGGACACCGCCCCGGCCCGGGAGGTGGACCCCCGGTTCGACGGTGACCGGCACGCAAGCGTCCAGTTTACCCATGGCGGCGGGGGCGAGCTGCGGGTCCTCGTCGATTTCGAGTCCGACACCGTGTCCGATGAGCGGTGGCAGTGCTTCCGCATAGCCCGCGGAGTCCAGCACCTGGCGCGCCGCCCGGTCCACGTCACGGTAACCCCGTCCGGGCGTCAGGGACTCACGCCCGGCGCGCTGGGCTGCGAAGACGAGGTCGTACAGCTCGATCTGCCACTCGGCGGGCGAGGTGCCGATGACGAACGTACGGCCGATCTCGCAGCGGTAGCCGCGGTAGGTGGCGCCGAGGCACACGGAGAGGAAGTCGCCCTCCTCCACCCGGCGGTCGGTGGGACGGTGACCGCGCCGGCCGGAGTTCGGGCCGGTGGCCACGGACGTCGCGAAGGCGGGCCCGTCGGCACCGTGGTCGACCAGGCGGCGCTCCAGCTCCAGGGCGAGGTGCCGTTCGGTGCGGCCGACCAGGATGGATTCCAGCAGCTCACCGAGGGCCTGGTCGGCGATCTCGGCGCCGATGCGCAGGCAGGAGATCTCCTCCTCGTCCTTGACGACCCTGAGCTGTTCGACGGCCGTGGCGAGGTCGGCGAGACGGAGGGCCGGGGCGGCCGAGGCCAGGGCTCTGTGACGGCGGACCGTGAGGTGGTGCTCCTCGACGGCGAGGGTCTCGGCGTCCTGGGCGGCGACGAGTTCGGCCGCCGCGAGCGCGGGGTCGGCGCCAGGCGAGGACAGGACGTGCAGCCGCAGGTTCTCGTCCGGCCGGCCTTCGTAGGGACGGTCTTCCGGTGGGCTGGTGCACACCAGGAGATCCTCGCTCTTGCCGAGGAGCAGGACACAGTCCTGCGGGGCCGCGGCTGCCAGGTAGCGCACGTTGGCGGGGCGGGAGACGAGCCCTGCCGTGCAGCCGGCGGCATTGAAGTGCTCTCTCAGCCGGGATCGGCGGGTCGCGTACACCTCTGACATGAGATGAGCGTAGGAGTTTTGACCGAATCGCGCGTGTTTGCGGGGGCCGAGTGGGGTCGGTGGGGGGGTGGTGGGGGTTGTGTGCCGGGTGCGGGTGGGTGGGGGGCGGTCGCGCCCACGCGGCGGAGCCACACATCGGCACAGCCCCGCGCCCCGGGGAGTCGCAGCCCCCTGCTCACCAGTTCGGCGGGCTCGCTATCGCTCTGGCCAGGACCTCGTCGAGGATGCGGGCCGTGCCGGGGACGTCGAGCTGGGAGTTGTCGATGATCGGCAGGCCCGAGCCGTACCAGCCGGCCATGCGGCCGTGGATGCGGGCGACCTCCTCGTCGGTGAGGCGGCGGTTGCCGGTGCGTTCGGCGTTGCGCTCCAGGACGATGTCGAGGCCGGGCAGGAGGACGACGGGGAGCAGGCCGGGGCCGACGTGGCGCTTCCAGCCGCCGAGGCCGACGACCGGCCGGTCCGGGAAGACGGCGTCGTCGAGGATGCAGGAGATGCCGTTGGCCAGGAAGTTCCGGGCCGCGAAGCCGCAGGTGCGACGGGCCAGGCGGTACTGGGCCTCGGAGTGGTCGTTCCAGCCGGACTGGGGGTCGGCGAAGCCGGAGCGGACCCATTCGCGCACGTCGTCGAGGCTGATG
Organism: Streptomyces sp. NPDC002520; assembly: GCF_053595235.1. Lineage (NCBI taxonomy): Bacteria > Bacillati > Actinomycetota > Actinomycetes > Kitasatosporales > Streptomycetaceae > Streptomyces > Streptomyces sp. NPDC002520. The sequence continues at coordinate 56,952 of NZ_JBSFXG010000050.1, read as the reverse complement.
TGGGCGGTGGGGACCCGGCGGTGGCCGGCCCAGTACTTGGCCACGCTGGTCTTGCCCGCGCCCGCCGGGCCGATCAGCAGCACCGCCAGGGTGGTGTGCGTCGGGTCCGGGACGGAGGCCGAGGTGGGCGGCGCGGCGGGCACGCCGACCGGGCCGCCGGGCGGAAGCGGCACATGGCCGGTGCTGTCCGGTCCGGGCGGTGCCTGCGGGGCGGGCGGCGCGGTGGGGTGCTGCGGGGGCGGCGCGGCGGGGCGCTGCGGAGCCGGAGGTGGCCCGGCGGGGTGCTGCGGAGCCGAGGGTGGCGGGGTGGGGTGCTGCGGAGCCGAGGGTGGCGCGGGCGAGGGCGGGACGGATCCGGCGGGGAGACCGGTTCCCGCTCCGGCCCCGGGGAAGCCCCGCCCCGGTGGCGGCGGGGGGACGGGTGCGGGACCCTGGGGGATTCCCTGGTGCGGACCCGGGTGGTGCGCGGCCGACGCCCAGCCGGCGTGTGGTCCCTGCCCCTGCTGGTGGGGCGGCGGCAGCGGAGACCCCACTGCGTGCTGCATCCGTTGCCACTCCATCTCGTACACACATTCGGCGCCGGAAGGCGGGTACGGAGCCCGCTCCCACCGAACGGTACCGCCCCCGGCCGTCGTTTGGTGAACGACCGGGGGCGGCCTGAAGTGCCCGGACCGGGAAGGGAATCGGGCGGAAGGAGCAGCGGGGGACGTACCGGCCCGCCTCTCCGGGGGCCTTACTGGCCCACTTCTCCGTAGGCGGCGAGCAGGACGGCGGGGTCCGGGCCCTCCAGGACGGTGGGCTTCGCCAGCCCGTCGAGGACGATGAAGCGCAGCAGGTCGCCGCGGGACTTCTTGTCGACCTTCATGGTCTCCACGAGCCTCGGCCACTGGTCGTAACGGTAGGTCAGCGGCAGGCCGACGGATTCGAGGATCGTGCGGTGCCGGTCCGCCGTCGCGTCGTCCAACCGGCCTGCCAGACGGCCGAGTTCGGCGGCGAAGTGCATGCCGACAGCGACCGCGGCGCCGTGCCGCCACTTGTAGCGCTCGTTCTTCTCGATGGCGTGGGCGAGCGTGTGGCCGTAGTTGAGGATCTCCCGGCGGCCCGACTCCTTCAGGTCGTCGGAGACGACCTCGGCCTTGACCCGGATCGAGCGCTCGATCAACTCGGCCGTGTGCGGGCCCTGCGGAGAGCGCGCGGCCTCGGGGTCGGCCTCGATGAGCTCCAGGATCACCGGGTCGGCGATGAAGCCGGCCTTGATGATCTCGGCGAGCCCGGAGACGTAGTCGTTGACCGGCAGCGAGTCCAGCGCGGCGAGGTCGCACAGGACGCCGGCCGGCGGGTGGAAGGAGCCGACCAGGTTCTTGCCCTCGGCGGTGTTGATGCCGGTCTTGCCGCCGACCGCCGCGTCCACCATGGCCAGCACGGTGGTGGGGACGGCGATCCAGCGAACTCCGCGCAGCCAGGTCGCGGCGACGAAACCGGCGAGGTCCGTGGTCGCCCCGCCGCCGACGCCGACGATGACGTCGGAGCGGGTGAAGCCGGACTGGCCGAGCGCCTTCCAGCAGTAGGCGGCGACCTCGGCGGTCTTGGCCTCCTCGGCGTTCGGCACCTGGATGGCGACCGCCTCGTAGCCCTGCTCGACCAGGTCGGCGCGGAGCGCGTCGCCGGTCTCGGCGAGCGCCTCGGGGTGGATCACCGCGACCCGTTGGGCATCACTGCGGCGCGAAGCGCCTCCGCTGAGGGTGGTGGTGGGCGACGGGTGGGGCCTGGAGCCGATCAGCCCGGCCAGCTCGCCCAGGAGTTGCCGGCCCACCAGCACCTCGTAGGGGTCGGTGCCGGCCGTGCCGGCGACCTGGATCCGGGTGACTGCCTCGCTCATGCTTCCTTCAACTCCAGTGCGTCCAACGCTGCTTGGGTGACCTCTTCGGGGCTGCGCCCGTCGGTCGGTACGACGGCCGTGGCGACCTCTTCGTACAGGTGCCGCCGGGCCTCCATCAGCTCGCGCCACTGCTTGCGCGGGTTGACGGCGAGCAGCGGCCGGGCCACGCCCAGGCCGGTGCGCCGCACGGCCTCCTCGACGTCCATCGAGAGGTAGACGACCCGGTGCCCGGCGAGCAGCGCGCGGGTGTCCGCGTCGAGGATCGCCCCGCCGCCGAGCGCGAGGACACCCTCGTGCTCGGCGAGCGCGGTGTGCACCGCCCGCTTCTCGATGGCCCGGAAGGTGCCCTCGCCGTCGTCCACGAAGATCTCGGCGATGGTGCGGCCCTCGGCGGCGACGATGTCGTCGTCGGTGTCCCGGTAGCCGAACCCGAGTCGCTCGGCCAGCAGGTGTCCGACCGTGGACTTGCCCACGCCCATCGGGCCGACCAGGACGACGGCAGGCACGGCGCTCATCCGATCTTCAGGTTGGCGAGGTACGACTGCACGTTGCGGCGGGTCTCGGGGACGGAGTCGCCGCCGAACTTCTCGGCGACCGCGTCCGCGAGGACGAGCGCCACCATGGCCTCGGCGACGATGCCGGCGGCCGGTACGGCGGAGACGTCGGAGCGCTGGTGGTGAGCCTGCGCGGCCTCGCCGGTGGTCACGTCCACGGTCCTCAGGGCGCGCGGCACGGTCGCGATGGGCTTCATCGCGGCCCGCACCCGCAGCAGCTCACCGGTGCTCAGGCCGCCCTCGGTGCCGCCGGCGCGGCCGGAGACGCGCCGGATGCCCTCGGGAGTGTTGACGATCTCGTCGTGCGCCTGGGAGCCGGGCACCCGGGCCAGCTCGAAGCCGTCGCCGATCTCGACGCCCTTGATCGCCTGGATGCCCATCAGGGCGCCGGCGAGACGGGCGTCCAGCTTGCGGTCCCAGTGCACGTGCGAGCCGAGGCCGACCGGCACGCCGTACGCCAGCACCTCGACCACGCCGCCGAGCGTGTCGCCGTCCTTGTGGGCCTGGTCGACCTCCGCCACCATCGCCTTCGACGCGTCCGCGTCCAGGCAGCGCAGCGGGTCGGCGTCCAGCTTGTCGACGTCGGCCGGCGTCGGGTACACACCCTGCGGGGCCTTCACGGAGCACAGCTCGACGACGTGCGAGACGATCTCGACGCCGGCCGTCTCCTTCAGGTACGACCGGGCGACGGCGCCGAGCGCCACACGCGCGGCGGTCTCACGGGCGGAGGCGCGCTCCAGGATCGGGCGGGCCTCGTCGAAGCCGTACTTCTGCATGCCGGCGAGGTCGGCGTGACCGGGGCGGGGCCGGGTCAGCGGCGCGTTGCGGGCGAGGCCGTCCAGGATCTCGGGGTCGACCGGGTCGGCCGCCATGACCTGCTCCCACTTGGGCCACTCGGTGTTGCCCACCATGATCGCCACGGGAGAGCCGATGGTGAGGCCGTGCCGGACGCCACCCAGGAAGGTGACCTCGTCGCGCTCGAACTTCATCCGTGCACCACGGCCATAACCGAGCCGCCGCCGCGCGAGGTGGTCCGCCACCATCTCCGTGGTGATCGGCACGCCGGCGGGAAGGCCCTCCAGCGTCGCGACAAGTGCGGGACCGTGGGACTCCCCCGCGGTCAGCCAACGCAGCCTGCTCAACGGTGCTCCTCCGTGTTCGCGCCCGGTACTGCCCTGTGTACGCATGTCCTCGCGTACGGCGACGGCACGACCGGGTGCGCGATTCCGGCCTGCCACTCCCGATCCTCCCACGACGGGGGCCGGATCCGGCCCCCGGTCCAGCAGGCGGGACGTCGGCGGCAGAAACGGAATACGAGATTCAGCGTGCCGCGAGAGCCTTCTCGCCCGCGTGGCGCATGGCCTCCAGCGGGGCCGGAGCGTGGCCGGTCATGCGCTCAACCTGCAGAACTGCCTGGTGCACCAGCAGATCCAGGCCGCTGACGACGGCGCCGCCGAACATCGACCAGCGGGCCGCGAGCTCGGTCGGCCAGGGGTCGTAGAGCACGTCGAAGAGCGTCGTCGGACGCTCGGGCACGGCCGTCGCGAGGGCGTCCGTGGTGCCCGCGGGCGTGGTCGCGATCACCAGCGGGGCGCTCAGCGCCTCGGCCGCGTCCGCCCAGTCCGCGATGCGCACCTCGACCTCGAGCCGCTCGCCCCACCGCCGCATCTCGGCGGCGCGCGCCTCGCTGCGCACATAGGCGACGACCTCGCCGCTGCAGATCCGGGCCAGGGCGGCCAGCGCCGAGGACGCGGTGGCGCCGGCGCCGAGGATCGCGGCGGACTCGACCTGCTCGATGCCGTGCTCGCGCAGCGCGGCCACCATCCCCGGGATGTCCGTGTTGTCGCCGACCCGGTGGCCGTCCTCGGCGAAGACGACCGTGTTGACCGCGTCCACCGAGGCGGCCGTCTCGGTGATCTCGTCCATCAGCGGGATGACGGCCCGCTTCAGCGGCATCGTCAGCGACAGCCCCGCCCACTCCGGCCCGAGCTGCCTCAGAAAGTCCGGCAGCGCGGCCTCGTCGATCTCGAAGCGGTCGTACGACCACCCGGTGAGCCCGAGCGCTTCGTAGGCCGCCCGGTGCAGCACCGGCGAGAGGGAGTGGGCGATGGGCGAACCGAGCACGGCGGCCCGGCGGGCATCAGTTGCCCGAGTTGGCATTGAACTTGTCCTTGAGCTGCTTGAATTCTTCGTAGGTCTTGGCGAATTCGGTATTGGTCGTACCGTCGGTCGCCACGAAGTAGATCCAGCCGTCGTGCGTCGGATTCAGTGTCGCCTTCAGCGCGTCCTCGCCGGGGTTGCCGATCGGACCGGGCGGAAGTCCCTTGTGGGTGTAGGTGTTGTACGGGCTCTGGTTGCTGTTGATCTCCTTCTCGGAGATATGGATGTTGCTCGTGCCCTTGAGGTAGTTGTAGGTCGAGTCGAACTGCAGCAACTGGTTGGTCTCGGTGTTGTCGGGCTTCAGGCGGTTGAAGACCACCTCCGCCATCTTGCGGAAGTCGTCGTGCGTCTTGCCCTCGGCCTGGACCAGGCTGGCGACGACCACGAGCTGGAACGCGTTGTCCATGCCCAGGCTCTTGGCCTTGTTCTCCAGGCCGAGTTCCGCGTACTTCTCCTTGGCCCGGCCGACCATCGACTTCAGGACGGCCTCGGGCTTCTGCCCCTTGGTGACCGGGTAGCTGGAGGGGTAGAGGAAGCCTTCCAGCGGGTCCCTCACGTTGGCGTGATTCACTGCCCAGCCAGGCAGTCCCAGGGATTTGTACTTCTGCTTCGCGATCTTCTGCGTCGTGCCCGCAGGCACCTGGAGGCGCTTGTCGATCGCCGCGTAGACCGCGGCGTTGCGTGTGCCCTCGGCGATGATCAGGTTGCTCCGGCTCTTCGGGCTGAGCATCAGCTCGACGGCGCTGGCCGCGGACATGTGCTTCTGCAGCGTGTAGATGCCGTCCTGGAGCGACTTGCCGTTGGGGTTGGCCTGCTGTGCGGAGACGAAGGCGTCGACGCTCTCGACGACGCCGGCCTCCTTCAGCTTCTGACCGATGACATAGCCGCCGGCGCCCTTCGGGATGTCGACCGTCACCATCTGGCCGTTGCCGTCGCCCGCGTAGTCCGGAGCCGCGGCGAAACGATTTTGGTAGAACTGCCAGCCGAAGTAGCCGATGGTGCCGAGGCCGCCGCCGAAGACCAGGACGACGACCATGCAGGCGCAGCCGGTGCGCCGCTTCTTGGTCTTGACGGGTTTGCGGCCCTTGCCGCGCCGGTCACCACGACCGCTCCGGCTCTCCGCCTCGTCGTCCGCGTCGTCGTCATCGCCGCCGCCTCCGGCGAAGAAGGCGTGCTCACCCTGGTCCTCGCCGGGGTCCCAGCCGGTCTCCGGGTCGGGCCCGGGCGATGGTTCGGGGCGCCGGCGGCCGGGGGGCTGCGGCGGCGGATAGGCGTCCTCGGTGCCGTAGAAGTCGGGATGCTCTCCGCCGTACGCCACGGGCTGCTGGTTGTAGGGGTCGCCCGGGTCCGCGGCGTAGGGAACATGGCCGTGGGTGCCGGACGCGTCCCAGCCGTCCTGGGGCTGCTGGTGCTGCTGCTGGTACTGCTGAGTGTGCCCCGCGTACTGCTGGTCGTATGAGGACTGGCCCTGTGCGTCCTGGTACGGGTACTGCTGCTGGCCGTACCCGGAGTTCTGCCCCTGGGTCCAGTCGCCGTAGTGCGGCTGCTGCGGGTACTGCTGCGGCTGGCCGCCGTAAGGGGGCTGCTGACCCGCGTGGGTCTGCTGCCCTTCCCATCCGCCGTCCCCGAGCAACGGGTCCTGCGGATGCCACGGTTCGGAGCCAGGGCCCCGGCCATACTCAGTCATCGATCCCCTAGAGCCGCGAGGCCGACGGCCGCGCAGCCGGTGGACCCGCTTCCGTTCCGCCTCTTTGCTGTGCGGCGGCTGTTTCGAACGCCGCCGCATCGCGCGGAACGTTACCGTATCGCGATCAGATGACCACTTCGACGCCCTCGCCGGGTGCTTTACCTGACACCCGTTCGGATTCCAGGGCCTGCTGGAGGATGATGACGGCGGCCGCCTGGTCGATGACGGCCCGGCCCTTCTTGGACTTCACACCGGAGGCGCGCAGTCCCTGGCTGGCCGTCACGGTCGTCATCCGCTCGTCCACCAGCCGGACCGGCACGGGCTTGATGCCCTCGGCGAGTTCCCGGGCGAAGGCGCGAACCTTTACCGCGGCCGGGCCCTCACCCCCCTTGAGGGAGCGAGGGAGGCCGACGACGACCTCGATCGGTTCGTACTCCTCGACGAGCTGCCGCAGTCGGCGGTGGGCTGCCGGGATGTCACGTCCGGGGACCGTCTCCACCGGAGTGGCGAGGATCCCGTCGGGGTCGCACGAGGCGACCCCGATCCGGGCGTCCCCGACGTCGATCGCGAGTCGACGTCCTCTGCGCATGTCCTACCGTTTCCTTACTTCGCTGTCTCGGCGACAAGACGCTCGACGGCGTCGACGGCCTCGCCGACAGCGGCCGGGTTCTGCCCGCCGCCCTGGGCGACGTCCGGCTTGCCGCCACCGCCGCCACCGAGGGTCTTGGCAGCGGTACGGACCAGGTCACCGGCCTTGAGACCACGCTCACGGGCGGCCTCGTTGGTGGCGATGACGGTCAGCGGCTTGCCGTTGTTGACCGTGAACAGGGCGACCACGGCGGCCCGGCCGCCCTGGATGCGACCGCGCACGTCCAGGACCAGCTTGCGCAGGTCGTCCGGCGTGGTGCCGTCCGGGACCTGGCCGGTGACCAGCGCGACGCCCCGCACGTCCTTGGCGGACTCGGCGAGCCCGGCGGCGGCCTGCAGCACCTTCTCGGCGCGGAACTTCTCGATCTCCTTCTCGGCGTCCTTCAGCTTGCCGAGCATCGAGGAGACCTTCTCCGGCAGCTCGTCCGGGCGGCCCTTGAGCAGCTCGGTCAGCTGGTTGACGACCGTGTGCTCCCGGGCGAGGAAGTTGTAGGCGTCGACGCCGACGAGGGCCTCGATACGACGGACACCCGAGCCGATGGAGGCCTCGCCGAGCAGCTTCACCAGGCCCAGCTGGGCGGTGTTGTGCACGTGCGTGCCGCCGCACAGCTCCTTGGAGAAGTCGCCGATGGTCACCACACGGACCCGCTCGCCGTACTTCTCGCCGAACTCGGCGATGGCGCCCCGCTTCTTGGCCTCGTCGATGCCCATGACCTCGGCGTACACGTCGAGGTCGCGGGCGAGCACCTCGTTGATCTTCTGCTCGACGTCGGTCATCACGGCCGTCGGGACGGCGGACGGGGAGCCGAAGTCGAAGCGGAAGCGGCCGGGCTGGTTCTCGGAACCGGCCTGGGCGGCCGTCGGGCCGAGGGCGTCGCGCAGGGCCTGGTGGGTGAGGTGCGTGGCCGAGTGGGCGCGGGCGATGGCCTTGCGGCGGCGGGCGTCGATGGAGGCGTGGGCCTTGGCACCGACGGTGACCTCGCCGACCTGGACGACGCCCTTGTGGACGTACACGCCCGGGACCGGCTTCTGGCAGTCGCGGATCTCGATGACGGCACCGGAGTCGACCTTGATGCGGCCGGTGTCGCCGATCTGGCCGCCGCCCTCGGCGTAGAACGGGGTGCGGTCGAGGACGATCTCGACCTCGTCGCCCTCGGTGGCGGCCGGGGAGGAGACGCCGTCGACCAGGATGCCGACGATCGTGGACTCGCCCTCGGTGTCCGTGTAGCCGATGAAGTCGGTGGCGCCGGCCCTGTCGGCGATCTCGCGGTAGGCGCCCATGTCGGCGTGGCCGGTCTTCTTGGCCTTGGCGTCGGCCTTGGCGCGCTCCCGCTGCTCCTTCATCAGGCGGCGGAAGCCGTCCTCGTCCACGGACAGCCCCTGCTCGGCGGCCATCTCGAGGGTGAGGTCGATCGGGAAGCCCCAGGTGTCGTGGAGCAGGAAGGCCTTGTCGCCGGCGAGGACGGTGCCACCCGACTGCTTGGTCTCGGTGACGGCGGTGTCGAGGATGTTGGTGCCGGCCCTCAGCGTCTTGAGGAAGGCGTTCTCCTCGGCGACGGCGACCTTCTCGATGCGCTCGCGGTCGGTGACGAGCTCCGGGTACTGCTGGCCCATCATGCGGATCACGATGTCGATCAGGTCCTTGACGACCGGACCGGTGGCGCCGAGCAGACGCATCTTGCGGATGGCGCGGCGCATGATGCGGCGCAGGACGTAGCCGCGGCCCTCGTTGCCGGGGGTGACGCCGTCGCCGATGAGCATCGTGGCCGTGCGCATGTGGTCGGTGACCACGCGCAGGGAGACGTCCGAGGTGTGCGATTCGCCGTAGTGGACGCCGGTCAGCTCGGTGGCCCGCTTGATGACGGCCATGGAGGTGTCGATCTCGTACATGTTCTGCACGCCCTGCAGAATCATGGCGAGGCGCTCCAGGCCGAGGCCCGTGTCGATGTTCTTGCTCGGGAGGTCGCCGAGGATCTCGAAGTTGTCCTTGCCGGTGCCCTCGCCGCGCTCGTACTGCATGAAGACAAGGTTCCAGATCTCCACGTACCGCTCGTCGTTGACGGCGGGGCCGCCCTCGACGCCGAACTCGGGGCCGCGGTCGTAGTTGATCTCGGAGCAGGGGCCGCAGGGGCCGGGGACGCCCATGGACCAGAAGTTGTCCTTCATGCCCAGGCGCTGGATGCGCTCCTTGGGCACACCGACGACCTCGTGCCAGATCTGCTCGGCCTCGTCGTCGTCCTTGTAGACGGTGATCCAGAGCTTCTCCGGCTCCAGGCCGTAACCGCCCTTGTCCTGGGGGCTGGTGAGCAGCTCCCACGCCAACTTGATGGCGCCTTCCTTGAAGTAGTCACCGAAGGAGAAGTTGCCGCACATCTGGAAGAACGTGCCGTGGCGGGTGGTCTTGCCGACCTCTTCGATGTCCGGGGTGCGCACGCACTTCTGCACGCTGGTGGCGCGGTCGAAGGGCGGCTTGACCTCACCCAGGAAGTAGGGCTTGAAGGGCACCATGCCGGCCGGGACGAGGAGCAGAGTCGGGTCGTCCGCGATGAGCGACGCCGAAGGGACGACGGTGTGCCCGCGCTCCTCGAAGAAGCTCAGCCAGCGGCGGCGAATCTCGGCCGACTCCATCAGTGGTCCTCATTCCGGTTGTACGAGTACTTCGTGTGCGAAGACATCGGGGCCTCGATGTACTTCGGGGTGCTGCGGTTGTTCTCGATGGCGGCGAACCGCCGCGGCGCGGGGAGTTCGGGGCTCTCGTGGATGCCGAGCGCCTCCTCCAGTTCGGCCTCCCGCCGGGCCATGTTGTCGCGGACGTCGAGCGCGAATCCGACCGCGCGGTCCTTGAGGCGCTGACCGGTCTCCAGGGCCTTGTCGGCCGCGGTCGCGGCGAGGCTCTCGGGCGTCAGCTGCTTCAGCTTGCGGTTGACCTTGGTGGTGGCCCACACGCCGGCGGCGACACCCGTGGTGAACCAGAACGTTCGGCGGAACATCCTTGACCTAGTCCCTCTTTCCGCGGTTGTTCCGCTTGCCCCGCCGCGCGGCCGGGACCGTCCGGCCCACGATCACCGTACGCCTCGGGGCCTTCGCGGGCACGTCCTCCTTGCGGCCGCCCAGGGCCCGGCGGACCCCGTAGCCGAAGGCCGCGACCTTGACCAGCGGGCCGCCGAAGGTCGAGGCGACGGTGGAGGAGAGCGCGGAGGCGTTCGAGGTGACCTCCTGGACGTCGGAGGCGATCGCGTCGACCCGGTCGATCTGGGTCTGCGCGGACCGCACGGCCGAGGAGGCGTCGGCGAGCAGGGGAACGGCCTGATCGGTCACGTCCGCGACGAGCTTGGTGGTCGCCTTGAGCGTCTGGGCCAGCCTCGCCAGTGCGACGGCGAGGAAGGAGACCAGGATCGCCCAGAAGACGGCCACCAGAATCCCGGCCACCTCTCCACCGGACACTGTGCGCACCCGCTCCCTGAAACGTGCTCTGAGACATCGGAACCTTGAAAAAGCAGTGGACCGAGCCTATCGCGCCGCTGGTCGCGCTCCGTACCGGATTATCGCCCGCGGCGGGCGGAGTCGCGGGAAGCGATTGTACGGAATGAACATGCTTCAGTACGCTCCGTGTCCCATGCGAGGTCCTCAGCGCCCCGGCCCCCAGAACGACGGCGTCCCACCCGTCGAACTCGCCGAACTCACCCAACTCACCGCGTTCGTCGGGCGCTCGGCCGAACTCGCCGAGCTGGCAGGGATCCTGGAGACGGCCCGTCTGGTCACCGTCACCGGGGTCGGCGGCGTCGGCAAGTCACGGCTGGCCGCGCGGGTGGCGGCGCGCTGGGCGTCCGAGGACGCTTCCCGGGCGGCGCGGGCGGAGTCGGGTGCGTGGGTGCGGGTCGAACTCGCGGCGGTACGGGATCCGCAGTTCGTGCCGTACGAGGTGGTAGAGGCGCTGGGGCTGACCGACCACACCACACGGGAGCCGGCGCAGACGCTGTTCGACCACCTCGCGGGCCGCCGGATGCTGCTCGTGCTCGACGGGTTCGAGCATCTGGTGGCGGCCTGTGCCGCGCTGGTCGCGGATCTGCTGCGCAGGCTGCCGGAGCTGCGGGTGCTGGCGGTGGGCCGGCGCCCGCTGGCCCTGACCGGCGAGCGGCTGTTCCCGCTGGAGCCGCTCGGCGAGGACGAGGCGGTCGAGCTGTTCGCGGACCGGGCCCGGCAGCACGGGCTGGACATCGGCGACCGTCCCGAGGTGCGGGAGCTGTGCCGTCGACTGGAGGGGATCCCGCTGGCGGTGGAGCTGGCCGCGGGACGGCTGCGGGCCCTGTCCCCGGCCCAGCTGCTGGAGCGGCTGGACGACCGGTTCCGGCTGCTGACCGGCGGCGGCCGGGACGCGCTCCCCCGCCATCAGACGCTGCGGACCGCTATCGGCTGGAGCCACGAACTGTGCACGCCCGCCGAGCGGCTGCTCTGGGCGCGTCTTTCGGTGTTCGCGCAGACCTTCGACCTGGAGGCGGCCGAGTACGTGTGCAGCGGGGACGGGATGCCGGCCGAGGACGTCCTGGACGTGCTCTCGGAGCTGCTGGCCCAGTCCGTGCTCTCCCGCGAGGACACGGCGGCGGGTCCCCGCTACCGGATGCTGGGTACGGTCCGGGCCTACGGCACCGACTGGCTGGAGTCGGCCGGGGACGCGGCCCGGCTGCGGCGCAGGCACCGGGACTGGTTCCTGGGGCTGGCGACCTGGTGCGAGCTGGACTGGTTCTCGCCCCGGCAGCGCGAGGTGGCCGCGCGGGTCGAGGCCGAACTTCCGAACCTGCGGGACGCGCTGGAGTTCTGCCTGACCGAGCCCGAGGAGACGCACCTCGGCCAGTACCTGGCGGGCTCGCTGTGGTTCTGCTGGGTGGGCTGTGGCCGGCTGTCGGAGGGGCGGCGCTGGCTGGAGCGCAGCGTGGAGCTGGAGTCGGAGTACGAGCAGTCCCGGTTCAAGGCGCTGCGGGTGCTCGGCCATGTCGCGATCCTCCAGGGCGACACCGTCTCGGCACTGACCACGCTGCGGGAGTGCCGGGAGCGGGCGGAGGGGGCCGCGGACGCGACGGCGGTGGCGTACGCGGAGCACCGCACCGGGTGTCTGGCCCTGGTCACGGACGACATGGCGCGCGCGGAGACGCTGCTGCGGTCGGCGCTGGACCGCTACCAGGAGATCGGCGAGCTGAACAGCAACGTCCTGATGGGCCAGGTCGAGCTGGCGATGACGCGGGCGTTCCAGGGGGACCTGGCGGCCGCGGTGCGGCTGTGCGAGGACGTGCGCCGGGTGTGCGAGGACCACGGGGAGCGGTGGACCAGGTCGTACGCGCTGTACGTGCTGGCGTACGCGGCCTGGCAGGACGGGGATCCGGTGCGCGCGCGGGAGCTGCTGGCGGAGTGCCTGGGCACCGCGCACGCCTTCCACGATCTGCTGGGCTCGGTGCTGGCCCTCGAGCTGCTGGCCCTGGTGACGGCGTCCCAGGGCGAGGCGGCCGAGGCGGCGGTGCTCCAGGGCGCCGCGAGCCGGCTGTGGCCGTCGGTCGGTCTGCCGCTGTTCGGCTCGGCGTACTACAACGCCCCGCACGAGCTGTGCGAGGCGACGGCCCGCAAGGCCCTCGGCGACGAGCGGTACGAGGAGTGCGTACGGGAGGGTGCGCGGCTGGACCGGGCGACGGCCGTGGCGCGGGCGCTGGGGCAGGGCGGTGTCCGGCCGCTGCGGGCGCTGCCCGCGCCCAGGGGGCCGGTGCGGCACGCGCGCGAGGAGGCCGGGAAACGCGAACCCGCCGCCTCGCCCACCCGCAAGGGTGGCGAGACGGCGGGCTGAGATGCCACGCCGGGGCTGGGATCAGCGGGCGTAGTACTCGACGACGAGCTGCTCGTCGCAGATCACCGGGATCTCCTTGCGGTTCGGCTCACGGTCCAGGCGGAACGCCAGGGCCCTGAGGTTCACCTGGAGGTAGCGCGGGGTCTCGCCGTCGGGGGCGAAGCCACCCTCACGGGCGATCGTGAAGAGCGTCTTGTCCTTGGAGCGGTCGCGGACCTGCACGACGTCGTCCGGGCGGACACGGAAGGACGGCTTGTCGACCTTCTGGCCGTTGACCTGGATGTGGCCGTGGACGACCATCTGGCGGGCCTGGTAGATCGTGCGGGCGATGCCCGAACGCAGGACCAGCGCGTCGAGGCGGCGCTCGAGCTCGATGATCAGGGCCTCACCGGTCTTGCCCTGGACCTTGGCGGCACGCTCGTAGGCGCGGACGAGCTGACGCTCGGACACGTCGTACTGCGCGCGCAGACGCTGCTTCTCGAGCAGACGGACCTTGTAGTCCGAGTTCTGCTTGCGGCCGCGGCCGTGCTCACCCGGCGGGTAGGGACGGGCCTCGAAGTACTTGACGGCCTTCGGGGTCAGCGCGATACCGAGGGCACGCGACTTCTTGACCTTGGGGCGGGACTGGTTCGCCACTGTCTTTCTCTTTCCTCGTTTTCGGCTTGTCAGAGTTGAGGGAGGTCGCATCCGCAGCCGGGGAAACCCGCCGGGTCCGCATGGGACCTGTCGGGCAGCCGCTCCCCTGGTCTGGGCACATACGTGCAGCACGCGAGTGGCCCACCGACCCTCCCCGGGATTCCGGGTGGTGGTGGGCTGCCCGCGACACCGTTCGACGGTGCGCGACGCTCCTGGAGCCGATCCGGGAAGGACCGGGTCTCCGGCTGGCTGTCCCGCTCTGACTGCGCGGGACTCAGCACTTCGGGGCAGTCTACAGGGTGGTCAGGGGCGCCTGCGACCGAGGTGTCTGCGGGTCCATTCGGCGGCGTCCGCGTACCGCGCCTCGGCGCCGTGGCGGGTCGGAGTGTAGTACTCGCGGTCCTTGAGGGCGTCAGGGGCGTACTGCTGCTCGGCGATGCCCTCGGGCAGGTCGTGCGGGTACACGTACCCCTGGGCGTGCCCCAGTTTCCTCGCACCCTGGTAGTGCCCGTCCCGAAGGTGCGGCGGCACCGGGCCGGCCAGTCCCTTGCGTACGTCCTCCATGGCGGCGCCGATGGCGGTGGTCGCGGCGTTGGACTTTGGGGCGAGGGCGAGGGCGATGGTGGCGTGGCTGAGGGTGAGGGCGGCCTCGGGGAAGCCGATCATGGCGACGGCCTGGGCGGCGGCGACCGCGATCGGCAGCGCGTTCGGGTCGGCCAGGCCGATGTCCTCGCTGGCGGAGATCATCAGACGGCGGGCGATGAAGCGGGGGTCCTCGCCGGCCTCGATCATGCGGGCCAGGTAGTGCAGGGCGGCGTCGACGTCGGAGCCGCGGATGGACTTGATGAGGGCGCTGGCGACGTCGTAGTGCTGGTCGCCGTCGCGGTCGTACTTCACCGCGGCACGGTCGACGGTCTGCTCCAGGGTCTGCAGCGTGATGGCGCTCTCGCCCTGGTCGAGGGCGGCTCCGGCGGCGGCCTCCAGGGCGGTCAGGGCGCGGCGGGCGTCGCCGCCGGCGATGCGCAGCAGGTGTTCCTCGGTGTCCTCGGGGAGGGTGACGGCTTCCTTGAGCCCGCGCTCGTCGGCGAGGGCCCGGCGGAGCAGGCCGCGGATGTCGTCGTCGGTGAGGGGTTCGAGGGTGAGGAGGAGGGAGCGGGAGAGCAGCGGGGAGATCACCGAGAAGTACGGGTTCTCGGTGGTCGCCGCGATCAGGGTCACCCAGCGGTTCTCGACGGCGGGGAGCAGGGAGTCCTGCTGGGCCTTGCTGAAGCGGTGGATCTCGTCCAGGAAGAGGACGGTCTCCTTGCCGAAGCCGCCGGTGGCGCGGCGGGCCCCGTCGATGACCGCGCGGACCTCCTTGACGCCCGCGGTGATCGCGGAGAGCTCCACGAACCGCTTGTTGGTGGCCTTGGAGACGACGTAGGCGAGGGTCGTCTTGCCGGTGCCGGGAGGGCCCCAGAGGATGACCGAGGACGGTCCGGCGGGGCCGCCGTTGCCCTCGCCGACCAGCCGGCGCAGCGGGGAGCCCGGCTTCAGGAGATGCTGCTGGCCCACCACCTCGTCGAGCGTGCGCGGGCGCATCCGCACCGCCAGGGGACTGGCCGCCGGGTCCTTCTCCTGGCGTTCTTCTGCTGCGGCGGTGAAGAGGTCGGGTTCCACGTCGAAAACCCTATGCCACACCACTGACAACCGGATCCGGGCTGTACCGACAACCGGATCCTGGCCGTCAGCTGGTCCAGAAGTCCCACCAACGAGTGAGGATCAGCATGCCGATGATGCCGATGTGCAGGACCGGCATCACCCAGGTGAACTCGCCGAAGAAGGACTTCAGCCAGCGCGGGGCCGGCAGGAAGTCGTTGCGGATGTTGAACGACGTGACGTACCAGAACATGGTGATCGTCGCGACCCAGGCGAGCGAGCACCACAGGCACAGGGCGTTGATCCGGTACAGGGACTGGAACTGCAGCCAGGTGCAGAAGGCCACGCCGAAGAGGGTGCCGAAGTTGAAGGTCAGCCAGTACCAGCGCGGGAAGCGGGCGCGGGCGAGCAGGCTCATGCCGACGCAGATGACGATGCCGTAGCAGACCAGGCCGAGCATCGGGTTCGGGAACCCGAAGGCGGCGGCCTGCTTGCTCTCCATGACGCTGCCGCAGGAGACGACCGGGTTGAGGCTGCAGCCGGGGGTGAAGGTCTTGCCCTCGACCTTGGCCTCGAGCAGCTTGAACTTGTCGATCGTGATGACCCAGGCGGCCAGCAGCCCGGCCGCGCCGGTGATCAGCAGCAGCAGGGCGAAGGCGCGACTGCCGCCCACCACGCGGGGCGCGTCGACGGCACGCTCGGGCCCGGGCTCGGTGGAGACGTCCTTGACTGTCGTCTTGCTCATCACGCCGATTCCGTCACTGGAGACTTGGACCATCTTCGGGCAGGGCCATTGTGCCGCACCCGTGCGGGTGCGCACCGTCTGCTCCGCATAAGCATGTACGTATGACCGGGGCCGTCCGCTCGGTTCCGGACAGCGTCCGCACCCGCCTACGACAAGGGCGCCGGACGCTCCTCGGGGAGCATCCGGCGCCCACGCGCGCGTGTGTGCGGCTAGCCGAGCCGCGCCTCCAGCTCGGCCACGATCTCGTTCACGCCGATCGCCGTCTGCTCGCCGGACTCCATGTCCTTGAGCTGGACGACGCCCTCGGCGAGGTCGCGCTCGCCGGCGACGATCGCGTAGCGGGCCCCGCTGCGGTTGGCGTTCTTCATGGCGCCCTTCAGGCCCTTGCCGCCGTAGGCGAAGTCCGCCGCGACACCGGCCTTGCGCAGCTCGGTGACCTTGGCGAACAGCACCCGGCGGGCCTCCTCGCCGAGCGGCACCGCGTACACGCTGGTCGAGGACGGGATGTCGAGCTCCACACCCTCGGCCTCCAGGGCGAGCACCGTGCGGTCGACGCCGAGAGCCCAGCCGACGGACGGCAGCGCGGGGCCGCCGATCATCTCGGACAGACCGTCGTAGCGGCCGCCGCCGCCCACCGCGGACTGGGAGCCCAGACCGTCGTGCACGAACTCGAAGGTGGTGCGGGTGTAGTAGTCCAGGCCGCGCACCAGCTTCGGGTCGTCCTCGAAGGAGACGCCCGCCGCCGTGATCAGGTCACGGACCTCCTCGTGGTACGCCTTGCAGGCGTCGCAGAGGTAGTCCCGCAGGAGGGGTGCGTCGCCCAGCTGCTTCTGGACCGACTCACGCTTGTCGTCGAGCACCCGGAGCGGGTTGATGTCGACGCGGCGGCGTGTGTCCTCGTCCAGGTCGAGGCCCCGAAGGAAGTCCACCAGCGCGGCCCGGTACACCGGACGGCACTCCTTGTCGCCCAGGCTGTTCAGCAGGATGCGGAAGTTCCTGAGGCCCAGGGAGCGGTACGCCTGGTCGGCCAGGATGATCAGCTCGGCGTCCAGCGCCGGGTCCTCGGCGCCGATCGCCTCCGCGCCGACCTGGGAGAAGTGCCTGTAACGGCCCTTCTGGGGGCGCTCGTAGCGGTAGTACGAGCCGGAGTACCAGAGCTTGACGGGGAGGTTGCCCGTCTTGTGCAGGTTGGCCTCGAGGGCCGCGCGCAGCACGGAGGCCGTGCCCTCGGGGCGCAGGGCGAGCTTGTCGCCGCCCTTGGTCTCGAAGGCGTACATCTCCTTGGTGACGATGTCGGTGGACTCGCCGACTCCGCGCGCGAACAGCTCGACGTTCTCGAAGCCGGGCGTCTCGATGTAGCCGTAGCCGGAGTTGCGCAGCGGAGCGGCGATGGCCTCGCGGACGGCCAGGTACGTCGCCGAATCCGGCGGAATCAGGTCGTAGGTGCCCTTGGGGGCCTGGAAGGTACTCACGGAAGCTCTCTCGTCACATTCCTCGTCGGGGAGCCGGGGAGGCTCCCTGGCCGGCCGCCACCTGCCGCAGATAGGGGTTGGTGGCGCGCTCCTGGCCGATGGTCGTGTGCTCGTTGTGGCCGGGCAGCACCACGGTGGAGTCGTCGAGCGGCAGGCACACGCGGGCCAGCGATTCGAGCATGTCCTCCATGGAGCCACCGGGCAGGTCGGTGCGTCCGATGGAGCCGGCGAACAGCAGGTCGCCCGAGAACATGATCGGCGGGATGTCCGCCGCCCCGGGCAGGCCGAAGGTCACCGACCCCTTGGTATGGCCCGGTGCGTGCGCGACGGAGAACTCCATACCGGCCAGCGCCAGCTTCGCGCCGTCGGTCAGCTCCAAGACGTCGTCCGGCTCGCCCACGGTCAGCTCGCCCATCAGCGGCATGCCGATGGACCGGCCGAGGGCCTTCTCGGGGTCGCTCAGCATGTACCGGTCCTCGGGGTGGATCCAGGCCGGCACGTCGTGCGCGCCGCACACGGGGACGACCGAGGCCACATGATCGATGTGGCCGTGGGTGAGGACGACGGCGACGGGCTTGAGCCGATGCTTCCTGAGTGCGTCCTCGACTCCTGCGGCGGCCTGGTGGCCCGGGTCGATGATCACGCACTCCTCACCGGCGGCGGGGGCGACGAGATAACAGTTCGTCCCCCAGGCCCCGGCGGGGAACCCGGCAATGAGCACGATCGTCCTTCGTTGTGTCGATACGGGAGGGCTCACGGGCGCGACGCCCGTGGCCCAGAGCCTACCGGCGCTGCCGTTTACTCAGCGAACCCATATACGGTACGGGGCTAGACGCGGCCGTCGGCTCACAGACGCACGCGTACCGGTCGGCACACGACACGCATGAGGAGAGAACCCGGTGGTCAGCCAGGAGCAGCGGCGGCGTCAGCTCGCCCGGGAGAAGTTCTTGCGGCAGCAGCAGCGGCGCACCAGCGCACGGCGCAAGTCACGCATGCGCAACTCCGTCATCGCGTCGGTGCTCGGCGTGGTCGTGATCGGCAGTGTCGCGCTGTACACGACCGGGGTGCTGAAGAACGACGACAAGAAGGCGAACGCGAGCGCCGACGTGACGCCGAGCCCGTCCGCGCCCAGCAAGGCTCCGGACCCGTGCGAGAAGCCCGCCAAGGGTTCGGTGGAGAAGCTGAGCTGGAAGAAGGAGCCGGCGATGACCATCGACACGTCGGCGAACTACACGATGAAGCTCGCGACGACGTGCGGTGACATCGACGTGGCGCTGAAGGCGTCCGCGGCGCCGCACACGGTGAACTCCTTCGCCTTCCTCGCCGGCAAGGGCTACTTCGACCACACCAAGTGCCACCGTCTGACGACGAACGGCATCTACGTGCTGCAGTGCGGCGACCCGACGGGCACCGGCAGCGGTGGTCCGGGCTACCAGCTCAAGGACGAGAACCTGAAGGACAAGAGCCTGAAGGGCAGCACCTACCCGACGGGCACGGTGGCGATGGCCAACGCCGGTCCGAACACCAACGGCAGCCAGTTCTTCCTGGTCTACAAGGACAGCCCGCTGCCGCCGAACTACACGCCGTTCGGCACGATCGACAAGGCCGGCCTGAAGGTGCTGGGCAAGATCGCCGCGGCGGGCGAGAACTCCGGCGCCGGTGACGGGGCCCCGAACGCGACGGTCGTGATCGACAAGGCGACCGTCACGAAGTCCTGACGCCGTACCGAAGCCCGAGACCGCCAGCTGCGGAATTTCGGTCGCGCTGGATGCGGACAGGCCACCCGCTGGTCGCCTATGTTGGCCGTGACGAAACTGTGGACGATGCCCGGGGGCCGGGAGGCACCTCGCACGGCATCATGTGGAGGAGGCGCTGTGAGCAGCGACCCGTGGGGCCGCGTCGACGAGACGGGGACCGTGTACGTGCGTACGGCCGACGGCGAGCAGGTCGTCGGTTCCTGGGCGGCAGGCTCCCCTGAGGAGGCGCTTGCCTACTTTGAACGCAAGTACGAGGGCCTGGTTGTCGAGATCGGCCTCCTCGAGAAGCGAGTGCAGACCACCGACCTGTCGGCGAAGGACGCCCAGACCGCGATCGACCACCTGCGCGAGCAGGTGGAGGCGCACCACGCGGTCGGCGACCTGGACGTTCTGCGGACCCGCCTCGACAAGCTCGTGGCGACGGTCGCGTCCCGGCGTGAGGAGCGCAAGGCGCAGCGCGCCAAGCAGTCCGACGAGGCCCGCAAGGCCAAGGAGGACCTGGTCACCGAGGCCGAGCAGCTGGCGCAGTCCGACCAGTGGCGGGCCGCCGGTGAGCGGCTGCGCGCGCTGGTCGACACCTGGAAGGGGCTGCCGCGGCTGGACCGCAAGTCCGACGACGAGCTGTGGCACCGCTTCTCGCACGCCCGGTCGGCGTTCTCCAAGCGTCGCAAGGGGCACTTCGCGCAGCTGGACGCGCAGCGCGAGGAGGCTCGCAAGATCAAGGAGCGGCTGGTCGCCGAGGCCGAGTCGCTGTCCGCCTCGACGGACTGGGGTCCGACGGCGGCCCGGTACCGCGAGCTGATGGCCGACTGGAAGGCCGCCGGCCGTGCCCAGCGTGAGCACGAGGACGACCTGTGGAACCGCTTCCGCGGTGCCCAGGACGTGTTCTTCGCGGCGCGCAGCTCGGTGTTCGCCGAGCGGGACGCGGAACAGTCGGAGAACCTCAAGCTGAAGGAGGAGCTGGCCGGGGAGGCCGAGAAGCTCCTCCCGATCGCGGACCTGAAGGGCGCGCGGGCTGCCTTCCGCTCGATCAACGAGCGCTGGGAGGCCATCGGTCACGTCCCGCGGGACGCGCGTCCGAAGGTCGAGGGCCGGATGCACACGGTCGAGCGGGCGCTCCAGGAGGCCGAGGAGGCCGAGTGGCGCCGGACGAACCCGGAGGCACGCGCGCGTGCCGAGGGTCTGACCGGTCAGCTCCAGACCGCCGTGGACAAGCTGAAGGGCCAGATCGAGCAGGCACGCGCCCAGGGCAACAGCTCCAAGGCCGACAAGCTGGAGCGGGAGCTGGAGGGCCGTCAGGCGCTTCTGGACCAGGCTCTGAAGGGCCTTCAGGAGTTCGGCGGCTGAGGTCACCCCTCACCCGCATGTGAAAGGGCCCCGTACGCGTACGGGGCCCTTTCACATGCGCTGTCACGAGCGGCTGCGGCCCGACGTCACGCGGTAGACGTCGTACACGCCTTCCACTCCGCGCACGGCCTTCAGGACGTGGCCGAGGTGCTTCGGGTCGCCCATCTCGAAGGTGAAGCGCGAGGTGGCCACGCGGTCGCGGGAGGTCTGCACGGCCGCCGAGAGGATGTTGACGTGCTGGTCGGACAGGACGCGGGTGACGTCCGACAGCAGCCGGGAGCGGTCCAGGGCCTCGACCTGGATGGCGACCAGGAAGACCGACGACTGCGTGGGCGCCCACTCGACGTCGAGGATGCGCTCCGGCTCACGGGACAACGACTCCACGTTGACGCAGTCGCTGCGGTGAACCGATACGCCGCTGCCCCGGGTGACGAAGCCGATGATCGGGTCGCCGGGGACCGGCGTGCAGCAGCGGGCCAGCTTGACCCACACGTCGTCGACACCCTTGACCACGACGCCCGGGTCGGAGCTGGAGCGGCGCTTGCGGCCGCGCGTGCGCGTCGGCGGGACCGCCTCGTCGATCTCCTCGGTGGCGGCCTCCTCGCCGCCGAGCGCCGAGACGAGCTTCTGGACGATGTTCGGTGCGGACACGTGGCCCTCGCCGATCGCCGCGTACAGCGCGGAGATGTCCGAGTAGCGCATCTCGTGCGCGAGCGTGACCAGCGAGTCACCGGTGAGGATGCGCTGGATGGGCAGGTTCTGCTTGCGCATGGCCCGGACGATGGCGTCCTTGCCCTGCTCGATCGCCTCGTCGCGGCGCTCCTTGGAGAACCAGGCGCGGATCTTGTTGCGGGCACGCGGTGACTTGACGAAGCCGAGCCAGTCGCGGGACGGACCGGCGCCGGCCGCCTTGGAGGTGAACACCTCCACCAGGTCGCCGTTGTCCAGGGTGGATTCGAGCGGTACGAGACGGCCGTTGACCCGCGCTCCTATGGTGCGGTGGCCGACCTCGGTGTGGACGGCGTAGGCGAAGTCGACCGGGGTGGCCCCGGCCGGGAGCGCTATGACGTCGCCCTTCGGGGTGAAGACGAAGACCTCGTTGCGGGACAGGTCGAAGCGCAGGGACTCCAGGAACTCGCTGGGGTCCTCGGTCTCCTTCTGCCAGTCGAGCAGCTGCCGCAGCCACGCCATGTCGTTGAGGTGGTCGTCCTTGCCCTTGCCGGACGACTTGGGCACGTCGGTGCGGACCTTGGAGGCACCGGCGACGGCTTCCTGCTTGTACTTCCAGTGCGCGGCGATGCCGTACTCCGCGCGCCGGTGCATGTCGAACGTGCGGATCTGCAGCTCGACGGGCTTGCCGTTGGGCCCGATGACCGTCGTGTGCAGCGACTGGTACATGTTGAACTTGGGCATCGCGATGTAGTCCTTGAACCGGCCGGGGACCGGATTCCATCGCGCGTGCACGGTGCCGAGGGCGGCGTAGCAGTCGCGGACCGTGTCGACAAGGACACGAATCCCCACCAGGTCGTAGATCTCCGCGAAGTCACGGCCGCGGACGATCATCTTCTGGTAGACGCTGTAGTAGTGCTTGGGGCGGCCGGTGACGGTCGCCTTGATGCGGGCGGCGCGCAGGTCGGCCTGGACCTCGTCGGTCACTATGGCGAGGTACTCGTCGCGCTTGGGCGCCCGCTCGGCGACGAGCCGCACGATCTCGTCGTACATCTTGGGGTAGAGGATCGCGAAGGCGAGGTCCTCCAGCTCCCACTTGATGGTGTTCATGCCGAGGCGGTGGGCGAGGGGCGCGTAGATCTCGAGGGTCTCGCGCGCCTTCTTCTCCTGCTTCTCGCGCTTGAGGTAGCGCATGGTGCGCATGTTGTGCAGGCGGTCGGCGAGCTTGATGACCAGGACGCGCGGGTCCTTGGCCATGGCGACGACCATCTTGCGCACGGTCTCCGCCTGCGCGGCCTCGCCGAACTTGACCTTGTCCAGCTTGGTGACGCCGTCGACGAGCAGGGCGACCGTGTCGCCGAAGTCGCGGCGCAGCTGGTCGAGACCGTACTCGGTGTCCTCGACGGTGTCGTGCAGCAGCCCCGCCATGAGCGTGGCCGGGTCCATGCCCAGCTCGGCGAGGATGGTGGTCACGGCGAGGGGGTGCGTGATGTACGGGTCGCCGCTCTTGCGCTTCTGGCCGCGGTGCCAGCGCTCGGCGACCTGGTAGGCGCGCTCGACCTGCCGCAGGGTCGAGTTCTCGATCTTCGGGTCGTTGCTGCGCACTATGCGCAGCAACGGTTCGAGAACCGGGTTGTACGGGTTCGCGCGCTGCACGCCGAGGCGGGCGAGACGGGCGCGGACGCGGTTGGAGGAACCGGAGCGGGGCGTGGGCTGGACGGCGGCGGGACGCACGGGAGATGGGGGTCCCCCCGCTCGAGCGGAGCCGAGAGCGGGGGAAGGCTTGGGCCGCGCGGCGTCCGAGGTCTTCTCGACAGGCGCGGACTGGGCGTGCTCCACCGTCCCGCGGGCGTCGTTCTTCGCGTCGGACGCGTTCGGCGCGGGCTTCACCGTGGAGGCCGAGGCAGGCTCGGGCTTGGCGGCGGTCAGTGGCTGGGCCTCGTCTGGCAAGAGGGCTCCTCGTGCGCGATCCGGGTCCCCCGGTCAGGCTCCGGAGACCCCATGGTAGCGATCCCGGGGCTTGTCATCGCCTTCAGACGAATGTGAGGACCCGGTACCAGTGAAACGCCGAGAGTCGAGAAGGGATTCCTGCGAACGGCCGAGAGGTGTTGTGCCGGTGGCCGAGGGGTGTCACGGGGATGGCGGAGGCGCCGGAGCGGAGGGCGGGAAACGCGGAACGGCCCCGGCGGGGCCGGGGCCGTTCCGTGTGCGCATACCGTGCGCTCAGATCTGGAGCAGCGCCTCCAACGGCGCCCCGCTCAGCGCGGACTCCAGCCGCGCCCGGCCTCCCAGGAAGCCCAGCTCCATCAGCACCGCGAGCCCGCAGACCTCGGCACCCGCCCGCTGGATCAGCTGGATCGCGGCCTCGGCCGTACCCCCGGTGGCGAGTACGTCGTCGACGATCAGCACCCGGTCCTCGGAGGTCAGGTCCTCCGCGTGCACCTCGATCTCGGCCGACCCGTACTCCAGGTCGTACGCCTGCCGCAGCGTCGCACCGGGGAGCTTGCCCGCCTTGCGGACGGGGATGAACCCGAGCCCGGCCCGCACGGCCACCGGCGCGCCCAGGATGAATCCCCGGGCCTCCAGCCCGACGACCTTGGTCGCCCCGGTGTTCGCGGCGATCTCGGCCAGCGCGTCGGTCAGCGCCGTGAACGCGGCCGGGTCCGCCAGGAGCGGCGTGATGTCCTTGAACATCACGCCCTGCTCCGGGTAGTCGGCCACATCGCGGATGCGGCTGAGCAGCAGCTCCTGGATGTCCGTCATCGACGCTTCCCCGAGGTGCGGCCGCGTCCCCGGTTGCGGGGTGCGACCTGGTCGCGCGGACCCACCACGGCGTGCGCTGCGTCGTCGGCCTCGGCACCGGCGGGCCGGGGGTCCTCCGTGTCCGCCTCGGTGGCGGCCTGCGCCCGCTTGGCCAGGACCCGCTTGCGCAGGGCCTTCATCGCCGGCTCGCGCTCCTTGAGGTCGGCGACGAGCGGCGTGGCGATGAAGATCGACGAGTACGCACCGGCCGCGAGGCCGACGAACAGCGACAGCGAGATGTCGTTCAGCGTGCCGGCGCCGAGGAAGCCGCCGCCGATGAACAGCAGGCCCGCCACGGGCAGCAGCGCGACCACGGTGGTGTTGACGGAGCGCACCAGCGTGCCGTTGATCGACTGGTTGGCGATGTCGCTGTAGGTGAAGCGGGTCTGCTTGGTGATGTCCTTCGTCTGCTCCTTGAGGCTGTCGAAGACGACGACCGTGTCGTAGAGCGAGTAACCCAGGATCGTCAGCAGACCGATGACCGTACCGGGCGTGACCTCGAAGCCGACGAGGGCGTAGATACCGGTCGTGATGGTGATGTCGTGGATCAGCGCGACGAGTGCCGCGATGGCCATGCGCCACTCGAAGGCGATGGCCAGGTAGATCACCACGAGCACCATGAAGATCGCCAGGCCCTGCCAGGCCTTGCTGGCGATCTGCTCACCCCAGCTGGGGCCGACGAGGTCGGCGTTCAGCTTCTCGGGGTTGAGGTTCAGGTCCTTGGCCAGCGTCTGCTTGATCTGGTCGGACTTGTCGGTCTCGATGCCCGCGATCTGGATGCGCAGGCTGCCGTTGCCGAGCTTCTGCACGACGGCCTCGTGGCCCGAGGCGTCCTTGGCGTAGCCCTCCGCCTGGGCGACGGAGGTGCTCATGCCCGTCGGCGTCGTGAAGACCGCTCCGCCCTGGAACTCGATGCCCATGTTCAGGCCGCGCACCGCCAGGCCGACGATGGCCGTGATGGTGATCAGGATGGAGATGCCGTACCAGAGCTTGCGCTTGCCGATGAAGTCGTAGCTGATCTCGCCGCGGTGCAGCCGGGCGCCGAGGTTGCCGAGTTTCGACATTCGCTCACGCCTCCTTCGGGTCGACGGAGCCGGCGGCAGGACCGGCGGGACGGCGGGTACGGCGCAGCGGCGGCTTGGCGCCCAGGCTCTTGGGGTCGAGTCCGGACCACTTGTGGCCGTTCGCGAAGAACGGGCGGCGGGCGAGGAGCGTCATGAGCGGCTTCGTGAAGAAGAAGACCACGACCACGTCGAGCACGGTGGTCAGGCCGAGCGTGAACGCGAAGCCCTGCACCTTGCCGACGGTGACGATGAACAGCACGGCGGCGGCGAGGAACGACACGAAGTCGGAGACCAGGATGGTGCGCCGGGCGCGCGGCCAGGCCCGCTCGACGGCGGGGCGCAGCGAGCGGCCCTCGCGGATCTCGTCCCGGATGCGTTCGAAGTACACGATGAACGAGTCCGCGGTGATACCGATGGCCACGATGGCGCCACAGACGGCCGGCAGGTTCAGCGCGAAGCCGATGGCCGGGCCGAGCAGCGACATGAGCACGTAGGTGAGGATCGCCGAGACCAGCAGGGAGGCCATGGCCACGAGCGACAGACCGCGGTAGTAGGCGACCAGGTAGATCACGACCAGGGCGAGGCCGATGGCGCCTGCGAGCAGACCGGC
Source organism: Streptomyces sp. NPDC002520 (assembly GCF_053595235.1). Lineage (NCBI taxonomy): Bacteria > Bacillati > Actinomycetota > Actinomycetes > Kitasatosporales > Streptomycetaceae > Streptomyces > Streptomyces sp. NPDC002520. The sequence goes on along the minus strand of NZ_JBSFXG010000050.1, from coordinate 31,454 downwards.
GTGCAGCTGCTCGCCGCCGAGCGCGGCGGTCACCGTGGTGACGGTCTCCTCCTTGAAGGAGAGCGGCAGAGCACCGTAGGACAGCATGTTGGACAGGCTCTGCGCCTCCGCTTGCGTGAACCTGCCGGTGATCTCCGCCTGGCCGCCGGTGATGGCGCTCTGCACGTACGGGCTGGAGACGACGTTGCCGTCGAGGACGATGGCGAACTCGTTCTGCGGCTGCTGGTTCTTGGCCAGCGTGCCGGTGATGTCCGCGAACTTCTTGGACCCGCCGGAGGTGAAGTTCATCTGGACCTGCCAGCCGGCGGCGCCCTGGGTGTCGAAGGTCGCCTGGGCGTTCTTCACGTCGGTACCGTCCACGGCGGCCGGGCCGAGCAGGTACTTGTACCAGACCTTGTCGACCTCACCACAGGCCACGGTGGGCTCGCCGGGCTTGGCGCTGGTGCCGGCCTTCGCGCGGTCGGCGGGCTTGGAGCAGTCCAGGGCGGCGTACTGGGCCTGGAGCTTGCTTTCGGCGCTGCTGCCGGAGGGCGACGCGGAGGGGCTCGCGGAGGAGCTGGAGCCGGCCGAGGCGCTCGGGGAGGACGACGGCGTGGCGTCGGCCTTGAGAGCGTCGGTGACCGCGCGGCCCTGCGAGGTGGCGGAGGCCGTCGGGGTGGGCGAGGACGCCTTCTGGCCCGAGGAGGCGCTGCTCGACGGGCTCGCGGACGTGCTGCCCGAGGGGCTCGGGGAGCCGCTGCCGCTGGAGGAGGCGCTGGGCGACGGGTTCGCCGCGGGGCCGGTGGGCTGGCTGGCGAGGACCGGGCGGAAGTACAGCTTGGCGGTGGTGCCGACCTGCTGCTGGGCCTCCTTGGAGTTGGTGCCCTTGGGGATGTTGACGATGATGTGGTCGTTCCCCTGGGTCTGCACCTCCGCCTCGGAGACACCAAGACCGTTGACACGGCGGTTCATGATGTCGACCGCGGTGTCCATGTTGGCCTTGTTGATCGCCGACCCCTGGTCGGCCTTCGCCTTGAGCGTGATGCTCGTGCCACCGGCCAGGTCGATGCCGAGACGCGGAGTGGTGTGTCCGGAGAGGAACATCCCCCCGGTGAGCGCCACGATGGCGATCAGGATGAGGGCCAGCGAGCGCCCTGGCTTGCTCTGGGCACTCGCACTCCGGCCCCTCTTAGGTGCTGCCACCTTCTCGTACTCCCTCTCGGGCCGCTCGGCGCCCGGTCGGCGCGGTCGGCCATGACATGGTGTCGGGTTCCTCTGCGGGAAACAGAAGCGCCCGGGGACGCGCAGTGCGGTCAAGCCGCGCCGCGCCGCCCCGGGACGTGACTACTTCGCGTCGGAGTCGCCGTCGGTCTTCTTCGGCTCTTCGTCGGACTTCGCCTCGGCGGCCTCGGCCGTGTCGGCCTTGTCCTCGGCCTTGTCCTCGTCAGCGTCCTTCTTACCGAGGTCGACGGCCTTGTCGTCGGAGGCGGCGGCAACGGCGTCGGTCGCGTCGCTCTCGGTGAGGGAGGAGGCGTCGTCCGGGACGATGTCGGACTTCAGGTCGTGCTCGATGCCGTGGACGATGCGGTTGTACTCGTCGTCGGAGAGGACGGCGCCGATGGCGTTCTTGGCGAAGAGGAGATCGATACCAGGGCCGGCGTCGAGGAGGACCGTGTCCTCGTTGACCTCCTTGACCGTGGCGTACATGCCCCCGATGGTGCGGACACCGGATCCGGGCTGCATCTCGTTCCGCATGTTCGCGGCCTGCTGCTGCTTCTTCTTCGCCGAGCGCGTCATCAGGAACATGGCCGCGATGAGCACGATGAACGGGAGAAGGGTCAAGGTATTCACGGGACGGAATTTCCTTCGCGCGACCGCGCGGTGAGAGCGGCCTGTTGTATGGGGGTTGGTCGACGCCGCCCGCATGGGCGGCATCGGCGGAGTCTAAGCGAGTCCGCGTGCATGGAACAACGCTCAGCATGGCACCTGGGTTCCTGACCCCGCCAATGCCCTCGTCACCGCGGCGCCGTCACGCCCCGAACAGGTCCTGTTGTCCGTTTCCCGCAGCTGACGAGCGTGGTGCGGTCAGGCCGAGATGTGCCCACGCAGCGGGCGTGGCGACCCGGCCGCGCGGAGTGCGGGCGAGCAGACCCTCCCGGACGAGGAAGGGCTCGGCGACCTCCTCCACGGTCTCGCGCTCCTCCCCCACCGCGACCGCGAGCGTCGACAGGCCCACCGGACCGCCGCCGAAGAGCTTCAGCAGCGCTTCCAGGACGGCCCGGTCCAGGCGGTCGAGGCCGCGCTCGTCCACCTCGTAGACGGCCAGGGCGGCCGCGGCGATCTCGCGGGTGATCACGCCGTCCGCCTTGACCTGCGCATAGTCGCGCACCCGGCGCAGCAGGCGGTTGGCGATGCGGGGCGTGCCCCGGGAGCGGCCGGAGATCTCGGCGGCGCCGCGCGGGTCGATCTCGACGTCGAGCAGACCGGCCGAGCGGTGCACGACCCGCTCCAGTTCGGTCGGCTCGTAGAACTCCATGTGCGCGGTGAAGCCGAAGCGGTCGCGCAGCGGGGGCGGCAGCAGGCCCGCGCGCGTGGTGGCGCCGACCAGGGTGAACGGGGGCAGTTCCAGGGGGATGGCGGTGGCGCCGGGTCCCTTGCCGACGATGACGTCGACGCGGAAATCCTCCATCGCCATGTACAGCATCTCCTCGGCGGGCCGGGACATGCGGTGGATCTCGTCGAGGAAGAGGACCTCGCCCTCCTGGAGGGAGGAGAGGATCGCGGCGAGGTCGCCTGCGTGCTGGATGGCGGGGCCCGAGGTGATGCGGATGGGAGCGCCCATCTCGGCCGCGATGATCATCGACAGAGTGGTCTTGCCGAGGCCGGGGGCGCCGGAGAGCAGCACGTGGTCGGCGGTGGCGCCGCGCGCGCGTGCGGCGCGCAGGACGAGGTCGAGCTGCTCGCGGACCTTCTCCTGGCCGATGAACTCGCCGAGGTCCTTCGGGCGCAGGGCCGCCTCGACGGCCTGGTCCTCCCCGCCGGCCACCGAGTCCACCAGCCGCTCGGCGGCGGGGTCAACGAGCCGCTCCTCGGCGGACGTGTCGGTGGTGTCGTCCCAGTTCACTGAGGTACTCCTAGCTGGGTGGCGCAGGTCAGCGGGCGCGGTTCAGGGTCTGCAGGGCGGCCTTCAGCAGCGGGCCCACCTGGGGGGTGCCGCCCGCGGCCTCGGCCTGGGGGGCCACGGCGGAGACCGCCTCGTCGGCCTCGCGGGTGGCATAGCCGAGACCGATGAGTGCCGCGTGCAGCTGGTCGCGCCAGCCCTGGCCGGCCGGGGCGCCGACGGAGGGGGCGCCGGTGGGTGCGCCGAGCCGGTCCTTCAGCTCCAGCAGCAGCTTCTGCGCGCCCTTCTTGCCGATGCCGGGGACGGCGGTGAGTGCCTTCTCGTCACCGGTGGCGACGGCACGGCGCAGGGCGTCCGGAGTGTGCACGGCGAGCATCGCCTGAGCGAGGCGCGGGCCGACCCCGCTCGCGGTCTGCAGCAGTTCGAAGACCTGGCGCTCGTCGTCGTCGGCGAAGCCGTAGAGGGTCAGCGAGTCCTCGCGGACCACGAGGGAGGTGTGCAGCTTGGCGGGCCGGCCCATGCGGAGCGTGGACAGCGTGTTCGGCGTGCACTGGACGGCCATGCCGACGCCGCCGACCTCGACGACCGCGGCGTCGGGGGCGAGTGCGGCGACCGTGCCGCTGACGAAGGCGATCATGCCGTACGGCCTTTCGTTGCGTTGACTGTGTGGCGGGCGACCGCCTGCTGGAGCCGGTTCTGGGCGGGGGCGCGCCAGATGTGGCAGATGGCGAGCGCGAGAGCGTCGGCGGCGTCGGCCGGTCTGGGCGGCGCGGAGAGCCGCAGCAGCCGGGTGACCATGGCGCCGACCTGCGCCTTGTCGGCCCGTCCGCTGCCGGTGACGGCGGCCTTGACCTCGCTGGGCGTGTGCAGGGCGACCGGGATGCCGCGCCGGGCGGCGCACAGCATGGCGACGGCGCTGGCCTGGGCGGTGCCCATGACGGTACGGACGTTGTGCTGGCTGAAGACGCGCTCGACGGCGACGAACTCGGGCCGGTGCGTGTCCAGCCACTCCTCGAGGCCCTGCTCGACGGCGAGCAGCCGGTGGCTCAGATCCGCGTCCGCGGGCGTACGTACGACGCCCACGCCGAGCATGGTGAGCGGGCGGCCCGCGACCCCCTCGACGACGCCGACACCGCAGCGTGTCAGCCCGGGGTCCACCCCCAGTACGCGCACGCGCGCCCCTCCCTCCGCCGACTCGATCAGCCGACTCGATCAGCTGTTTGTGCAGGCTATCGGTTGCCACCGACAACGCCCCGCACCGTCGACGGTACGGCGACGGGCCGACGGGGTGTGTCCCGTCGGCCCGTAAGACCTGCGAAGCTCGCGGCAGCGCTACGCGTCGACCTTCTCCATGATCTCGTCGCTGACGTCGAAGTTGGCGAAGACGTTCTGCACGTCGTCGCTGTCCTCCAGCGCGTCGATCAGCTTGAAGATCTTCCGGGCGCCCTCTTCGTCGAGTTCGACCTGGACCGAGGGGACGAAGCTGGACTCGGCGGAGTCGTAGTCGATGCCGGCCTCCTGGAGGGCGGTGCGGACCGCGACCAGGTCGGTGGCCTCGCTGATGACCTCGAAGGTCTCGCCGAGGTCGTTGACCTCCTCGGCGCCCGCGTCCAGCACGGCGTCGAGGACGTCGTCCTCGGACAGCTCACCCTTGGGAACGATGACGACGCCCTTGCGGCTGAACATGTACGACACCGAACCGGGGTCGGCCATGTTGCCGCCGTTGCGGGTCATGGCGACGCGCACGTCGGAGGCGGCGCGGTTGCGGTTGTCGGTGAGGCACTCGATCAGCACCGCGACGCCGTTGGGGCCGTAGCCCTCGTACATGATCGTCTCGTAGTCGGCGCCACCGGCCTCGAGTCCACCGCCGCGCTTGATCGCGGAATCGATGTTCTTGTTCGGTACCGACTGCTTCTTGGCCTTCTGGACGGCGTCGTAGAGGGTCGGGTTACCCTCCAGGTCGACGCCACCCATGCGCGCCGCGACCTCGATGTTCTTGATCAGCTTCGCGAAGAGCTTGCCGCGCTTGGCGTCGATCACGGCCTTCTTGTGCTTCGTCGTGGCCCATTTAGAGTGGCCGGACATCTGCCTGTCTCCTTCGCGTAACCCATCTCTGTAACGAACGCCAGAGATCCTACAAGGACTCCGCCGCCGTGCTCGCGCGCACCATGTCCACGAACAGGGAGTGCACGCGGTGGTCGCCGGTCAGTTCCGGGTGGAACGACGTGGCGAGCGCGTTGCCCTGACGGACCGCGACGATGTGGCCGTCGTGCTCGGCGAGCACCTCGGCCCCGGCGCCCACGGACTCGACCCAGGGGGCGCGGATGAAGACGCCCTCCACAGGATCGCCCGGGACGCCCAGGACGTCGACCGAGGCCTCGAAGGACTCGTTCTGGCGGCCGAAGGCGTTGCGGCGCACGATCATGTCGATGCCGCCGATGGTCTCCTGGCCCGAGCGCGGGTCGAGGATCTTGTCGGCGAGCATGATCATGCCGGCGCAGGTGCCGTAGACGGGCATGCCGTCCCGCACGCGCGCGCGGAGGGGCTCCATCACTCCGAAGAGGACGGCCAGCTTGGAGATGGTGGTGGACTCGCCGCCGGGCAGGACGAGACCGTCGACCTCGGCGAGTTCCTCGGGGCGCCGCACCGGCCTGGCCACGGCGTCTGCCGCGGCCAGGGCGATGAGGTGCTCCCGTACGTCGCCCTGGAGGGCCAGGACGCCAATGACGGGGGTGTTCATGTGTTCCGGCGCCTTACCAGCCGCGGTTGGCGTAGCGCTCGGTCTCGGGGAGCGTGTCGCAGTTGATGCCGACCATGGCCTCGCCGAGGTTGCGGGACGCGTCCGCGATGATCTTCGGGTCGTCGTAGAAGGTGGTGGCCTTCACGATGGCGGCGGCGCGCTTGGCCGGGTCGCCGGACTTGAAGATGCCGGAGCCGACGAAGACGCCCTCGGCGCCGAGCTGGCGCATCAGAGCGGCGTCGGCCGGGGTGGCGACGCCACCGGCGGAGAAGAGGACCACCGGGAGCTTGCCCAGCTCGGCGACCTCCTTGACCAGCTCGTACGGGGCGCGCAGCTCCTTGGCGGCGGCGTACAGCTCGTGGTTGTCGAAGCCGCGCAGCTTGGCGATCTCGTTCTTGATCTGGCGCAGGTGACGGACGGCCTCGACGACGTTGCCGGTACCGGCCTCGCCCTTGGAACGGATCATCGCCGCGCCCTCGGCGATGCGGCGCAGGGCCTCGCCCAGGTTGGTGGCACCGCACACGAAGGGGGTCGTGAAGGACCACTTGTCGGAGTGGTTGACCTCGTCGGCCGGGGTGAGGACCTCGGACTCGTCGATGTAGTCCACGCCGAGGGACTGCAGGACCTGGGCCTCGACGAAGTGGCCGATGCGGGACTTCGCCATGACCGGGATGGAGACGGCGTCGATGATGCCTTCGATCATGTCCGGGTCGGACATACGGGCCACGCCGCCGTCCTTGCGGATGTCGGCCGGGACCCGCTCCAGGGCCATGACGGCGACGGCGCCCGCGTCCTCGGCGATCTTCGCCTGCTCCGGCGTGACGACGTCCATGATCACGCCGCCCTTGAGCTGCTCGGCCATGCCGCGCTTCACGCGCGCGGTGCCGGTCTCGGGAGCCTGGTTCTCGGTGGTGGACACGGGTGACCTCGCTGAAGGAAAAAAGAGGGTTTCTGGTGCCAGAGCAGGAAACGTGAACGGACCAGGCCACAGCAAGGGCCAATGGCAACCCGGTGGATCGTTTTCGTCCACCGCGGGTTCAGGCGGCCCGCTCCACCAGGGCCGTGGGCGGCTCGTCGTCCATCTCGAAGGCCAGCGGGAACGGGGCGTGACCGGCCAGCCGGAACCAGCGCACCTTGCGGTGCTCGCGGAGCCTGCGAGCGGCCCCCACGGCGTCGTTGTGGAAGCGGCGGGCCATCGGTACCCGGCGCACCGCCTCGGCGAGCTCACGGGCCGCCTCCTCGCCTCCAGGGGCCTCTCGTACGGCCTCGACCTGCTGCGGATCCGCGAAGACCGCGCGAAGGGCCTGGCTCAGCTCGCTCTCCGCGACCTCCCGCTGCTCCTCCTCGGCCTGCCGGGCGGCGTGCGCGGCCTCGTAGAGCACGATCGAGGCGGCCGGGTCCAGCACGCCCGAGGTGGCCAATTCCTGGGCCACGGACGCCCTGCGCAGCAGCTGTGCGTCGAGGGCCGCGCGGGCGGCGTCCATCCGCACGTGCAGCCGGTCCAGCCGCCCGGCCGTCCAGCTCAGGTACAGGCCGACGGCCACGAGGGCGACGAGGATCCAGATGAGGGTTGGAGTCACGGGCGAAGGCTATCGGGGCATCGCGGCCACGCACGAAGGCGTCGGCGCCCCGCTCCGTCCGGCTCCTACCTGCTCCACCCCGCTCCGACCCGCTCCGCCTCGATCCCGAGGCGGTGCCGCGTCGGTCTCCGGTCTCAGGCCGGTGCACCGCCGCGGTCTCAGGTCGGCGCCGCGTCGGTCTCAGGTCGGCGCCGCGTCGGCCCCAGGCCGGTGCCGCGCCGCTCTCGCGTCAGTCCCGTGCCAGCCCGAACCGCGCCCGCAGCCTCGACCGCTCGTCCGCCGCCACCGCCGCCGTGCCCGTCGTCACCGTCTCGTACACCGACAGGATGTCCGCGCCGACCGTGGACCAGTCGAACCGCCGCACGTGGGCGCTCCCCCGCTCGCGCAGTTCGGCCCGCCGCTCCGGGTCCGCGAGCAGGCGTACGGCCGCTTCGGCGAGCGCGTCCGCGTCCTCGTTGGCGAAGACCTCGCCGGCCGCGCCCTGGTCGAGGACCTGGACGAAGGCGTCGAGGTCGGAGGCGAGGACGGGGGCGCCCGCCGACATGGCCTCCACGAGGATGATGCCGAAGCTCTCGCCGCCGGTGTTGGGCGCGACGTACAGGTCGACGCTGCGCAGGAAGCGGGCCTTGTCCTCGTCGCTGACCATGCCGAGGAACTCCACGCGCGAGCGCAGTTCCGCGGGCAGGTCCTCGACGGCCGCCTCCGCGTCGCCCCGGCCCGCGACCAGCAGGCGCGTCTGCGGGCGGGCGGCCAGGATCTTCGGGAGCGCCTTCATCAGCACCGGAAGGCCCTTGCGGGGCTCGTCGATCCGGCCGATGAAGCCCATCGTGTCCCCCTGCCACTCGGGCTTGGGCTCGGCCCCGGCGAAGAAGTCGACGTCGACACCGTTGGGGATGACCACCGCGTCCCCGCCCAGGTGCTCGACCAGGGTGCGGCGGGCGTACTCGCTGACCGCGATGCGGGCGCTGATCTTCTCCAGCGCGGCCTGGAGGATCGCGTACGCGGCGATCATCGCGCGCGAGCGCGGGTTGGAGGTGTGGAAGGTGGCCACGATGGGGCCCTGTGCCGCCCAGCAGGTCAGCAGGCCCAGCGACGGGGACGTCGGCTCGTGGATGTGGACCACGTCGAACGCGCCCTCGTGCAGCCAGCGCCGCACCCGCGCGGCCGACAGGAACCCGAAGTTCAGGCGGGCCACCGAGCCGTTGTACGGCACCGGGACCGCGCGGCCGGCCGAGACGACGTAGGGCGGCAGCGGGGTGTCGTCGTCGGCCGGGGCGAGGACGGAGACCTCGTGACCCAGCCGGATGAAGTACTCGGCGAGGTCGCGGATGTGGAACTGGACGCCACCGGGCACGTCCCAGGAGTACGGGCAGACGATCCCGATTCTCACGAGGGTCCCTTCGCGGGGTCGAGGTCGGCGAGCCACAGCCGCTGGAGCATGTGCCAGTCCTCCGGATGATCGGCGATCCCGGTGGCGAAGGCGTCGGCCAGCGCCTGTGTCATCACAGACGTCTTCTCGGCCCGCGTACCTGACTCCGGTACCTCGATCGGGGGATGCACCCGGCCTTGCATGACGGGCGACTCGTCGTACCAGAGCGTGACGGGCAGCAGCAGGGCGCCGGTCTGCTGGGCGAGCAGGGCCGGGCCCGCGGGCATCCGGGTGCGCTCGCCGAAGAACTCGACCTCGACGCCGGAGGCGGACAGGTCCCGGTCGGCGACCAGGCAGACCAGGCCGCCGTCGCGCAGCCGCCGGGCCAGGGTGCCGAAGGCGGAGCCGCCGCTGTGCGGCAGCACCTCCATGCCGAGGCCCTCGCGGTAGGCGACGAAGCGGTCGTAGAGCGTCTCGGGCTTCAGGCGCTCGGCGACCGTCGTGAAGGGCGTCTCCAGCTTGGTGGTGACCCAGGCGCCCGCGAGGTCGTAGTTGGCCATGTGCGGCAGCGCGAGGAGAACGCCCTGGTCCGAGGCGAGGCCGTCGGTCAGGTGGTGCACGTCCTTCGGGTCGAATCCGTTCCGTACGCGCTCACGGCTCCAGGCCGGCAGCCGGAAGGACTCCATCCAGTAGCGCAGGTAGGAGCGCATGCCCGCGCGCGAGAGCTCCGCGAGCCGCTCGGGGCCGGCGTCGGGCACCACGCGCGCGTAGTTGCTCTCCAGCCGCTGGACGCCCTTGCCGCGCTGCTTCCAGGCGAGGTCGGCGATGGTCCGCCCGAGACGGACCGCGACGGGTTCGGGGAGCTTCTTGACGGTGCTCCAGCCGAGGCCGTACAGCGCGTCGGTGAAGCGGTCGGCGGTGCTCACTTGGCCGCCTCGCTCCCCCGGGACGCGTTGTGCCGCGCGGCCTCGTCCGCCTCAGCGGACTCGCGGCGGACGGTGACGACGCGCTGGACCAGCGTGACCAGGCTGCCCACGGCGACGATCCACAGGGCGATCGGCAGGAGCCACTGGATGCCCGGCACGCCGAACTTGTGAAGGCCCGCGAAACCGGCCGCGACCAGCGAGATCACCAGGCGCTCGGCGCGTTCGACGAGCCCGTTGACGGCGACGGGCAGCCCGATCGACTCGCCGCGCGCCTTGGTGTACGACACCACCTGGCCGCTGGCCAGGCAGAAGATCGAGACGGCGCACAGGACGTTGTCGTCGCCGTTGCCCGCGTACCACAGGGCGAAGCCGCCGAAGATCGCGCCGTCGGCGACCCGGTCCAGGGTGGAGTCCAGGAAGGCGCCCCAGCGGCTGGAGCGGCCCAGCTGGCGGGCCATGTTGCCGTCGACGAGATCGGAGAAGACGAAGAGCGTGATCACGACCGTTCCCCAGAAGAACTCGCCCCGGGGGTAGAAGACCAGCGCGCCCGCCACGACACCGGCCGTGCCGATGAGCGTCACCGTGTCGGGGCTCACGCCCCGGCGGATGAGAAACGCGGCGAACGGTGTGAGGACACGCGTGAAGAATGCACGCGCGTACTTGTTCAGCATGGCCTTCCCGACGGTCGGTGTCGCCGCGGCCCTGGTGGTCGCCGGCTGGCCCATCGTAGCCACGCACGCGCGCACGTGGCGGGCGGGCACCCGCAGCCGGTGCCGCGATCCCGTGATCATGCCTGCGAGCGTCCCGGGCGGTGCTTCGTGGTCATTCGTATGGACGCGACGTGACGGGAGTGGAAAGCTCGAAGGACCGCGGGCGTCGCCGGAGCCGCCACCGCACGCGGTTCCGCGTGTCCGTGCCCGCAGTGACCTCACCGTGTACGGGAGGCAGGATCATGGGCGACAAGGCGCAATCACACCCCGGGGCCGCCGGCAGGGCAGTGGCGGCCGACCAACCCGCGTCCGTACGGAATGTGGTGCTGGTCGGCCACTCCGGATCGGGCAAGACAACTCTGGTGGAGGCCCTCGCGCTGACCGCGGGGGCGGTGAACCGGGCGGGCCGCGTGGAGGACGGCGGCACCGTCTCCGACTACGACGACATCGAGCACCGGCAGCAACGTTCGGTACAGCTCTCCCTGGTCCCGGTCGTATGGGACGGCATCAAGATCAACATTCTCGACACCCCCGGCTACGCCGACTTCGTCGGGGAACTGCGGGCCGGTCTGCGCGCGGCGGACGCGGCCCTCTTCGTCGTCTCGGCCTCGGACGGGGTGGACGGCTCGACCCGGATGGTGTGGGAGGAGTGCGCGGCGGTCGGCATGCCCCGCGCGATCGTGATCACGCACCTGGAGGCCGCCCGCGCGGACTTCGAGGAGATGACCCGGATCTGCGCCGAGGCCTTCGGCGCCGACGACCCCGACGCCGTGCTGCCGCTGTACCTGCCGCTGCGCGGGCCCGAGGGTCCCGACGGGCACGCGCCCGTGACCGGGCTGGTCGGGCTGCTGTCGCAGAAGCTGTTCGACTACTCGACCGGGGAACGCGAGGAGTCCGAACCCGGCGAGGAGCAGCTGCCGGACATCGCCGGGGCCCGCAACAGGCTCATCGAGGGGATCATCGCCGAGAGCGAGGACGAGACCCTCATGGACCGCTATCTGGGCGGCGAGCAGATCGACGTCAAGACGCTGATCGAGGACCTGGAGCGGGCCGTCGCGCGCGGCACGTTCTTCCCCGTCCTGGCGGCCGCTCCCGCCGCCGAGGGCGCCCGGCAGGGCCTGGGCACGGTGGAGTTGCTGGAGCTCGTCACCCGCGGGTTCCCGACCCCGTTCGAGCATCCCCTGCCCGGGGTCACGACGATCGACGGCCGGACACGTGAGCTGACGCCCTGCGACACGGACGGTCCGCTGGTCGCCGAGGTCGTGAAGACCTCCTCCGACCCGTACGTCGGCCGTGTGTCCCTGGTGCGTGTCTTCTCCGGCACCCTGCGTCCCGAGGTGACGCTGCACGTCTCCGGGCACGGCCTCGCCGACCGCGGGCACGAGGACCACGACGTCGACGAGAAGATCGGCGCCCTGTCCATGGCCTTCGGCAAGCAGCAGCGCCCGGTGTCCCACGCCGTCGCGGGCGACCTGGTGTGCGTGGCCAAGCTCGGCCGCGCCGAGACCGGGGACACGCTCTCGGCCAAGGACGACCCGCTCCTGATGGAGCCCTGGCAGATGCCGGACCCGCTGCTGCCGCTCGCCATCCAGGCACACAGCAAGGCGGACGAGGACAAGCTCTCCCAGGGGCTCGCCCGCCTGGTCGCCGAGGACCCGACGATGCGGCTCGAACAGAACCAGGACACCCACCAGGTGGTGCTGTGGTGCCTGGGCGAGGCCCACGCGGACGTGGCCCTGGAGCGGCTGCGCAACCGGTACGGCGTCCAGGTCGACGTCGTCCCGCACCGGGTCTCCCTGCGGGAGACGTTCGCCGCGAAGGCCGGCGGGCGCGGCCGGCACGTGAAGCAGTCCGGCGGGCACGGGCAGTACGCGATCTGCGAGATCGAGGTGGAACCGCTGCCGGGCGGCTCAGGCATCGAGTTCGTGGACAAGGTGGTCGGCGGCGCCGTGCCCCGGCAGTTCATCCCGTCCGTGGAGAAGGGCGTACGGGCGCAGGCCGCCAAGGGCGTGGCCGCCGGGTATCCGCTGGTCGACGTGCGGATCACGCTGCTGGACGGCAAGGCGCACTCGGTGGACTCCTCCGACGCCGCCTTCCAGACGGCGGGCGCGCTCGCGCTGCGCGAGGCCGCGGCCGAGAGCCGGATCCATCTGCTGGAGCCGGTCGCCGAGGTGAGCGTGCTGGTCTCCGACGACTACGTGGGCGCGGTGATGAGCGACCTGTCGACCCGGCGCGGCCGGGTGCTCGGCACCGAACAGGTGGGCTCCGGGCGGACCTTGATCCGGGCCGAGGTCCCCGAGTTCGAGATCGGCCGGTACGCGATCGACCTGCGTTCCCTGTCGCACGGCACGGCCCGCTTCGACCGCGCGTACGTGCGGCACGAGCCGATGCCGCCCCAGGTGGCCGACCGGATCCGCGAACAGGCGGGCGAGACCCCCTAGTTCGCGCCTCGTCCACTCCGTGCGCCGGCGGGCGGCTTCGGCCGTCCGCCGACGCGCTGTCAGTGGTGGCGGATACGCTGATCTCCTGATCACGTCATGCCGAAGCCGTGCGGTCGCCGGACGATTTCGGCACGATGGCCTGTTCAACAGGTGTGCGGAGCAAGGAAGTCGGGAAGGCCGCAGGAGCGACACGGGCGGCGATGGGGGCGGGAATGTCGGTGGCAACGGAGTGGGACGGGCCTCAGGTGCCGGTCTCCGGTGACGCGGAGCAGGCGGCGACCTTCGCGCTGGCCTCGGCCGCCTACCGGGACAACGTGGTCGAGGACATCAAGAAGACCGACAACGAATGGCACAAGTCCACCGTCAAGCCGGGTCGCAAGTGGGCGACGATCCTCCGGCCCAACCTCGGCGAGGCCTTCTCGCGGGCCGTCGTCGACCGCATGCTGGCGCCTGGCCGCAAGCCGCTGATCCAGTCCTTCGGCGCCGAGCCACAGGTCGTCGTGGAGCACTGTCTGGCGGCGAACAACCTGCGCCGCGAGCGCGACAACCGGCTGTCCGCGGTGATGGTGCTGTGCGGCCTCATCTTCCTGCCCGGCCTGATCGGCTGGCTGCTCGTCTTCCAGCTGCGCACGTTCGTCGCCAAGCGGGACGACAAGCGGGCCGGTGCCCTGGCCACCGCACTGCTCACCGCGGTCGGCGTGGTCGCCGCCCTGTTCCTGCTGAAGATGCCGTTGAACGGGTTCTGGGGCTGGTACGCGCGTGCGTGCGTCGTCGTGCCGGTGCTCGGCTGGTTCTGGGCCAAGCAGATCTGCGAGCGCACCGCGAAGGACCTGCGGGCACGCTGGGACGGCCTACTCTCCGGCAGCAGTGTCGGCGCCAAGGTCCCCGAGGCCGTGCCGCGCGCCCCCGGCGAGACGGCCGCCGAGGCGCTGCGTCAGTCGCTGGCCCGGCTCAGCGCCGAGCAGCAGTCCAACTCGGTCTTCTACGCCGGCCCCAAGGGCATACTCGGCATGGGCACCCGCTGGGGTGCCTGGCAGCTCGCCGAGGAGCTGTCCCCCGCCGACCCCACCCGGGAGATCCACCCCTTCCGCAGCTGGGACGTCATACGCTCGATCCACGACCAGCTGCGCATGCTGGAGCGCGGCCCGCTGAACACCGGCGGCTTCCCCAAGCCGTCCATACGGCACTGGATCGTCACGCCGATCGGGGAGGGCGCGACCGCGGTGTCCCGGCCGGAGGGCACGGACGTCGAGGCGTTCCAGGTCAAGCAGCACGCCATACAGGAGATCTGCAACAAGCAGCAGTTCGGCAGCGGCGACCGGCACTACCTGGGCGTCCAGTGGACGCTGTGGGACGGGCAGCTGGTGATCACCATGATGATCACGGTCACCGTGCTGCACGAGACGCTGCGCATCGAGGTGACCGGGCACGCGCTGGGCCCGGTGAACCCGCTGTTCACCACCAAGCCGGAGCCGCCGAGCAAGGAAGTCGCCAAGTCCCTCAAGCCGTGGGAGACCCGCAAGGTCATGCTGCCGCTGGTCCCCACCGACGAGGTCGTGCGGCTCACCGCGCGCGCCCCGCTGACCTGGTACCCGCCGCTGCTCAACTGGCTCGGCGGCTCGCTCGCCCTGCCCGAGCCGTTCGGCCTGCGGCACGCCTGGGCCGACCAGCCGTGGCGGCACCGCTTCATGGCCGACGACGCGCTGCGTGCGGCCACGCCGGTGCTGCGAGTGGTGCACTCGGCCGCGATCAAGCTGCTCGAGGAGAACGGCGTGGACACGGAGAAGTTCGGCACGCGTTCGTCGTTCCTGAGCGGTCAGGTGCAGGACCCGACGCCGAGGAAGGCCGACCTGTACGACGCGTAGGCCTCCGGAGGTTCGGCCGGTGGGGATTCGTGGGCGCGCCTCGGAGGCTGCCGCCCCCGAACCCCCGCTGTTCAGCTCGCCGGCCAGGCCTCCGCGAGCATCTTCCGAGTGTCCGCCAGCAGCTGCGGCAGCACCTTCGTGTGGCCCACCACCGGCATGAAGTTCGTGTCGCCGCCCCAGCGCGGGACGACGTGCTGGTGCAGGTGGGCGGCGATGCCGGCGCCGGCGACCGTGCCCTGGTTCATGCCGATGTTGAAGCCGTGGGCGCCGGAGGCGGTGCGCAGGGCGGTCATCGCCTGCTTGGTCAGCTCGGCCAGCTCGGCGGTCTCGGGGCCGGTCAGGTCGGTGTAGTCGGCCACGTGCCGGTAGGGCACGGTCATGAGGTGGCCGCCGTTGTAGGGGTAGAGGTTGAGCACGGCGTACACGTGCTCGCCGCGGCGGACGATCAGACCGTCCTCGTCGGACTTCGCCGGGATCGAGCAGAACGGGCAGCCGTCCCCGGCCCCAGGGCCGGTCGGCTTGTTCTCGCCCTGGATGTAGGCCATCCGGTGGGGCGTCCACAGGCGCTGGAACGCGTCCTGCGTCCCCACTCCGATCTGCTGCTCCGGCTCACTCGTCATGCTAGGCAGCATATGGCTTCGCCCGTTCGCGGCGTGTCGCCGGGGCGGCGGGAAGCAGGCCACCGGCCAAGCTTGGCCGGTGGACGACGACAACCGGATGCGGCGCTGGGAACGGCGGACCGACCTCCCGCTCACCTTCGCCTGGCTGGTCTATCTCGGCGCCTACGCCGTGCATGTCCTCGCCCACGGTCTGTCCGGAGCCGCCCACGACCTGCTGCTGTCGCTGACGAGCACCGCTTGGGCGTTCTTCGCCGTCGACTACGTGGTGCGCTGGCGCCTCAGTGGCACGAGGCTGCCCCTGTTCGTCCGGCGGCACTGGCTGGACTCGGTCGTCGTCATCCTGCCCCTGCTGCGGCCGGTGCGGATCGTGCGGACCTACGAGACGGTGGAGCGGCGGCACGGACGCTCGCGGCTGCCGCTCCAGATCCGCGTGATGCTGTACGCGGGCCTGGGCTCGGTTCTGGTGGGCTTCGCCGGGGCGCTGGAGGTGTACCAGGCCGAGCACGACGCACCGTACGCCTCGATCCGCACCTTCGGCGACTCGGCGTGGTGGGTCTGCTCGACCCTGTCGACGGTCGGGTACGGCGACGTGGTCCCGGTGACGGTGCGGGGGCGGCTCATCGCGGTGGTGATGATGATCTGCGGCCTGGCGTTGCTGGGCGCGGTGACCGGTTCGTTCACCTCGTGGCTGATGCAGCGTTTCGCGCGGGGCGGCGACGGCGGGGACGGGCAAGGGCCCCCGGGGCGGTGATCCCCGAGGGCCCTGCGAGCCGGCCGGACCGGTTCAGGACTCCTGGCTCCGGCCAGGCGGTCCGGATCAGACCTGGACGCGATCCTCCACGGCCTTCGCGATCTTCGCGATGGCCTCGTCGAACGGGATGCCGTTCTCCTGCGAGCCGTCGCGGTAGCGGAAGGACACCGAGCCCTGGGACATGTCCTCGTCGCCCGCGATGACCATGAAGGGCACCTTCTGCTTCTGAGCGTTGCGGATCTTCTTCTGCATGCGGTCCGAGGAGGAGTCGACCTCGACGCGCAGACCCTGCTTCTTGGCCGCCGCGGCGAACTTCTCCAGGTACTCGACGTGCGCGTCGCCGATCGGGATGCCGATCGCCTGGACCGGGGCGAGCCACGCCGGGAAGGCGCCCGCGTAGTGCTCCAGGAGCACCGCGAAGAATCGCTCGATGGAGCCGAACAGCGCGCGGTGGATCATGACCGGGCGCTGCTTGGAGCCGTCCGGGCCCGTGAACTCCAGGTTGAAGCGCTCGGGCAGGTTGAAGTCGAGCTGGATGGTCGACATCTGCCAGGTGCGGCCGATGGCGTCCTTGGTCTGGACGGAGATCTTCGGTCCGTAGAAGGCGGCGCCGCCCGGGTCGGGCACGAGGGGCAGGCCCTGCTTCTCGGCGACCTGGCGGAGGGTCTCGGTGGCCTCCTCCCAGGTCTCGTCGGAGCCGACGTACTTCTCCGGGTCCTTGGTGGACAGCTCCAGGTAGAAGTCGGTCAGGCCGTAGTCACGCAGCAGGCCGAGGACGAAGGTGAGCGTCTTGTCGAGCTCCTCCGACATCTGCTCACGGGTGCAGTAGATGTGCGCGTCGTCCTGGGTGAAGCCGCGGGCACGGGTGAGACCGTGCACGACGCCCGACTTCTCGTACCGGTACACCGTCCCGAACTCGAAGAGACGCAGCGGCAGTTCACGGTACGAGCGGCCGCGCGCGTCGAAGATCAGGTTGTGCATCGGGCAGTTCATGGGCTTGAGGTAGTAGTCCACGCCCTCGTCGAGCTGCATGGGCGGGTACATGCCGTCGGCGTACCAGTCCAGGTGGCCCGAGGTCTCGAAGAGCTTCCCCTTCGTCGCGTGCGGGGTGTAGACGAACTCGTAGCCCTCCTGCTCGTGCCGGCGGCGCGAGTAGTCCTCCATCACACGGCGGACGATGCCGCCCTTGGGGTGGAAGACGGCGAGGCCGGAGCCGATCTGCTCGGGGACCGAGAAGAGGTCCAGCTCGTGGCCGAGCTTGCGGTGGTCGCGCTTCTCGGCCTCGACGAGGAAGTCGAGGTGCGCCTTCAGCTCGTCCTTGGACGGCCAGGCGGTGCCGTAGATGCGCTGGAGCATCGGGTTCTTCTCGCTGCCGCGCCAGTAGGCGGCCGCGTTGCGCATCAGTTTGAACGCCGGGATGAGGCGGGTGGAGGGCAGGTGCGGACCGCGGCACAGGTCCTTCCAGCACAGCTCGCCGGTCTTGGCGTCGAGGTTGTCGTAGATGGTCAGCTCGCCGGCGCCGACCTCGACGTCCGCGCCGTCGTCGTGCGACGCCGAGCCCTTGAGGCCGATCAGCTCCAGCTTGTACGGCTCGTCCGCCAGCTCCGCGCGGGCCTCGTCGTCGGTGACCACCCGGCGCGAGAACTTCTGCCCGCGCTTCTGGATCTCCTGCATCTTCTTCTCGATGGCCTTGAGGTCATCGGGGTGGAAGGGCTTCTCGACGTCGAAGTCGTAGTAGAAGCCGTCCTTGACGGGCGGGCCGATGCCCAGCTTGGCCTCGGGGAAGAGCTCCTGCACGGCCTGCGCCATGACGTGCGCGGTGGAGTGGCGCAGGATGTCGAGACCGTCCTTGGAGGAGATCTCGACGCCCTCGACCTCGTCGCCGTCGGACAGTTCGTACGCCAGGTCCTTCAGCTCGCCGGCCACGCGCGCGGCGATGATCGAACGCTCGCCCGCGAAGAGATCCGCGGCCGTGGTGCCCGGCGTCACCACACGTTCTTCCCGCTCGGAATCCCGTTGGATGATCACACGGACGTCTGACACCGGTCTCTCCTGACTGAAGGTGGGTGCGGCGCCATACCAGGAGCGCGCGCTGAACGGATCGTACCGACCCGACACCTCCGATCGCGAAACGGTTACTTTCAGTCCTCGCTCCCGTACGCCTCCCCGCACGCCTCCTCGAAGAAGTCGAGGTTCTCCTGGAGCGACTTCATCAGCCGGTCCCGCTCGGCCTCGTCCACCTGGACGGGTACGACGCCGCAGGCGCCGGTGAGCCTGCGGAACCCGCCCCGGCGCTCCAGCCGGCCGTGCACCCGCACCGGGAGGCCGACGAGGTGGGCGTGGCCGGCAATGCGGTAGTCCTCCTCGCTCAGGGTGACGCGGACGTGCGGGACCTCGGCGCCCGCGAGCACCCGCAGTCGTACGGCGCCCTCGCCGCGAGGCCCGGACCGGCGCAGGCGGACGACGGCCCCGGTGATCCGGACCGGAACGGAGGGTTCCTCCTGGAGGTAGCGGGTGCCGGCCGCGCGCAGCACGGGCAGGTCGCAGGGTGAGAACTCGACGGGTTCGGCAAAGGCGGCGCAGCCCTCGGGGACGCCGGAGCCGGGAGCCCAGGCGACGGCGATGCGGGCGCCCTCGGTGCCGCGGACGAGCGTGGTCAGCGCCTCGGTCAGTTCGCGGCTGACGCCGGCTTCGACGGCGCCGTCGAAGGCGTCCATGCCGCCGGTGGCGCGCTCGTAGTCGATGGCCTCGCGGGCCGCGTGCAGGGCCTGGTGGAGGCGGACGGCGAGGGCACGGCCGGCGGGCACGGGGACGAAGGCGGTCAGCCGGCCGTCCTCGGCGGCGGGTCCGACGAGGACGTTCTCCAGCAGGGCGGCGGCTGAGCGCCGGTGCCGGGCGCCGTAGTAACCGGCACGCGCGCGCGTGGCGAGCGCGGCGGCCAGCAGCATCTGCCGGGCGGCGGCGCGCAGTTGCTCGTCGACGGCCCAGGGCGCGGCGCCGACGGGACCGCTGCGGGTGTCCCGCCACCAGCGGATCTCGTCGCTGGGCACGGCGAGGGAGATCAGTACCTCGCGCGCGGAGGGGGTGTCGCTGCGGGCGAGCGCGTCGAGGGCCTCGCCGAGCAGGTCGTCGCTGTCGGGGAAGGCGCGGCTCTCGGGCACCAGCAGGCTGGTGCCCGCGGCGGCCGGGCCGGGCGGGGTCCAGCGGCCGTAGCGGCCGGCCGCCCCGCCGCGCCGGTGCCAGCCGTGCCGGCGCAGCAGCGCGCCGAGCACGGCCGGGTCGACCCCGGCGGGGTCGGGGGGCTCGTTCCAGGGGACGGTTCCCGGGGAGGTGTCGGGGTGCGGCCGGACCTGCCGGACCTGCTCGTCGTAGGGACGGCTCCTCATGGTCTGCCTCCCGTCCCGACCCGCGTCATGATCTCGCACAGCGCCCGGTCGTCGAAGATGCGTGAGGTCGGTATCCGCACGGTGGTCCGGTGCCGGCCGGTGACCGGCTGACCGGCCAGGTTGACCCAGTAGCAGCAGTGCCGGAGGTCGAGCCGGTCGTGGCTGGCGCGCAGCCAGTCGTCCTGCGAGCGCGGGACGAGCATGACGACCAGGATCTTGTGCACCGAGACGGGTGTGCGGGCGAGCTTGCGCAGATGGTCGTTGTCGAGGGTGAAGGAGAAGAAGCGGCCCGGGGGGTTCGGCGGGACCTGGTAGGTGCACTTCAGCTGCACCTTGATGGTCACCTCGTCGTCGACGGTGTGTCCGGGGGCGCTGTGGCTGACGTGCCAGTCGATGCCGTTGTCCGGGAAGGGCTGGGACAGCGAGCAGCCGGCCGCGGCGGCGACCGCGTGCAGATAGCCGACCTGCAGCGTCTCCATGCAGGCGGTGGTGGCGAGCGTGCCGCGAAGGGGGCCCGAGCGGTCGGGCAGCAGCCCGCCCCGCTCGGGCTGCGCTATGGCCATGACCAACAGCCTTCCAAGCCAAGAATTTCCCCGATGTGGGCCGCTGAACTGCAAAGACCCGTACTCCTGTTGTGTCCTTCCGGCGTACGGCGCAAACGGCCCGGGTATCACCAAACGGGCAGAAGACGGAACGTCATCTGCCGTGGGTGAACGAGGAGTTGGGTTGGGATGACGAACTGGTACGAGGGGCCGCTGGCCGCCTTCGACACGGAGACGACGGGCGTCGACGTCGAGACCGACCGGATCGTGTCGGCCGCCGTCGTCGTCCAGGATGCGCCGGGCACCCGGCCCCGGGTCACCCGCTGGCTGGTGAACCCGGGCGTTCCGGTGCCGGAGGCCGCGACGGCGGTGCACGGTCTGACGGACGAGCACCTTCAGCACAACGGCCGTTGGCCGGCGCCGGTGATGTACGAGATAGCCGAGCAGCTGACGGAGCACGCGGCGATGGGGCGTCCGCTGGTGGTGATGAACGCGCCGTTCGACCTCACGCTGCTGGACCGGGAGTTGCGCCGGCACCGGGCGTCCTCGCTGGACCGCTGGTTCGAGGGGGCGCCGCTGCGGGTGCTGGACCCCCGGGTGCTGGACAAGCATCTGGACCGCTACCGCAAGGGGCGCCGCACGCTGACCGACCTGTGCGAGCACTACGGCGTGACGCTGCAGGGCGCGCACGAGGCGGCGGCGGACGCGGTGGCCGCCCTGGATGTCGTACGGGCCCTGGGCCGGCGCTTCGCGACCCGGCTGGAGCGCCTGTCCCCCGCCGAGCTGCACACCCTCCAGGCCACCTGGCACGCGGCCCAGGCCCGCGGCCTGCAGGCGTGGTTCGCGCGCAGCGGCTCGGAGGAGACGGTGAGCACGGACTGGCCGTTGCGACCGGAGCTGCCGGCGGCGGCCTGACGGCGGTGCCCGTTCCTCGCCCGAGACGCCCCAGGACAGCAGAAGAGCCGGTCCGCTGCTGCGGACCGGCTCCTTCCCGGTGGGCGATACTGGGTTCGAACCAGTGACCTCTTCGGTGTGAACGAAGCGCTCTCCCACTGAGCTAATCGCCCGGGAACGCACCGAACAATACAGGGCGGCACGGTGTTACTTCAAACCGCTCCCAGACGGCGGAGCAGTCCACGCCGGCCGGCCCGCATCATCAGGCTGTGGTTGGCGCGGAAGAGAAGCCGCCCCGGCACGGCCAGCTTCCTGAGCAGGGGTTTGCTGACGTCCACCTCCTGGTCGTAGCGGGCCGCCGTGCCGCGGCCGTCGGCCGTGACCGTCCAGCGGGCCCAGCCCTCGATGTCGCCGGACATGACCGCCTCCAGGACTCCGGCGACCGGGTCGCGGCGGGTCTCGCGAGCGGTGAGGGTCAGCTCGTACGGCAGGACGGACCGGATGGTGAGGACTCCGGTGGAGGTGTCGAGCAGCGTCACCGAGCGCACCTGCGGCCACCAGTGGGGATAGTCCTCGATCCGCTCCAGTGCCGTGTAGACGACGGCGGGCGGGGCGGGCAGGGACCACAGGGTGCGGAATCGGTAGTGGTTCCAGTCCATGGAGTGAGTCTGCCTGTACGGGCGCGCCGATTCTGAGTACGCGTACTCATGCGTCGCGCCGTGACGCGGCCCACACTCGGTGGCGAGCGCCGCCGCCCGTGCGACGGCGCTCTTCCCTCGCCCGTGAAGCGGTTTCCGTCTCCCTATGTGATCGGCCCTCAGATTGCCTGTCGGCAGGGCGGTTTGGGGATGAAAGGAATTCCTTCATTTCCGCGCCCTGCGACGAATTCCGACGCTATTCCGAAAAACATCCAGAGGATTCCGCGGGCGACCTCAGGCGTCCCGGACACACGGGACGGCAGGAACCCGGCACAGATAACGGATCGTCACCGTCCTCTTCCCGGAGGGCTGTCGCCGTACGGGCCGGCGACGGAGGCACGGACGGGCGTACACACGACGACGGCCCACCCGCTGTTCGCGGATGGGCCGTCGGTCCGGGTGGGCGATACTGGGTTCGAACCAGTGACCTCTTCGGTGTGAACGAAGCGCTCTCCCACTGAGCTAATCGCCCGGACGCAGGAAGAACATTACCCCATGTCAGGGGGTGCCTCCGACCAGGCACCGGGGGGCGAGGGCCGCGGGACGGCCGCCACCCTCGGGCGCCGGATCACTGATCCTTGATCTTCCAGGGCATCACGACGCCGAACTTCCACAGGTAGATCCCGGCGAGCACAGCCACGATCACCAGACCGATCACCGTGAGCGTGATGTTGCGGCGGCGCACCCGGGGGTCGAGGGCCCGCTGGGCCGCCTCGGTCACCTTGCGCTTGGTCCAGCGCAGGACGAGCTGGGCCCAGACGAACTCGGTCGCCCAGATCGCCATGCCGCCGAAGATCACGACCCAGCCGGGTCCGGGCAGCGGCAGCATGACGATCCCGGCCACGACGACCGCGAGCCCGACGACGAAGACACCGACCTGCCAGCTCACGTGCAGGGCCCTGCGGGCCCTGATGAAATGCGGCGCCCGGGATCCGAGCCCCCGCTCGGACCGCCCCTCGCCCGCCGGCGCCGCGTCCGCACCGGCCACACCGGCCGCGTCGCTCACGCCATCCGCGCCGTCCGCCTGGTTCGATGCCACGGCAACCTCGCCCGGATCGTCACTCCCCGTATTCATACGTACAAACCCTACCGGAACGAATCCGGTCACCGGAATGGTCGTAGGACGCGTGCGAGTTCTCGGCCGGAAGAGTTACGTAAAGCCAGGCAAAACACGCAGAGGGGTTTACAACGGCACCGTAGGTGGCATGTCGATTTCGCCGACGTGCGAATCCCCGAGCGCACACTGAGCGAAAGGCCCTGGCGCTTATGAACACCACGGTCAGCTGCGAGCTGCACCTGCGCCTCGTTGTGTCGAGCGAGTCATCCCTGCCTGTCCCCGCAGGCCTGCGGTACGACACGGCCGACCCCTACGCCGTGCACGCGACCTTCCACACCGGAGCCGAGGAGACCGTCGAGTGGGTGTTCGCCCGCGACCTCCTGGCCGAGGGGCTCCACCGCCCCACCGGCACCGGCGACGTCCGCGTCTGGCCATCTCGTAGTCATGGCCAGGGCGTGGTGTGCATCGCCCTGAGTTCTCCGGAGGGAGAGGCTCTGCTGGAGGCCCCCGCGCGGGCCCTGGAGTCCTTCCTGAAGCGAACGGACGCCGCCGTGCCGCCCGGCACGGAGCATCGGCACTTCGATCTGGATCAGGAGCTGTCGCACATCCTGGCGGAAAGCTAGATCACCGCCCTCCAAGCCGCCCGGCGCCGTCCACTCGGGGAGACGGCTCGGGCCAAAACAACCGCATACGGCACAGGCCGGCGTCGTCACCGTGAGTGTTCGCGGGACGACGTCGGCCCGTGCCGGTTTCGCTCCGGAGCGTGACGAGAGCGGGAACACGGGCGCTCTCCGGGGCGTTTTCCTGGCGTCAGGGAGCTTCCAGCAGCAAATTCGATGGCCTGAGGTCGGTGCGCCGGGCGCGGTTGTCGCTACCATCGGCCAGCATCGGAGGGCGCCCGCCCGACCCCCATGCCAGGGAGCGAAACGTGCTGATCACCCACGACACCCGGTGCGCGCTCGACACCGTGGTGGATCTGGTGAACACCGCACCGGAGGACGACACGGAAACGGAGGGACTGCCGGATGTCACGGCTCTCACCGATTTCGTGCGAAGCCACAAAATCAGTGACGTGGGGGTGCTGTCCGAGTTCGACCTGTCGGCTGTGCGCAAGGTCCGCGGCCGGTTCGCGGGGATCTTCGCGGCCCCGGACGCCCGGGCCGCCGCCGGGTCGATCAACGAGCTGGTGGCCGCGGCCGGCACCACGCCTCGCCTGACGGACCACGACGGCTACGACTGGCATGTGCACTACTTCGCCCCCGGCGCCTCCGTGGCCGACCACCTCGCCGCGGACTGCGGGATGGCGCTCGCCTTCTTCGTGGTGGCCGGGGAGCAGGAGCGGCTGCGGCGCTGCGAGGCGCCGGACTGCCGACGGGCCTTCGTGGACCTCTCCCGCAACCGCTCACGCCGTTACTGCGACAGCCGCACCTGTGGGAACCGGCTGCACGTGGCCGCGTACCGGGCCCGGCGCAAGGAGGCCGCGGGCTGATCGAGGGGCGTGCGCCCCGGGCGACGCCGGTCCCGGCGGGTGGCGCCGGGACGGACGTGTACGGCTCACAGCAGCAGCAGGTCGTGCAGCGCAGCCATGAGGATGAGACACCCGATCACCGCCAGGAAGATCATCAGCGGTGGCTGGGAAAGGGCGAAGAGGCACCCGCGCGGCTCGTCCTTCGGCGGCGCGGCCTCGCTCTGTTGCGTGTCCAGCATCTCGCCGGTGATGATGACGCAGAGGCCGCCCTGTACGCGATCAACACGCCTGTAAAGTGCGCTACTTCGCTGAATTCGCCCCGTCCCGTTCGAGTCGCTCCGCGTCGTGACCGCTTCCGGACGTGCGAGGGGCGGTCCGTGTCGCTTCAGCCCATCATGCGCGGGTCATATGCCGTGCTTCTTGAGGATGGCCTCGATGTCGCTGAAGTCGTCGGCGGAATCCGTGGCCCGGGGGGCGGCGCCGGGGCGTGCCGCGGGACGGGCGGCCGGGCCGAGGGCGGGGGCGGAGGCCGCCGGAGCCACCGCGTCGCTCCGACCGGCACGGGCGGCTCTGCGCTCGGCACGGGTGCCGCCGCGCCTGCGCTCGACGGCACGAGTGCCCGCGAACAGCAGCCAGGCCGCGCCCAGCACACCGAAGCCCGCCCAGGCCGTGGGGCTGAAGGCGGTGTCCGCGAGCCAGCCGACCACACCGGTCATCACCAGGCCGACCGGGACCAGCGAGTAGGCCGCGATGCGGGCGGCCGCCACGAAACGCTTGCGGTACGCCGTGACCGCCGCGATGCCCAGGCCGGCCGCGGACACGGCGGAACAGACGGTCTCGGCAATCATCCGGTCCTCCTGGCGGGCTCGGTCGGTGGGCAGGGGACGCAAGGGCACCGGCGAGGTGCGCTTCGTCCCTTCCATCCTGCACCGTCCGCCACCCGAGATGCCATGCTCCGGCGCGACATCAGGGACATCTCCGGGTCGCCTCCTCCTGGGGTGCCGGGTGGACGCCGTGGCGTCCCGATTCGGTCACCCCGGGCTCGCCTGGAAGACTGGTGGGCATGAGCGACTCCTCCCCCGTGCGCACCGAGCCCGTCGTCCTCGACGTGTGGTGCGAACTCCAGTGCCCCGACTGCCGCAGCGCCCTGAACGACGTCCGCGCGCTGCGCGAGCGTTACGGCGACCGGCTGGACGTGCGGCTGCGGCACTTCCCGCTGGAGAAGCACAAGCACGCCTTCGCCGCCGCCCAGGCCGCCGAGGAGGCCCTGGAGCAGGGCAAGGGCTGGCCGTACGTCGAGGCGGTGCTCGCCAGGGCCGAGGAGCTGGACCGTACGGGAGAACCCCTCCTGGTCGAGACGGCCCGTGAACTCGGACTGGACGCCGAGGAGTTCGACACCGCGCTGATCGACGGCCGGCACATCCTGATCGTGGACGCGGACCAGGCCGAGGGCAAGGCGATCGGTGTGACCGGCACCCCGACGTACGTCATCGGCGGCGAGCGTCTGGACGGCGGCAAGAGCCAGGACGGGCTGCGCGAGCGGATCGAGGAGATCGCGGACCGGCTGCTGGCCGGGGAGGCGTGAGCCGATCCCGCAGAGACGGATCCCCGCGGAACCGGATCCCCGCGGAACCGGATCCCCGCAACGCGGAACCGGACCTCTACACCAGGGGCTTGGAGAAGGAGCGGTCCGTCGTCGCGTAGCCGAGCGACTCGTACAGCCGCTCGGCCGGGAGGTTGCCCGCGAACACGTTGAGCCCCAGGACGGACCGGCCGGCGCCGATCGCCTGGCGCTCCGCGAGCAGCATGAGCGCCCGGCCGTGCCCCCGGCCGCGGTGGGCCGCGTCGGTCTCGACGTCGAAGACGAACGCCTGGTCGTCCCGGACACACAGCCACAGGGTGCCCACCCGCGTCCCCTCGTGTTCCAGGACGCTGAGCAGCATGCCCTCGCTCCCGAGCCCCCGCGGCAGCAGCGTCTCGTGGTCCCGGCGGGACTTCGCGCGGGCCGCTGCCTCGGGGACGCCCCGCTCGATCCAGTCCCGGGCGTAGGACTCGGACTCGTGCGCGTACCACGCCTCGAACTCGTCCGGCGTCATCGGCCGCGCGCCGCTGCCCGGGGGCAGTGCGGGCGGCGTGTCCGGGAGGCGCTTCTCCATGCCCCGGTTGCGCAAGGTGTACCCGAGGGCGCCGACGAGCCGCAGCGCGGCCTCCGCCCCGGCGGGGACCAGGGCCTCGATCCCGGTGCAGCCCCAGCCGCGCGCCACCTCCTCCGCGGCGAGCGCGGCCACCGTGCCCCGGCCGCGCCGCCGGTCGGGCTCGGCTATCCGCAGGTCGTGGACGCGGGCCACCGACGGGCCGAGGGAGGGCGAGGTGCCCAGGTGGATCTCGCCGACAGGACGGCTGTTCACGCACACCTGGTAGCGGCGTGAACGGGTTCCGTCGGGATGCTGCTGAAGCGGCTCGGTCGGCCGCAGGGTCGTCGTCATCACGGGTGTTCTACCCGCTGCGGACCCTTCGGTCAGCCGATTTTTCCGTGACCGGCAGGGGGCGGGTGTTCCGCGGCTGTCAGGGGTCGAGGTCCGCGCCGGATCGCTCGTCGAAGATCCGCATCGCCTTGGCGGTCACCGGGCCCGGCGCGGCGGGAAGCTCCCGCTCGTCGACCCGGTGCACGGCCTGGACGTCCCGCAAAGTGGAGGTCAGGAAGATCTCCTCGGCCCGTTCCAGGACCTCCAGCGGCAGGTCGGTCTCCTTGGCGCCGGTCCACTCCGCGGCCAGGGCACGGGTGATGCCGGGCAGGCAGCCGGAGGCGACCGGCGGGGTGTGGATCTCACCGTCGAGGACGACGAAGACGTTGGACCCGGTGCCCTCGCAGAGCTGTCCGACCGTGTTGGCGAACAGCGCCTCGGAGGCGCCGTGTTGGTGGGCGCGGGCGAGGGCGACGACGTTCTCGGCGTACGAGGTGGTCTTCAGGCCGGTGAGCGCGCCGCGCTCGTTACGGGTCCACGGGACCGTGACCACGGCCGTGGAGTCGGGACGCCGGGAGGTCTCGCCGAGGGCGACGACCAGGGTCGGGCCGTGCTCACCCCGGTCGGAGCCGAGCGGGCCGTGGCCGCCGGTGTAGGTGATCCGCAGCCGGCCCAGCGGCATCGGGTTGGCCTCCAGGACGGCCGCGCAGGCGCGGCGCACCTCGTCGAGGTCGGGGTCGGGCAGGCCGAGACCCCGGGCCGAGCGGGTCAGCCGGTCCAGGTGGCGGGTGAGCGCGAACGGCCTTCCGTGGACCGCCTTGACGGTCTCGAAGATGCCGTCGCCGACGGTCAGCCCGTGGTCGAAGACGGAGACCCGGGCGGACTCGAGGTCCCGCAGTGCGCCGTCCAGCCAGATCCTCATGTCAGAGCCTCTCCACTCTCCTGGTACACCCCAGACGCTATCGCGAGCAGCCGGGACGCCTTCAGCTCGGTCTCCCGCCACTCCCCCTCGGGGTCGGATCCCCAGGTGATGCCGGCGCCGGTGCCGAAGCGCAGCTCACCGGCCTCCCGGTCGATCCAGAAGGTGCGGATGCCCACGGCCAGCTCAGCGACCTCCCGGTCCGCGTCGACCCAGCCGATGCCGCCGCAGTAGGGGCCGCGCGGCGCGGTCTCCAGTTCCTCGATGATCCGCAGGGCGCTGGACTTCGGCGCGCCGGTGACCGAGCCCGGCGGGAAGGCCGCGGTGAGCAGCTCGGGCCAGCCGGCGTCGGGGCGCAGCTCGCCGCGGACGGTGGAGACCAGGTGCACCAGGCCGGGGTGCTTCTCGACCGCGCACAGGTCGGGGACGCTCACGCTGCCGGTGGCGCAGACCCGCCCGATGTCGTTGCGGACCAGGTCCACGATCATCACGTTCTCGGCGTAGTCCTTCTCCAGGAGGTCCGCCTCGGTGCGCCCGGTGCCCTTGATGGGTCCGCTCTCGACGATCCGGCCGTCCCGGCGCAGGAACAGCTCGGGCGAGGCGGTGGCGATCTCCACCGCGTGCCCGGGCAGCCGGATCGTGCCCGCGTACGGCGCCGGGTTGCCGCGGGCCAGCAGCGAGGTCAGGGCGTCCACGTCGGCGTCGGGGGCGACGGGCGCGCCGAGCACCCGGCAGAGGTTGGCCTGGTAGACCTCGCCGGCCGCGATGTACTCGCGGATCCGGCCGACGGCCGCCGTGTAGGCGGCGCGGTCCAGGGAGGAGGTCCAGTGCTCCACCGCCGGGCCGTGCCAGCCGCCCGGTGCGGGCGCGGGCACGGGCTGCACACGTACGTCCGCGAAACGGGCGCAGGTCAGGCGGCCCTCGAAGTCCGCGGCCACGGCCCAGAAGCCGGTGGAGTCCAATGCGGCGGGATCGCTGGTGACGTCGAGGAGGCCGGTGGCGACGCGGTCGCCGAATCGGGCGAGAGGAGGGAGGGGAGCGGGGAGGTGGAGCACGTGTCGAGTCTAGGTCGGGTGTCCGAAAGGTGGCCCGGGGATGTCCCGGGCAGGGCCCTGACCACGACCTCTGCCCGGCGCACCGCAGCACGCTGCGCAAACGCGTTTTTGTGCTGGCCCAGGAATCCGCTAGAGTTCAACACGTCGCCGGGACGCGGAAGCGGTCCGAAACGACAAGCGGACGTAGCTCAGTTGGTAGAGCGCAACCTTGCCAAGGTTGAGGTCGCGAGTTCGAGCCTCGTCGTCCGCTCGCAGGAAGTAGGGATCATCCCGATCCCCTACACTCCTGGTGGAGTGGCCGAGAGGCGAGGCAACGGCCTGCAAAGCCGTCTACACGGGTTCAAATCCCGTCTCCACCTCCAAGGACGATTAGCTCAGCGGGAGAGCGCTTCCCTGACACGGAAGAGGTCACTGGTTCAATCCCAGTATCGTCCACTGGATCCGTCGGCTCGGCCGGTCTGATCCGAACCCCGCGCGATTAGCTCAGCGGGAGAGCGCTTCCCTGACACGGAAGAGGTCACTGGTTCAATCCCAGTATCGCGCACTGTCTGTGACTCACGGGTCACGGCCCGCGGACGATTAGCTCAGCGGGAGAGCGCTTCCCTGACACGGAAGAGGTCACTGGTTCAATCCCAGTATCGTCCACACACCGAAGCCCCCGGTCCCACGACCGGGGGCTTCTTCGTGTCCGCTCAGCTGGAGAACAGCATGTGGCCGAAGCTCTTGTGACGCTGGTGGCCGTAGTGGCCGCCGTGACCGCCGTGCGGGGCGCCCCAGGCGGGCGCGGGCGGGGCGGCGGGGTAGGCCTGCGGAGCGGGCGACGGCGGGGCGGGCTGGGACCACTGGGACTCCAGGCGGGTGAGCGCCTCGAGCTCGCCGTAGTCGAGGAAGATTCCGCGGCAGCCGCTGCACTGCTCGATCTGGACGCCGTTGCGGTTGTAGGTGTGCATCGGCGCGTGACACTTCGGACACTGCATGCTCGGCTCAACTCCTCGCCGGTTGGTGCTGCTTCACGTTTCCCCAGGACAGACTCCGTCCGGCCTGGGTCGGTTGCAGCCTACTTCGGGAATTCGTGCGTCAATTGGCGGGGTACGGCCGTCATTCGGGCACAGGCGTCCACCACGGCCTGCTCCACCTCGTCCAGCGGCCGGTTCGCGGCGAGCGCCTTGGTGACGGCCAGGGCGGCGGTCTGCACCGTGAGCGCGCGAGCCGGGACGTCCAGGGCGGCCCAGGGGTCGCCGTCCGGGGGGACGGCCGGGCCGCCGGCCGCTCGGTAGGCGGCCAGGAAGCGGCTCCACTCCTCGGGCGGGAGCAGTCCGCAGGCGTACCAGGCGGCGGGGCGGGCGAGGTCCCAGGCCGGGGTGCCGACGCCGAGGTCGTCCACGTCGATCAGACGCCAGGGGCCGTCGGCTGCCGGGTACCGGACGAGCTGACCGAGGTGCAGGTCGCCGTGACAGAGCACGGGCGCACCGGGCATCGGCGCCTCGGCGCGAGCCCATGCGGGCAGAGCCGCCCAGGCCATGAGGACCGCCGGCCCGCCCACGTGGGACGCGGTGGTCAGCGCGGAACGCAGCCGCGCGACGGCACGGGCGGCCTTGACCGGCCCTCGCATCGCCGGCAGGGCGGGAGGAGGCGCCGTCCGGTGCAGCCGGGCGAGGAGCGTGGCGGCGGCTTCCCAGGGGGCGGCGTCCGGGTCGTCCCGGTCCACGGGGGTGCCGTACGGCCAGAACGTCACGAGGCGGTCGTGCAGGGTGGCCGGGGTCTGGGCGAGCGGTGCGAGGAGGACGTCCGGGACGCGGGTCGCCAGGGCGACGCGGAGAGCCAGTTCGGCGGGATCGGTGTCCGGCGCGTGGGCCTTTGCGACGGTGTCGGCATGCCGGACCACGGTGGCGTCGGCCCGCTCGGCGAGGGCGCCGGTGCCACACGTACAGGGAGCCCCTTCGCTACCGGGGTGGGCGGCGGCCCTGACCTTCACGGTCAGCGCGTCGAGAAGGGCGGTGGTGTCTGCGGTCACTGAGTCCTCGGTCGGTTCGGCTGTCCGGCCGAGCGTACTGACGCCACTTCGGTGCGGACTCCGCCCGCCCCGTCACAACCGCCCCCGAAAACGGCGTAATGCCGGCGCAGCTCCCCAGCTGCGCCGGCATTTGTGCCGTCCGCCGCACCCCCGTCCCCACGGGGTTTCATGGATGGATGTCCCCGCCCGGACCGCTCTTCCGGGCCTGGGGTCGCCGCTCAGCGCCCCAGCATCACACCCACGGACGACGCCTGTGTGGCCACCGTTTCCCAGCCGTCGAAGACGACGAGGAGCAGGGCCGCCAGAGGAAGGGCCATGAGCGTCGCCACCAGGGGGTGGCGGCGGCCCGTGGGGCGGGTGCCGAACGCTGTGCGCCGGGGTGCCGTGTGGGCCATGGTCCCTCTCCTGACCGTCTGTGTCCGGCCGTCCACGTGGGACGGCCTGCGTTGTCATCGGCAGCGGCGGGTGTCTGACCTCGGGGGACGAGTGCTGCACCCGCCGCTTGACCTCAAATCTAGGCTCGGGACACCCGGGGGACGTCATGCCTTCGTACCGAATCGCGGGCCTCCCGGAGGATGAGCCATGACCTGCCGAGTACTCCCCTGGGTGGAGACGGGGCCCCAGGTCTCGGGGTCTTCCCTGAGGGGGCGCCCGCTGTGTCCCGGCATTTCCGAACCGTCCTACGTCCGAGACGAGTGACTTCGATCACTTCGCCCGTATGACAGGGGCCTCCCGGACCCTCCCGGCCCGGGGCGCCGGCCCGGGCCGGCGCCCCCGGGCGGGGGGCCAGCCCCCCCGGCCCGGGCCCCCCCCCCGGGGGACCGACCCCGACACCCACCGCCGTGGGGAGTGGA
>NZ_JBSFXG010000049.1:0-60956 GCF_053595235.1 Streptomyces sp. NPDC002520 | reverse complement strand
GCTCGTGGTGGTCACCCCGAGCAACGTGAACACGGTGGTGGCTGGGGCGAGTTCGCGGGTCGGGGTGCGGGTGGTGCCGGGGCTGCCGCCGAGATGGGCCGACCCCGTGCGGTGCGGGCCGACTCGTGCGGTCGTCCTGTGCGGTCGCCTCGGTCAACCGATCGCCATCACGACCGCCGATGTGTGTCCTTCCGGAGTGTCGTAACGGACGGTGTCACCGGGGCGGTGGCCGAGCAGTGCGCTGCCGAGCGGACTGTCGGCCGTGACCAGCTGTTCGTCCAGGGCGTCGGGCAGCTCGCTGACGTGGAAGGTGTCCGTGGAGCCGTCCGGGAACCGGACGGTCACGGTGCTGCCCACACCGACCTCGTCGGTGCGGGCCGGACCCGCCAGGTCCGCCTGGCGCAACCGCACGGTGATCTGCTCGATGCGGCTGTCCAGGCGTTGGAGCTGGTCGACGCGTTGCAACTCGTCGGCTTCGTCGGCGCGGTCACCCACCTCGTCGTTGTCCTTGTCCCGCAGGGACGCGGCGACGAGTCCGCGTTCCTTGCGCAGGTCGGCAAGCTCCTGTTCGAGCGCGTGACGGGCGTCCGCGCTGATGGGCTCGGGGTCACCAGTCATTCCTGCTCCTGTGCTCCAGGCGAAATATCTTGATGAAAAAACGATAATTGCCGGTTTGTGTGGCGTGCCAGTCGGAGCCTGCCGACGGTGGACGAGCGGTGCCCTGCGGCGGGCAAGCGGTGTCCTGCGGTGGATGAGGCAAATACCCAGAGGTATGGTCACCATGCGCATAGTTCACATTCCACGCATTGCGTGAAATATCTGTGCTGCTGTTCCCCTGTTCCCCTGTTCCGCGTAGCGCCGTCTCCACCCACGTTCGCAGGAGGTTTCCCATGTCGTCGAAGCGACGCAGGAAGAAGAAGGCCCGCCGCAACCACGCCGCGAACCACGGCAAGCGGCCCCAGTCCTGAGCCCGAGGGGTCTCGGCGCCGGCCTTCGCTGTCGGCGCCCTCCCGTTGTGGGGTCCGACCGCTGCTGCACGAGATGGCCGAGGCGCTCACCCGACCGAGTCCTGAGGGAGGACCGATCATGCGTGCGGAAGACGTGGTCAAGCGCTGGACGACCCCCCTGGCGGCCCCCGCCTACCCGGAGGGCCGGTACCGCTTCACCGACCGGGAGTACCTCGACATCACCTACCGGACCGATCCCGGGGCGCTGACTCCGAGCTCCTCGTCGGCCGCGCCCTGCCGGCGCCGCTGCGGGACGCCGTACGCCGGGAGCTGATGTCCGTCCGGCGGATCGAGAGCGTGCTGAAGCTGACGACGCTGGTGCAGGGGCCGGCGGAGATCCTGATCGCAGCGAAGATCGACTTCCGCGACATCTCCACCTCCGACGAGATCGAATGGGCCTGCGAAGAGGCGGAGACCCGCCTGCGCGCCCTGATACCGGCCGTCCGGCGCGTCTATCCGGACCCGACACCGCCCCGCCGCGGCGACTGACGCCGCATCCCGGAGACGAGGCTCGCCGGGACCGGGTGTGCCGGCCGCTGCGGCCTCCCGCCGCTCTCCTGTACCGGTTCCCCTGCACCGCTCTCCCGCGCCCGCGCGCCGGGCAGGGGCCGAGGTGTCGTGACGTCCGGGGACCAGTGCCGGAGACGTCCGTGGACCGGGACGGACCAAAATTTGGTCCACATCGCCGCAATCGTCTCGTATGATCGGTGGATCGCTCATACGAGCGTTTCGATTCCGCTGTCCGGCGACGACGCCGAACGGCGGCGCCCGTGACCACCAGCCCCTGACGATCGCGCCCTCACGACTGAAGGGACTTCCCAGCACCGTGACCCCCATACGCCCCACGCCTCCCGGTCCCCGGTCCTTCGTCGTCATCGGCGAGACCAACCTCGCCCGTCGCGTCTGTGCAACGCTGCGGGAACGTCACGACACGGTCGTCCACCTGGTCGAACCGACCGACGGCGAGCTGCGTGCCGCCCTGCGCGACGGCTCCGACGGCGTCGCGATCCTCCTGCACGACGACGTCGCCGCCCTGCGCTACGCGCTGGCCGTGGCCCATCTCTTCCCGTACGTGCCCATCGTCGCCACGGTCTTCGACCGCACCGTGGCCGACGAACTCAAGCGACTGCTGCCCCAGTGCGATGTCACATCCCCGGCGGATCTCGCCGCTCCCGCGCTGGCCGGCCCCTGTGTCGACCCGCTGAACCTCGCCGTGCAGCGAGCCGGACGGCAGGTGCGAGCCGTCCGCGCCGGGCGTGACGTGCCGTACGCGCAGGAGTGGCAGCAGCACCGGCCGAGGCTGCGGCGCCGGCTGAAGCACGTGGCCGGCCAGCTGCGTCCGCACGACGCGGGCGCCCGCCTGCTGCTGATCGGTCTGTTCGGCATCCTCGCCGTGCTGGTCGGTGACTGGTCCTGGCTCGTCAGCCATGGCCATCCCCCGGCGGAGGCGCTCTTCGACGCCGCGCGCGTCGTCGCCACGGTGGGCCCGGCGACGGCACCCGAGGACGCGAGCGGATACCAGGTCATGTCCAGCGCCGCGATGCTCGCGACCCTCGTCTTCAGCGCCCTGTTCACCGCCGGAGTCATCGAGCGCATGCTCGGCCCCAAGCTGATCGGGCTCATCGGGCCGCGCACCCTGCCCCGCTCCGGGCACGTCATCGTCGTCGGCATGGGGCAGGTCGGCATGCGGCTCTGCGTCGAACTGCGGCGTCTCGGCATCCCCGTCGTCGGCGTGGAGAGGGACCCGCACACCTCGACCGCACGGCTCGCCCGCTCCCTGGGCATCCCCGTGATGACGGGCCACGGCGGCGACCGGGCCGTTCTGGAACAGCTGCGACTCGGACACGCCCGGGCCCTGGCGGCCGTCGGCTCGGACGACCTCGACAACATCGCGGTCGCCATCGCCGCCCACGGTGTGGCACCCGGCACCCGGGTCGTCATCCGGGCCGGCGAGCACGAGGCCATCGCGGAGACCAGGTCCCTCCTGCCCATGGGCACCATCAGGGACGTCACCAGCCTCGCCGCCGCCTATGTGCTGGCCCGGCTGCTGGGGGAGTCCGTCACCGGTGTCGTGGCCCACCGGCACGGCATCTGCGTGCAGACGGACGAGGAGACCTTCGTCCCCTGGCCCCTCACCTCCCGGGAGCGGTGCCCGCACGCCGGCGCCTCCCTGCCCCCGGCACCGCCCGCATCGCAGGCGGAGCACGCCCGGCAGGGATGAACCCCCCACCGTGACAGGGATGATCCTTGCCGTCGTCAGCCGCATGGCGGGGCCTGATCCACCGGCATAGGCTGGCGGCGGGCTCCATATGCCGATATGGACGCGCGCCCGGACGGCGGAAGGGTGAGACCCTTGAGCACCTTGGACGAGCAGCAGGCGGCGGAGGAGCAGCTCGAACCGCAGGTCGGTCCCGCGCCGGGCGGCGAGCCGCACTTCCAGCCCTACCACCACCCCGCCGCGGGCTGGGGCGCCGCCAAGAGCGTGACCAAGTTCCTGATGCACGAGGGCGCCCTGCTGGACGGGCCGCGGGCCATCATGAAGATGAACCACGAGAACGGTGGTTTCGACTGCCCCGGATGCGCGTGGCCCGACGACACCAAGGGTCTGAAGCTCGACATCTGCGAGAACGGCATCAAGCACGTCACCTGGGAGATGACCCGCAAGAGGGCCGGCCGCGAACTCTTCGCCGGCCACACGGTGAGCGAGATGTCCGAGTGGAGCGACTTCAAGCTCGAGGACCAGGGCCGGCTGACCGAGCCGATGGTGTACGACCCGGACACGGACCACTACGTCCCGATCACCTGGCACGACGCGTTCGAGCTCGTGGGGCGGACCCTGCGCGGGCTGGACCACCCGAACCAGGCCGCGTTCTACACCTCCGGCCGGCTCGGCAACGAGGCCACCTTCCTCTACCAGTTGATGGCCCGTGAGCTGGGCACCAACAACCTGCCCGACTGCTCCAACATGTGCCACGAGGCGAGCGGCCGCGCCCTGCAGGCGGCGATCGGCACCGGCAAGGGCACCGTCGACCTCAAGGACTGGGAGGCCACGGACGCGCTGTTCATCCTGGGTGTCAACGTCGCCTCCAACGCCCCCCGTATGCTCACCTCGCTGGCCGAGGCCTACCACCGGGGCGCCCAGGTCGTGCACATCAACCCGTTCGTCGAGGCGGGCGCCACGCGGACGATCATCCCCCACGACTTCCTGGACATGGCGACCTTCCACTCGACCCGGACCAGCACCATGAACCTCCAGGTGCGCGTGGGCGGCGACATGGCGCTGATCCGCGGCATGGCCAAGGCCGTCCTGGAACAGGCGAAGATCGACCCCAGGGCCGTCGACCAGGAGTTCGTCGACCGGTACACCGAGGGCTTCGCGGAGTACCGGGAGCTGTGCGAGGCCACGTCGTGGGACGAGCTGGAACGGCAGTGCGGGCTCAGCCGCTCCGACATCCTCAAGGCGGCCCGGGTGTACACCGACGCCGACCGCAGCATCGTCAGCTGGTGCCTCGGCGTCACCCAGCACGAGCACGGCGTCGACACCGTCCGGGAGATCGTCAACCTCCTCCTGCTGCGCGGCAACCTGGGCCGCGAGGGAGCGGGACCGTCGCCCGTGCGCGGGCACAGCAACGTACAGGGCAACCGCACCTGCGGCATCGACCACCGTCCGACCGAGGAGTTCCTGGACCGCCTCGACAAGGTCTGCAAGATCGACGCACCGCGCGAGCACGGACTGGACACCGTCGGCACCCTCCAGGCGATGAACCGCGGCGACGTGAAGGTGTTCGTCGGCATGGGCGGCAACTTCGCCCGCGCCGTCCCGGACTCCGCGTTCAGCTACGAGGCGATCCGCACGTGCGACCTCACCGTCCAGGTGAGCACCAAGCTGAACCGCAGTCACCTCGTGCACGGCAAGCAGGCACTCATCCTGCCGTGTCTCGGCCGTACCGAGAAGGACCACCAGCGAGCCGGCGTCCAGGCCACCTCGGTCGAGGACTCGATGAGCATGGTGCACCTGTCCGTCGGCATGAAGAAGCCCGCCTCGCGGCATCTGCTGTCGGAGCCCGCCATCGTCGCCGGCATGGCGCGTGCGGCGCTGCCCGCCAGCCAGACCCCGTGGGAGTGGTACATCGAGGACTACGACCGAGTCCGCGACACCATGGCGCACGTCCTCGACGGCTTCGAGGACTTCAACCGCCGGGTGCGGCTGCCACTGGGCTTCCGGATCAAGCAGCCCGCCCGCGAACTGGTCTTCCTCACCCCCTCCGGGCGCGCGGAGTTCTCCAGCGCCCCACTGCCCGACGTCGTACCCGGACCGGGCATGCTGGCCCTGGGCACCATGCGCTCGCACGACCAGTGGAACACCACGATCTACTCGGACAACGACCGCTACCGCGGCATCAAGAACCTGCGCACGCTCGTCTTCATGAACGAGGACGACATGCGCGAACGCGGGATCTCCGAGTTCGACCCGGTCGACATCGTGAGCACGGCCAAGGACGGCACGCACCGCTCCCTCGAGGGCTACCTCGCGGTCCCCTACGACATGCCCCGCGGCTGCGCCGCCGGGTACATGCCCGAGATGAACGTGCTGGTCGCGCTGTGCGACTACAGCACCCAGAGCGACCAGCCGATCATGAAACACGTCAAGGTGACCATCACGCCTGCCGCGTGAGCGGGCGGGCCGTCAGTGGCCCGCCCGCCCGGAACGGTCAGTGGCCCGTCGGGATGTGGCGCACGGAGATGCGCCGGCTGAACACCCAGTACGTCC
This sequence comes from Streptomyces sp. NPDC002520, assembly GCF_053595235.1. Taxonomy (NCBI): domain Bacteria; kingdom Bacillati; phylum Actinomycetota; class Actinomycetes; order Kitasatosporales; family Streptomycetaceae; genus Streptomyces; species Streptomyces sp. NPDC002520. The sequence goes on along the minus strand of NZ_JBSFXG010000049.1, from coordinate 55,178 downwards.
AGGCCTGGTAGAGCACGACGAGCGGGGCGAAGACGGCCGCGACGATGCTCATCACCTTCAACGTGTACGGCCCGGACGCGGAGTTGGTGACCGTCAGCGACCAGTGAGGGTTGAGCGTCGAAGGCATGACCTCGGGGTACAGCGTCAGGAACAGCATCGCGAACGCCGCCACGACGGTCAGCGCGGAGAACACGAACGCCCAGCCCTCACGGCCGAGTCGATTGCACAGCAGCGCCACGGCGAGCGTCACGAAGGACACGATCATCACGCCCAGGCTCCTGCCGTTGCCGGACTCGGCCTGCGTCCACAGCAGGAAGGCCAGCGCCGGCAGGAGCGCCGCCGTCCCCACCACGGGCACCAGCTTCCGGGCGCGTTCGCGGATCTCACCGTCCGTCTTCAGCGTCGCGAAGATCGCGCCGTGGCAGGTGAACAGCGCCAGCGTCGTGACCCCGCCGAGGATCGCGTAGCCGTTGAACAGATCGCCGGTCGTGCCGATGTACGACTTGTGGCGGTCGATCGCGATGCCCCGGACCATGTTGGCGAAGACCACGCCCCACAGGAACGGGATGATCACCGAGGTCCAGAAGGTGATCTGCTCCCAACCGTGCCGCCAGCGGCGGCTCGACCGCTTGGCCCGGTACTCGAAGGACACGCCCCGGGCGATCAGGCAGAGCACGATGATCAGCAGCGGAATGTAGAAACCGCTGAACAAGGTGGCGTACCAGTCGGGGAAGGCCGCGAAGGTGGCGCCCGCGGCCGTGATCACCCAGACCTCGTTGCCGTCCCAGACCGGGGCGATCGTGTTGATGAGGACCCGGCGTTCGACGTCGTCGCGGGCGAGCACCCGGGTGAGGACACCGACGCCGAAGTCGAAGCCCTCGAGGAAGAAGTAGCCGGTCCACAGGAGGGCGATGAGGATGAACCAGAGGTCGTGCAGGTGCATGGCGGTCCGTCCTCAGTAGGCGAAGGTGAGGGGCTTGTCGGCGTCCTCCTCGGAGAGCCGCAGGGTGGGGTCCTTGGCCGGCGGCCGCTCGTCGACGTCGGGGCCCGGCCTGGCGTACTTGACCATGAGACCCCCTTCGACCACGGCGAGAATCGCGTAGAGCACGCTGAGCGCGACCAGCGAGACGACCTGCTCGGCCACACTCACGTCGGGGGAGACGCCGTCCGCGGTTGTCATCAGGCGGAAGACGACCCAGGGCTGACGGCCCATCTCGGTGAAGATCCAGCCGAAACTGTTTCCCAGCAACGGGAATCCCAGGGTGAGGGCCGCGATACGCCAGCTCCACCTGGTGAAGAACGTGTTCATGGCCGTCCTGTTCGTGACCATCAGATGCGGCGGCTCGTCCTCACCCGTGCGGAACGAGTGATCCAGCCAGAACCTCTTCCGGGTGAGCCACAGGCCCGCCAGACCGATGGCGAAGCTCGTCATCCCGAAGAAGATCATGAGTCGGAAACCCCAGTAGGTCATGAAGATGTCGGGGATGTAGTCGTCCCGGGTGCCGCCGAACGCACGCACCTCTTCCTCGGCCCGGTCGTTGATGCCGGGCACGGGGGAGTGGAAGTCGCTCTTGGCGAGGAAGGAGAGCGCCGCGGGGATTTCCAGCTCCACGTCGTTGCGGCCCTTGTTGACGTCGCCGACGGAGAAGATCGAGAAGGGGGCGGGGGCCTGGGTGTCCCACAGGGCCTCGGCGGCGGCCATCTTCATCGGCTGCTGCTCGAACATGACCTTGGCGAGCCGGTCCCCGCTCAGCGCGGTGAGGACACCGGCGGCGACCGCGACGACCAGAGCGCACCGCAGCGAGCAGCGCATCGCGGCGATCCGTCGCCGGTCGGTCTCCTTGCCGTACTTGGCCCGCCACAGGTGGTAGGCGGAGATGCCCATCACGAACGCGGCGCCGGTGATGAAGGCCGCCGTCAGGGTGTGGAAGACCTGCACCAGGGTGGTGTTCTGGAACAGCACGCGCCAGACGTCGGTGAGCCGGGCCTTGCCGGTCAGGGGGTCGATCCGGTAGCCGACGGGATGCTGCATGAAGGAGTTGCCGGCCAGGATGAAGAACGCGGACAGAGCGCTGCCGACGGTGACGATCCAGATGGTCGCGAGATGCAGTTTCTTCGGGATTCTGGTCCAGCCGAAGATCCACACTCCGATGAACACGGACTCGAAGAAGAAGGCGATGAGCGCCTCCATCGCCAGCGGCGCGCCGAAGACGTCGCCGACGAAGCGGGAGTAGCTGGACCAGTTCATGCCGAACTGGAACTCCTGCAGGATTCCCGTGACGACGCCCATGGCGATATTGATGAGCAGGAGCTTGCCCCAGAACTTGGTGGCGTGGAAGTACTTCTCCTTGCCGGTGCGCACCCAGGCCGTCTCCAGACCGGCGACGATCCCTCCGAGGCCGATGGTGAGCGGGACGAAGAGAAAGTGGTAGACGGTGGTCACGCCGAACTGCCAGCGGGCGACGGTCTCGTGAGCGATGGCCAGCTCCACTACGTCCTTCTCTCGCTCGGTCCCGGGCGCAATCGGCAGAGGGCGCAATCGGTGAAAAACGTATCCCCGGTGCGGGGGAGCGGCGACTCGGGCGGATCGTTCCGGGGAACGCGGGCGCATCGATATGGCGCAAGGGACCGTCAGGAATGGGCATCGGCCGTTCTCCGGCGAGCACCGCGTCCCCCGGGCAGTGGGCGGCGCGGACGTCGCGGTCGGCGCCGGTTTGGAAGGCCGGCCGGTTCAGCGGCAGACTCGGGGCCATGAGATCCACGGACGCGGACGGGGACAGCCGTCGTACAGGCCTGCCGCCGTCCGGCACGGCGTCATGACGTCCGCGGTCGTCGTGGGCGGTGGGCCGAACGGGCTCGCCGCCGCGGCCCTGCTCGCCAAGGCAGGGCTGCGGGTCACGCTGCTGGAGGCCGCGCAGGAGGTCGGCGGCGGCGCCCGCAGCTACGAGGCCATCCTCCCCGGACTGCTGCACGACCACTGCTCGGCCATCCACCCCATGGCCGTCACCTCACCGGCGCTGCGCGCCCTGGACCTGGAACGTCACGGGCTGCGCTGGAGGTTGCCCGACATCGACTGCGTGCATCCGCTCGACGACGGCAGCTCCGGGGTACTGCTGCGCTCGGTCGAGGAGACCGCCCGCGGGCTCGGCGCCGACGGCAACCGCTATCGCACGCTGCTCGAACCGTCGGTGCGGCACTGGGACGCCCTCGCGCACGACGTCATGGGCCCCCTGCTGCGCATCCCCAGGCACCCGCTGCTGCTCGCCCGCTTCGGCCTGCCGACCACCCTGCCCGCCACCGCCCTGGCCCGCCTCTTCACCACCCCGCAGGCCCAAGCACTCTGGGCGGGCGTCGCGGCCCACGCGTACCGGCCCCTGAACCGTCCGCTCACCTCGGCGATCGGGCTCGGCATCCTCACCGCGGGCCACGCCGCCGGATGGGCCGTCGCCGAAGGGGGCTCCGGATCCATCGCCCGCAGCATGGAGAAGGTCCTGCGCGAGCACGGCGGCACGATCGAGACCGGGGTCCGCATCACCGACCACCGGCAGATCCCGTCCGCCGACGTGACCCTGCTCGACCTCGACCCCGGCCAGGTCGCCGCCGTATACGGCGACCGGCTGCCCGGCCGTGTCCGCAGCGCGTACCGGCGTTTCCGGCGCGGCCCCGGCGCCTTCAAGATCGACCTGGCGGTCGAGGGCGGCATTCCGTGGACCGACGAGCACGCGCGCCGCGCCGGCACCGTGCACCTCGGCGGCCCGCTCGCCGAGGTCGCAGGGGCGGAGCGGGACGTCGCGGCCGGGCGCATGCCCGAGCACCCGTTCGTCCTGGTCGGCCAGCAGTATCTGGCCGACCCCGCACGGTCGGTCGGCACCGTGCACCCCGTCTGGGCCTACGCCCACGTCCCCTACGGCTACGACGGGGACGCCACACCGGCGATCCTGCGTCAGCTGGAGCGCTTCGCCCCCGGCGTCCGCGAACGGATCGTGGGCCGGAACGTCACCAGCCCCGCCGACTTCGCGGCCGCCAACCCCAACTTCGCCGGAGGCGACATCCTCACCGGAGCCAAGACCGTCCCCCAGCTCCTCCTCGGCGCCCGCCCCGCACTGCGGCCCTACTCCACGGGCATGCCCGGGGTGTTCCTGTGCTCGGCGGCCACCCCGCCCGGCCCCGGCGCCCACGGCATGTGCGGCGCCGAAGCCGCCGCCGCGGCCCTGCGCCACCTCGGCATCCGCACCGGCTGACACCCCTGCGACAGGGGCGGCCCCCCCGTGTGACGGCCGCCCCCGGTGTCGTGCCGGCGGTCGTGTCAGTGGCCGGCGAGGAGGTCGAGCGTGTCGATCACGCGGTTGGAGAAGCCCCACTCGTTGTCGTACCAGGCGACGACCTTGATGTGGCGGCCCTCCACGCGGGTGAGCGCCGAGTCGAAGATCGACGAGGCCGGGTTGCCCGTGATGTCGGCCGACACCAGCGGGTCCTCGGAGTACTCGAGGACGCCGGCGAGGGGTCCCTCCGCCGCGGCGCGGTAGGCCGCCAGCACGTCCTCGCGGGTCACGTCGCGGGAGACCGTGGTGTTGAGTTCGACGATCGAGCCCACCGGAACCGGCACGCGGATCGAGTCGCCCGACATCTTGCCGTCCAGGTTCGGGAGCACCAGACCGATCGCCTTTGCGGCGCCCGTCGTGGTCGGCACGATGTTGACGGCGGCGGCACGGGCGCGTCGGGCGTCACGGTGCGGGCCGTCCTGCAGGTTCTGCTCCTGCGTGTAGGCGTGCACCGTCGTCATGAACCCGTGCTCGATGCCGGCCAGGTCGTCCAGCACGGAGGCGAGCGGCGCCAGCGCGTTGGTCGTGCACGAGGCGTTCGAGACGATCGTGTGGACCTCGGGGTCGTACGCGTCGGTGTTGACGCCGTACGCGAGCGTGACGTCGGCACCGTCCGACGGGGCGCTGACCAGCACCTTCCGCGCGCCCGCGGTGAGATGGGCGCGGGCGGCCGCGGCCGACGTGAAGCGGCCGGTCGCCTCCAGCACGATGTCGACACCCAGCTCGGCCCACGGCAGCTGCGCCGGCTCGCGCTCGGCCAGCACCTTGATACGGCGCCCGTCGACGACCAGCGTGTCGCCGTCGACGCTCACCGGCCGGCCCAGCCGCCCGGCCGTCGTGTCGAAGGCGAGCAGCCGCGCCAGGGTCGCCGGCTCCGTGAGGTCGTTGACGGCGACGATCTCCAACTTGCTGTCACGCTCCAGCAGAGCGCGCAGCACGTTGCGTCCGATGCGGCCGAAACCGTTGATGGCGATACGAGTCATGAGAGGTGTCCCTTCGGTTCTCCACCAGGTTCGCGGGTCGCGCCCGGCCGGGGCAGTGGCGTGAGCGCCATGGTTCGAAAGGATCGCGCCATGCGCCATGCGCCGTGCGGCACGCGGCGAAGGGTGGCGTGGCCTGGGCGGATGTGCCGCGGAGCCCAGTCGGCAGGGCTACGGGTCCAGTTGGCCGGGTCACGTCCCCTGTGTGAAGGTGCGCCGGTACTCGCTCGGGGTGGTGCCCAGGATGCGCTGGAAGTGCAGCCGAAGATTCGCGCCGGTGCCGAGGCCGACATCCGCGGCGATCTGCTCGACGCCGCGCTCGGACCGTTCGAGCAGTTCGCGCGCCAGGTCGATCCGGGCGCGCATCACCCACTGCATCGGTGTGTACCCGGTGTCCTCGGTGAACCGCCGGGAGAACGTGCGCGGGGACACCGCCGCGTGCCGGGCGAGCGCCTCCAGGGTGAGGGGCCCGCCGAGCCGGTGCAGCGCCCACTCGCGGGTGGCGGCGAACCGTTCGCCGAGCGGCTCGGGGAGACTGCGCGGCACGTACTGCGCCTGACCGCCGCTGCGGTACGGCGCCGCGACCAGCCGCCGGGCCGCGTGGTTCGACGCGGCCACCCCGAGGTCACGGCGCAGAATGTGCAGGCACAGGTCGATGCCGGAGGCCGCGCCGGCCGACGTCAGCACACTGCCCTCGTCGACGAACAGCACGTTCTCGTCGACCTGGATCAGCGGATGCTTCGCCGCCAGGGCCCGTGCGTAGTGCCAGTGCGTCGTGGCGCGCCGGCCGTCGAGCAGGCCCGTGGCGGCCAGCGCGAAGGCGCCGGTGGAGATGGCGGCGAGCCGCGCACCCCTCTCGTGGGCGGCGAGCAGCGCGTCGACCACGGTGCGCGGCGGGTCCTCGCGGTCCGGGAACCGGTAGCCCGGGATGAAGACGATGTCGGCCCACTCCAGCGCGCGGAGGTCGTGCGAGACGTGGTACGACAACCCGTCCCCGCCGGTCACCAGCCCGGTCTCCGCGCCGCACACCCGTACCTCGTACGGCATGCTCGCGCGCGTCGTGAACACCTGTGCCGGAATCCCCACATCGAGCGGTTTCGCCCCTTCGAGGACGAGGACGGCGGCGCGACGGAGACGGGAGGCTGACACGAGGAGCAGGGTACGGGGGGAGGGGGCGCGGGGTGCGTGCGAGGCCCGCTCCAAGAGCGGCCGAAGCCCCTGCGGTTCGCCTTCGGTACCCCCGTTGTGCTGCTGTTTCTCCCGCACGGCCCACCCGTGTCAGGTGTGCAGGTCCTCTATCGGCGCTCCTGCTCCTCGAGGGCGGCGGCCGGGGTCCTGCTCACGTGCCACCCGTCGGCCCGGGGCACGAACACGTCGGCAGGCCAGCCGGCCGTCTCCACGGCGGCCTGGTACACCGCGTCGCCGAACTTCACGATGGCCTGATGCGGGTCCGGCAGCCGCCTCAGCGAGTCCCAGGGCAGCAGCATCAGACCGGCCTCCGGGTACCAGTCCGCACCCTCCACGCCGTACGACCGGCCCTCCAGGCCGTCCGGCTGGGGCCAGATGTACGCGTACATGCCGATCGGCGGCACGGGGGCGTTGTTCATCTTGGTGTTGTCGAAGGAGAACCCCACCGAGACGTACGCGTTGAGCTGGGCGTTCTGCTGGAACGGCGGGCCGTTCGGCGGCGGGGCGGTGTGCAGTGCCCGGTGGCGGGTGGCCGACAGGTCGAACCCGCCCCACATCACCCCGACCCGGGGGCGATGCCCGAGGAAGGGTGCCTGCCACGCCTCGAGCCCGTGGGCGGCGCGGCTCATCGCCTCCCACATCAGCCGGGCCGCCGGACCGTCCCAGGTGCGGACGGCCCGGTCGTCCTCGAAGGTCGCCGGGGCGCCCGGGATCTCGCAGATCAGCGAGGTGCGCGGGCGCCGGATGCCGAGTTCGGACACCGCCGCGCAGAACGCCGAGAAGAACGAGGCGACCGACTGCCCGGACAGCGGCAGCGTCCGCGTCCCGCCGTCGGTCTCGATGACGACATCGGCGTCGAGCAGGCGGTAGTGCACCCGGAAGGCCACACCCCGCTGCCGGAACGTCGGCGTGCTCAGCCCCCGGGGCGTCACCTCCAGGACGATGTTTCCCCACCCCGCCTCGAAGGGCGCGTCGAGGCTGTACTTGCCCGCGACCTGTACCACGCGGTTCACGTAGTCGACCATGGGAGCCAGGTCCTCGTGGACCAGTACCGGCCACACGTCCAGACGTTCGCTCACGGAAAGCCTCCCAGCGTTTCGAGGGGATCGGCCACAGGGGGGACGAGCAGGAGGCCCGCGCCTGCTCCCGGGAGCCGGGCGGCGACGGGTCGGTCTCGGCCGCCTACGTGCGGCCGCCCCCTCATTCTCGCACCGGGGCCGGTGGGAGGGCATGTTCTGCCGGATCGCGGCGCCCGTGGAACGATGGTGCGAAGGCACTCGAAACGGTGCCGGGACCTGTTGAGAATCCGCATCAGGGGCTGGGGCGTGTCCCGCGGAGCGGTGCGACGGCCAGTGCCGCGGGGAACCCGCCGACGCGAACTCCCCATGGCCAGAAGGAGCTCGGCATGGCGGCGCCCGAAACCACCGGCACGGACGGCCCCGGAGAGTCCGGGATGCAGTTCGGCATCTTCACCGTCGGTGACGTCACCCCGCATCCCACCACAGGGCGTACACCCACCGAGACGGAGCGTATCCGGGCCACCGTGGCCATCGCACGCAAGGCCGAGGAGGTCGGCCTGGACGTCTTCGCCACCGGCGAGCACCACAACCCGCCCTTCGTGCCGTCCTCGCCGACCACCCTGCTCGCCTACATCGCCGCGCAGACCCGGCGGATCATCCTGTCGACCTCGACGACCCTGATCACCACCAACGACCCGGTCAAGATCGCCGAGGACTTCAGCGTGCTGCAGCACCTGTCCGGCGGCCGTACGGACGTCATGCTGGGACGCGGGAACACCGGCCCCGTCTATCCCTGGTTCGGGCAGGACATCCGCGAGGCGATCCCGCTGACCGTCGAGCACTACGGGCTGCTGCGCCGCCTGTGGCGCGAGGAGACGGTGGACTGGGAAGGCAAGTTCCGTTCCGCGCTGCAGGGTTTCACGCTCGCGCCGCGCCCCCTGGACGACGTCGCGCCCTTCGTGTGGCACGCCTCCATCCGCACACCCGAAGTCGCCGAGCTGGCCGCCTACTTCGGGGACGGGTTCTTCGCCAACCACATCTTCTGGCCCTCCAGCCACACAGAGCAGATGGTGCAGCTGTACCGTCGGAGGTTCGCGCACTACGGCCACGGCACGCCGGAACAGGCCGTCGTGGGCCTGGGCGGACAGGCGTTCATACGGCCCAACAGCCAGGACGCGGTCGACGAGTTCCGCCCCTACTTCGACAACGCCCCGGTCTACGGACACGGACCCTCGCTGGAGGAGTTCACCGAGATGACACCGCTGACCGTCGGATCACCGGCCCAGGTCATCGAGAAGACACTGAACTTCCGCGCCTACGTCGGCGACTACCAGCGCCAGCTGTTCCTGATGGACCACGCCGGCCTCCCGGTCAAGACGGTGCTGGAACAACTCGACCTGCTCGGCGAGGAGGTCGTACCGGTGCTCCGCAAGGAGTTCGCCGTCGGCAGGCCGGCCGACGTCCCGGCGGCACCGACCCACCAGTCACTTCTGCGCGCCCGCACGGAGCACGCGAAAGCGGAGTCCGCGGGCGAGGACGAAGAGAATCCGGGAGAACGATGAAACTCACGATCATCACCGGCGGCCTGCGCGAGCCGTCCTCGACACGCCTCCTCGCCGACCGGCTGGCGGCGGCCGTGACCCGGGAACTCGAGCAACTCGGCGAGCCCGTCGACCCGTCGTTCGTGGAACTGCGTCCGCTCGCCCACCCCATCATGGACACGATGCTGACCGGATTCACCGGGGAGGCACTGGAGGCAGCCTTCGAGGAGGTCGCGAACGCGGACGGCGTCATCGCCGTCACCCCCGCCTTCAATGCCTCCTTCAGCGGACTGTTCAAGTCGTTCTTCGACGTCCTGCCGGAACAGACCCTCGCCGACATGCCCGTTCTCATCGGCGCGACCGGCGGGACCGAACGGCACTCCCTGGTCCTGGAACACGCGCTGCGGCCGATGTTCTCCTACCTGCACGCGATCGTCTCCCCACGGCCCGTCTACGCCGCCACCGGCGACTTCGGCAGTCAGACAGGGTCGGCCCTCGCGGACCGCGTCAACTCCGCCGCCTCCGACTTCGCCCGGCTGCTGCGGGCGTGCGGGCCGCGTACCCGACGTGAGGTGGCCGACGAGGACCTGGCCGCCATGCAACGGCTGCTCAGCGACACCTAGAGGTGTCGTCCGGGTCAGGCCGGTCGGCCGCCCGGGTGAGCAGCAGGATCGCGTCGACCAGATCCTCCGTCGGGCTGCCGGTGGCCAGGTGCCGGAGCTGGAGACCCATCACCAGCGCGACCGTGGTGGCCGCCATTCGCTCCGCGTCCGGGACGCCGAGGGCCGTCAGGATCTGGGCGGCGAGCCGGTCGTAGGCCGTGAACGCCTCCGCGGCCGCCTCGCGCAGCCGCTCGTCGCGCCCGGCGTGGAGGTACAGCTCGAACGGCGCGAGATGGGCACTGTCGAGCACCCCGCCGCAGGCCACCTGACCCGCCAGCCGGGCCGCGTCCTCGACGTCGATGCCCTCGGTCTGGCACTGGTCGGCCAGCTCCGTGAAGTGGCGTGCCTCCTCGCGCACGAAGTGCAGCAGGCTCTCGCGCAGCAACTCGTGCTGGGTCTCGAAGTGGTAGGTCACCGAGCCGAGGGAGACTCCCGCCACCTTGGCGATCCGACGGTTGGTGAGCGCCGCGAGCCCGTCCTCGCCGATGATCTGGAGGACGGCCGTGATGATGCGACGGCGCGTCGGGACGGGGGCGGACGGGGCGTCGTTCTGCATGGTCCGCATTGTTCCATCAGCGCTGGTCCGGCTCGGACCTGGGCAGATGGGGCAGATGGGCAAGTGGCCGACCGGCCGGGTTCCAGGAGTGCCTGATGAGCCATCAGTACGCCTGATGGGCCATCAGACAGGTTTCCCCGTCCCGGTTCTGTCGCCCGCTCGTGGTGGACAGGGGCATCCGCCCTCCCTATTGTTCGTTCGAACGAACAGACCTGGAGGATGTGTCGTGCGTATCGATGGGGCAACCGTTCTGCTCACAGGGGTCACCGGCGGGATCGGTGGCGCGCTCGCGGCGGGACTGGCCGCTCGGGGTGCCGAGCTCATCCTCACGGGCCGGCGGCGCGACGCGCTGCAACCCGTCGCCGAACGCTACGGCGCCCGCACGATCCTGGCCGACCTCGCCGACGCCGACGACGTGCGGCGCCTCGCCGAAGAGGCCGCCGGTACGGACATCCTCGTCGCCAACGCGGCCCTGCCCTCCAGTGGCGACGTGCTCGACTACACGCCGGAGCAGATCGACCGTGCCCTCGCCGTGAACCTGCGCGCCCCCGCGATGCTCGCGCGCCTGCTCGCCCCGGAGATGGTGGCGGCCGGGCGCGGGCACCTCTGTTTCGTCGGGTCGCTGTCGGGGATGGCGGCCACCAAGTCGTCGTCCATGTACACCGCGACGAAGTTCGGGCTGCGCGGCTTCTCGCTCGCCTTCCGCCAGGACCTGTACGGCACGGGCGTGGGCGTCTCGATCGTCCAGCCCGGCTTCGTACGCGAGTTGGGCATGTTCGCGGACACGGGCGCCTCGACGCCCGGCGGAGTGCGCACGGTGTCGCCGGACCAGGTCGTCAAGGGCGTGGCGCGCGCCATCGAGCGTGATGTCGCCGAGATCAACGTGGCCCCGCTCGAACTCCGGTTCCTCACCAGGATCGCCTCGCAGTTCCCGGGGTTCGCGGAGCGGGTGCAGCGGCGGTCCGGGGCGGAGCGGACCGTGAACGAGATCGTGGCGGCGCAGCGCGGGAGCCGCTGAACGGGGCGACCGCCCCGACCTCGTGTACGTGCCTCCTGCTCCCCGGACTCCGTGACTTCGCGCGTGGTCGGCCTCAGTCAGTCGTCGGCCCGGCCCGTTTCGACGGCTCCTTCGGCGTGCGCAGCAGGCGTAGGCCGACGAGGCTCTGGAGTGTCATCGCCGCGGCGGCCGCGGCGGTGACCGCGAAGCCACCGCGTGGCCCGAGCGAGTCGATCGCCCGGCCGGAGACCGCCACCGCGGCGGCCGAGCCTGCCGCGCCGGCCGAGCCCAGCCAGGAGAACGCCTGGGTCAGGACGGTCTGGTGGACGGCCGACTCGGTGAGCACGGAGAAGAGCACCAGAAGCGGCGGGATCGTGGCGCCGGTCAGCACCACGGCCAGTCCGAGCCCGAACGGTGAGCCGACGGTGAGCAACAGCAGCGTGCCGAGCATCAACGCGCCTGTCGCCGCGAGCAGTTGCACCGGGGGTGTGGCACGCCACCGGCGCAGCCCGTACAGCCATCCGGCCAGCAGACCGCTGCAGTTGGAGACGGCGAAGACCGGGACCGCGGCGCTCGGCGCGCCGTGTTCCACCACGAAGGCGGTCACCGACACCTGCATGGCCCCGAAGTACACGCCGATGGCGAGATTGAGGCCCATCAGCAGGAAGACTTCGCTGCGCAGCAGCGACCGGTCCGCACGGGCGTGCGCGGACCCGGCGACCGCCGGCGGGGGCGCGCTGCCGCGCTGGGCCGCGAGGACCAGACCGCCGATCACCGTCAAGGAGGCGGCCAGCACCGTGCCGGCCACGGGATGTCCGGCCGCGGCGAGTGCGCTGACCGAGGCCGGGCCCACGAGGTAGCCCACCGCGTTGCTGAGGGACTCCAGCGCGAAAGCGGTGGGCAGTTCCGCGGCTCGGTCGGTGCGCAGCAGTGCCGCCCAGCGTGCCGAGGACATCGCGCCCAGCTGGGGAACGCCGGCCCCGACCAGTGCGCCGCCGAGGATCAGGAGGGGGGCGCGGGCATCGGCTGCGACCAGGGACACGAGGACGGCCACCGCCACGGCGTGGGCCAGCAGCGCGGGCGGCAGGACGCGGGTCTGCCCGAACCGGTCCACGAGCCGGGCCAGTTGTGGCGCCACCAGCGCCTCGGCCACCGCGAACCCGCCGCTGACCAGACCGGCCGCGGCGAAGGTGCCGGTCCGGCTGTGCACGAGCCAGACGATGCTGAGGCCGGTCATCGCGACGCCGACGCGTCCGAGCGATGCCGGGAGGAAGAAGGCTGCGGCGCCCGGGGTACGCAGCAGGCAACGGTAGTTCGCCGAGGGCACGGCGAGTCCATTTCGCTGCCCGGCGGGACGGCCCACCCTGGTCGTCGGTGCCCGGATGTACCGACCTGTGGTTGCCGCCTGGAACCGTCCAGTGCTGGCGCGGAGAGGGGACACACGCCCCGCACCGACTCCGTCACCGGGCAGAATTCTCGATGTGTTGTGGGTCGTTGTGAATCTAAGGGTGCTTCCGGCCCAGCCGCAACGCGTGCAGGGCGGTGCCGAGGTCCGCGACGGCGGTGGGATCGGTCAGGGAACGTCCCGTCAGCTCCTCGATCCGGCGCAGCCGGTAGCGGACGGTGTTCGGGTGGATGAACAGGTGGTGCGCCGCGTCGGCGGCGACGCCCTTCGCGGTGAACCAGTGCCCGAGCGTCTGCAGCAGCCGGGCCCGCTCGGGCGCCGGGAGTTCCAGGACCGGGCCCAGGACGACGTCGACCAGGCGGGCCGACTCGGCGGGGGCGGCGGCGACCAGCATGGCCAGCGGGCTGTCGTCGAACAGGGCCACGCCCGGTGCGTCGCCCGGCAGCCCGCTCAGCGCCAGCCGGGCGAAGCGCAGCGCCTGGGGTGTGTCGCGCAGCGAGTCGAAGCGGGGGCTGACGCCCACCCGGGCCTGGTGCGGCCGTAGCGCTCGATGGCTCACCGTCTCGGCGTCGGGATGGGTCAGCGCGAGCAGCCCGATCTGCTGGTCGGGCAGGAGCCGCCAGGCCGACGGGACGCCGGTGCGGCGCAGGTCGGCCTCGATGCCGGGCAGCGGCTCGCCGCCCGGATCCGGCACGGAGGCGGCCACGACCGCGTACGGGCCCCGCTCCGGAAGGCCCAGCTGCCGTGCCGTCTCCCACAGCGTCGTCCGGTCGGCGAGGGCACCCGTGAACAGCGCCTCGACCAGGGCCGAACGGCGCACCTCACGCTGGAGGGCCAGCTCGGCGCTGGCCTCGCGGTAGGCCGCGGCGACGGCCTCCGCGTAGCGGCCGAACTGCGCCCAGATCTCCGACGACCCCGCCACCAGGTGGGCGTCCGTCACCTCGGGATGCCGGTGGGCCTCGTCGACCAGCCGCGACCACAGGTACTCGAAGCCGATCCGGTAGGCGTGCAGTGTGTCCGCGAGCGGCACCCCCTGCTCGGCCCGCAGCCGGCCGGTCTCCTCCGCCGGCCGCACATCGGGCTCCGCGTCGATCGCGAAACGCCCGAGCAGCTGGTCGGCGTTGGCCGTGCAGGACGCGTGCAGCGACGCGAAGGGGATCAGCGACTCGTCGGCGTAGGACTCGACCTCGGCGCGGATGCGCCGCGCCATCCGCTCACCCAGGTCCGGCAGCCGTACCCGCAGGGCCGCGCTCACATCGGAGAGACTCATTCCCGCAGCGTACGGCGTGCTCTTTGTGCCCGGGAACAATCCTCGGACGCCTGCGCTGTTCGCCCGCCCATGGACCCCCTGCGGCCGGGAGGCAAGCATGCCGGGAGCGTCGGCGGGGGCGTCCGGCGCAGTGAGCGCGCATGCGAGGAGACATCATGGCCAACCTGGCGGAATTCCTGGTGCAGACGGCGGCCCGGCAGCCCGAGAGCGCCGCGCTGCGGCTGGGTACGGCGACCCTCACGTACGCCGATCTGGACCGGCTGAGCGCCCAGGCCGCCGCCCTCCTGCGCACCGAGGGCCTGCGCGCCGGCGACCGCGTCGCCCTGATGCTGCCGAACATGCCCGAGTTCGTCGTCCTGTACTACGGCATCCTGCGCGCCGGAGGCATCGTCGTACCGATGAACCCCCTGCTCAAGGAGCGGGAGACCGAGTACCACCTGCGGGACTCCGGAGCGGTGCTGCTCTTCGAGTGGCACCAGGCACCCGGCGAGGGCGCCCAGGGCGCCGCCGCGGCCGGGGTGCGGCACATCCCGGTCGAACCCGCCGCCTTCACCGCCGAGCTGGCACGGCTGGAGCCGCACCACGAGGTCGCCCCGGTCTCCCACGACGACGTCGCCGTACTGCTCTACACCTCCGGCACCACCGGCCGCCCCAAGGGCGCCGCGCTGACCCACGCGGGACTGCGCCACAACACCGAGGTCAACGTCGTCCATGTGCAGCGGCTGACGTCCGAGGACGTCATCGTGGGCTGTCTCCCGCTGTTCCACATCTTCGGGCAGACCTGCACCATGAACGTCGCCATGTACAGCGGCGCCACGCTCGTCCTCGTGCCCCGGTTCGACCCGCAGACCGTGCTCGACGCCATCGCCCGCGACCGCGCCACCGTCTTCGAGGGCGTGCCCACGATGTACGCGGCACTGCTCCAGCACCCGGGGGCCGAGGACGCCGACGTGTCCACGCTGCGCATGTGCGTCTCGGGCGGCGCGTCCCTGCCGGTGGAGGTCCTGCACGGGTTCGAGCGGCGCTTCGGGTGCATGGTGCTGGAGGGCTTCGGCATGTCCGAGACCAGCCCCGTCGTCTCCTTCAACCACCCCGACCGGCCGCGCAAGGCGGGCTCCATCGGCACCCCCATCCGGGACGTCGAGGTGCGACTGCTCGACGACGACGGCAAGGACGTGGCCGAGGGCGAGGTCGGCGAGCTCGCGGTGCGCGGGCCGAACGTGATGAAGGGCTACTGGAACCGCCCCGAGGAGACCGCCGCCGCCGTCCCGGACGGCTGGCTGCGCACCGGCGACCTGGCCCGGCGCGACGAGGACGGCTACCTGTACATCGTCGACCGCAAGAAGGACCTCCTCATCCGCGGCGGCTACAACGTGTACCCGCGCGAGATCGAGGAGGTCCTGCACGAGCACCCCGCCGTCGCCCTCGCCGCCGTTCTCGGCGTCCCCGACGAGAGGCTCGGCGAGGAGGTGGCGGCCGCCGTCGTCCTGCGCGCGGGCTCCGAGGCGAGCGCCCGGGAACTCCAGGAGTACGTGCGGGAGCGGGTGGCCGCCTACAAGTACCCGCGCCGGGTGTGGCTGATGGACGCGCTGCCGATGGGCCCCAGCGGGAAGATCCTCAAGCGGGAGATCTCGGCCCCGGCGCACTGACCACCGCCGGACCGACCGTCGTAAGGCCACGGGTGCGGCTTGCCGAGGGTGGGACGGGGATGCCCGCCCGCCGTCGGACTCCCGGCTCCTCCCGCTGCCCGGACTCCTGGCTCCCACCTCGCGCACCGCGGCCTCCCGCCCGGCCCACGCCGCGGCCCCCACGCCGCGGCTTCCCGCCCCCAGGCGAAGCCGCCCGCAGACGTTCACCCTCAGACGTTCACCCCCACGTGCCCGGCACGCCCCCGCGCATGCCGCACCCGAGCCCGGCCCGGCAAGCCGCGCCGTCCCACCAGGGGTTCACGGTGGCCGCCGTCGCCGCGCGGTGCGGATTCAGCAGCGCCAGCCACTTCAGCCGCCGCTTCCACGAGGCCTACGGGCTCACCCCGCGGGACTGGCGACGGCGCGCGCACACCGAGGCGCACCGGCCGCGGCAGACCCCTGCCGACGCGACCCGGCCGGGCCGTTGACCCGCGGCGAGGAACGCTTGCTCCAGCGTGCGGTGACCCGGTCGATCCACCGTGGACGTCGGCGACGCCCGTTCTGATCGGCGGGGCGGCCGGGCCGAGAGCGAGGCCGTCCCGCACGGCGAGTCCGAGACCGCGCAGGCCGGGGCGGTCAGGTCGTCCGACGGGTGCAGAACCGCGACATGCCGATCGTGCGGAGCGAGGCATGCGCGGTGCACGGATGGACATCACACCGTGCACGGGCGCGCGCACACGGCGGCGGGCGCCCTCCTACAGTCGCGGGCACGATCACCCCTACCCAGCAGGAGATTGCGTGTGCCCCGACGAAGCGTCACCGCACCGGCCGCCCGCACTGGAGCGGGAGGCCGCCGAGTTCGTCCAGCGGTACACGTGCCCGGTGGTGCCCCGGGACGAGGATCCGGGGCCGGCGCGGCAGCGGGTCGCGCCCCTGCTCGCGGGGGACGGGCGGCACGCGGACGTCGACGAGGAGTGGCTGGCCCTGCCCGGCTGCGAGGGCGGCCGGGTCAGGGTGCGGATCCTGCGGCCCACCTGCGCCGACGGGCCCCTGCCGGTGGTCCTCTTCCTGCACGGGCTCGGCTGGATGCTCACCGACGCGACCGAACACGGTCTGCTGCTCGCCGACTTGGCGCTCGGCGCGGACGCCGCGGTCGTGGTCCCGGAGTACGACAGGGTTCCCGAGGCACGCTATCCGGTGGCCGTCGAGCAGGCGTACGCGGTCGCGCGCTGGATCGCCGACCACGGGGCCGAGGGGGGACTGGACGGACAGCGGATCGCCGTCGTCGGTGCGTCCGCCGGGGCCAATCTGGCCGCCGCGCTCACCTTATTGGTGAAGGAGCGCGGCGGAGTGAACCTCGTCCACCAGGTCCTGCTGTGTCCCGTCACGGACGCCGCCATGGACACCCAGAGCTACCGGGACTTCGCGGACGGATTCTTCCTCGGCCGGGAGGCCATGCGGCACTTCTGGGACCAGTACGTGCCCGACCCCGCGGACCGGCACCGGACCACCGCGTCCCCACTGCGCGCCACCGACGCGGACCTCGCCGGCCTGCCCCCTGCGCTCATCCTCACCGCGGAGGCCGACGTCCTCCGCGACGAGGGGGAGAACTACGCTGTCAGGCTCCGCCAGGCCGGTGTGTCCGTCGTGTCCGTCCGCTACCACGGCACCGTGCACGGCTTCGTCCTCTTCGACGCGCTGCGCGGCAGCGACACCTCCAGGGCCGCGCGCACCCAGACCGTGGACACCCTCCACGAAGCGCTCCATCCCTGGTCCGGCTGACCCGGCAGGGCCCGTGCGTGCGCGGGACACCGGCGTGCACGCACGGTCATGCAAGGCCGTGAGGGCGGTCGCACGTTCCAGGACATGTCCCGGCCGACCGGGGCAGGGCTCACCCGGTACGGATCGACGGCGGTCCTGCCGCACGGACGAAGGCACGGGGCAGGCAGGCAACGGGGGAGTGAACCTGCCTGCCCCGGCACGCGACACCCCTCCGGGAAGTCAGGGCGACAGGGGAGCCGCGGACCTCGTCGGGAGGCCATCACATACAGCGCACCGAGCGCGCCGGGTGTCACTCGGCCAGGTCGGGACGCGGTCGCGGGCCTACGTCGCGACGGGCTGTGGCCGCCGGACGGCGAGGCGGCCCCGCTGGGCGAGTACGGCCACGGAGGCCGCGCACCCCAGGCCGGTGGCCGTAAGTACCGACCAGGTCAGCCAGACGGCGTCGTGCCGCAGCGCGAAGTCCCACAGGGCGCCGATGACGAGGTTGCCGAGGGTGATGCCCAGACCGGAGACGGTGTTGTAGAGGCCGTAGTGCGTGGCGACCAGGCGGTCGCCGGACAACGCGACGATGGTGTCCATCTCGAAGGGGTAGACCACCGCGGACCCCGCCGCCAGCAGCACCACCGCGACCACCAGTGAGGTCAGCACCGAGGGGGCCGATCCGGGGGGAGTGAGCGCCAGCGGCAGGAACGCCAGCCCCATCGCGGCCAGACCCCGCACCAGCGCCTGCTCGCCGCGCCACCGGCCCTTCGCCCAGCCCGTCAGCCGCAGTTGACCCACGACGGCGACCGCGGCCGACACCACGAAAAGCCCGCTGGTGACGGCCGTGCCCTCGGCACCGAGCGCGTCGGCCGCGGCCAGCGGCAGCGCCAGATAGACCTGGAACGCCAGCACGTACGAGCCGATCATCGCCGAGGCGAACAGCAGAAAGGGCCGGTTCGCGGCGACGGTCCGCCACTGCGCCAGCACACTGCCCGCCGCCGCGCCCGCCGTTCGGCCGTGACGGGTGGGCAGCGACCGCCACTGCAGCAGCGTGAGGACGGCGAACACGGCCGCCGCCGTCGTGCACACCAGCCGGAAGTCGGCGGCCAGCAGGGCGAGTCCGACGAGTGGCCCGAGCAACATGCCCGCCTGGTAGTGGACGTTGAACACGGCGAAGGCGTCCACGCGCCGCTCGCCCGCCTCCTCGGCCAGGTAGGCGCGGACGGACGGGTTGAACAGCGCACCCGCGAAGCCCGTCGCCGCCGACGCGACGATCAGCGCGGGCAGGTCGTCGACCCAGCCGAGCAGGGCGAAGCCGGCCGTGCGCAGCAGGCAGCCCGTCATGATCGGGGCCTTGTAGCCGAAGCGGTCGGCGAGGGTGCCGCCGATGAGGAACATCCCCTGCTGGGAGAAGTTGCGCACGCCGAGCACCAGTCCCACCGCCCAGGCGGCCAGGCCGAGCCCTCGCGAGAGATGTGCGGCGAGGTAGGGCATGAGCATGTAGAACGCGAGGTTGATCGCGAACTGATTGGCCATCAACAGCCGTGCCGGGCCGGAGAAGGAACGGGTCTGCCGCCAGAGGCCCTTCACCGCACGGCCCCCTTCGGCTCCGGCGTCGTGGTGCGCGCGAGCGGGTCGGTGACATGGAGGCACCGCGTCCAGCGGGTGACGGCCCGCTCGCGGGGATGGCCGATCTCGTCGGGGTCGTCGGCGGGAGGGCGGTCCAGCAGGCCGTGCGTGCGGCAGTACGTGTCGTCGTAGACCGTCCCGACGTAGCGCTGGGGTCCGTCGGGGAAGACGGCGGCGATGCGTTCGCCGGCGGGCAGGGTGCGCGCCAGCCAGCGCGCGACGAGGGCGACGGCACCGACGCTCCAGCCGCCGGTCGCGTAGTGGTCACGGGCGAGGCGCCGAGCGGCCCAGACCGCTTCCGCGGGCGCCACCCAGTGGACCTCGTCGAAGAGGTCGTAGGCGACGTTGCGGGGGTGGATGCTGCTCCCCAGTCCTCGCATCAGGCGGGGCGCGGCCGGCTGGCCGAAGATGGTCGAACCGGTCGCGTCGACCCCGACAACCCGCAGGCGGGGAAAGCGTCCGCGCAGGACGGAGGCGATGCCGGCGGAGTGTCCTCCGGTGCCGACGGAGACCACGAGGACGTCGACACGGTCGAGCTGGGAGGCCAGCTCACGGGCCAGTGGGGCGTACGCGGCGACGTTGTCGGGGTTGTCGTACTGGTCCGGGTGCCAGGCGCCGGGGTGCGCGGCGAGGAGTTCCCGGACGCGCTGCCGCCGGGCCTGCTGCCAGCCGCCGACCGGATGCGGGGACGGGACCGTGTCGACGTCGGCGCCGTGGGCGGTCAGCAGACCGCTCATCAACGGCTCCATGCCGGGATCGGTGACCACGGTCACCGGATGACCGAACTCGGCCCCGGCCAGGGCCAGACCCAGGCCGAGCGTCCCCGAACTGGACTCCACGATCCGGGCGCCGGGCCTCAACTGCCCGCGCGCACGGGCCGCGTGCACCATGTGCAGGGCCGCACGGTCCTTGAGGCCGCCGGGGTTGTGCCCTTCGAGCTTGGCCCAGAAGCCGCGCCCGGTCGCCGTGAAGGGTTCCCCGATCCAGAGGACGGGGGTGTCGCCGACCAGCCCGGCAGGCGAGCGCATCGGCTGCCGGACACCGCTCGGCAGCGTGTCGGAGATGACGGAGAAGGGGAAGGTGGAGGGGTGTTTCATGGCGTGCTTCTCCTGCGGCCGGTCAGCGGACGGCTGCCGGCCGTGGGGTAGGGAGGCGTTGACGTTCGGTCGCCGCGCCCGAGGGAGAACCGGAGGGGCGCGGCCGAGCGGCGATCAGGTCCGCCACACGCCCAGGAGGGCCAAGGACCGGCCGACGGACCAGCCCTGGGCGAAAGGAGCCGGCGACGGCCCACGCGGCGGCGCGAGGGTGGAGTCGTCCCCGCCGCCGTCGCTCGTCGCGGCCGGATGCGCCGACGGCACGGCCCGGTCCGTGTCCCGCGGTGCCTGGATCGTCGGCTCGTCCTCGTGGCAGCAGTGCCGCCAGGGGGCCTGCTCGGAATCGGGGTTCGCGGTGGCGGTGAGGGGCGCGGAGGCGGCGACAGCCACGGTGCCGGTCGGCAGGGCGTCGGACCGGTTCACGGATGCCGGGCCGTGGGCGCAGGCCAGGAGATGCAGCAGGGCGGCAAGGAGCACCAGGATCGCCGCGCCGGCGCGAGACACGGCGCGGCCGTCGAGGTACACCGGGCCGACCCTCATGAACGCACAGGGTAACTATGCGGATGCGTTTGGTGACGCATTCGCTCGCGGTCGATTCGCGGGTCCTCCGTGAGGCGGGCTGAGATTTCGTAGGCAGCTATGTCTAAGATAGGAGCTAACTTTTTTTCATCCCCGCACGTCGTGGTAGTACCCTGATCCCATGGCGGTGGAGCAGACCCATGACTCGGCGACGTGCAAGCGCGTGGACGAAGGCATCACGCGCGTCTTCCAGGTGCTCGGAAAGCGGTGGAACGGCCCGATCCTGGCGGTTCTGATGGGCGGTGCGACGCACTTCGCCGATCTGCGCAGGGCCATCCCGGGCATCAGCGAACGCATGCTCTCCGACCGGCTGGCCGAACTCGGCGCCGCCGGACTCGTCGTACGCGAGGTCGACGAGGGACCGCCGCTGCGGGTCTCCTACCGCCTCACCGACGCGGGAGCCGCGCTGGAGCCATCGATCAGAGGACTCGGCGAGTGGGCGAAGGACCATCTGCCGGACGCGCCGCCCTGCATGGAGTAGGGCGCCCTTCGCGGAGCGTCCTGCCTCCGCCGGGGCGCCGGCCCGTCTCGATCGACCGGTGCGCAGAGGGCCGGATCCCCCCAACTCCCTTCAGGGACCCCACACGCCAGGGCCGCCGCCCCGCCACTCGATCCACTCGGCGGCCGCGACGTCGGACGCCTCCAGCCCCTCCATCCCGGCCCGGCCCAGAAACTCGGCGACGTCCAGCAGCGTGTACGCCATCCCCAGGAAACGGTCCCCGGCACGCACGCGGCGGCCGCCGTCCGTGGCAGGCGGATAGATCACGACGGGCAGTGCAGGGGCCATGAAGCCGAGCGTGAACCGGGGCGGCGGTGGGCGCATGCCCGGCTACTCCACCGTGGGGTCTTCCTGCGCGTACCGCATCGCGTCCTTGAGAGCCCTGTGCACCTCGTCCCGGTCCTCGCCGGTCGCTTCGGCCTGCGCGGTGATCGCGACCTGTACGGCCTCGTAGGCCGCGCACCAGCGACCCCGCTGCGCCTCGTACTCCGCGCCGGTGAGGCCGGCGAGCTTGGCGCGTTCGAGCTCGGCGAACCGTTCGAGGGCGATCAGGCTGTCTGGTATGTCTGCCACGGTTGGATCGTAAGCGTGTGACGCGAGGCCCGCGCCCCGACGCCGGGACCGCCCCGCGGAGCACGTCCGTCCCCGCCAGGGTGAAACGACCGGCCCGGCCGGGGCGGTGTGCCGCGCCCCTGGTCATGGGCTCGGCATAGTGACGGTCCCCGTACCGGACGCGCAGGAGGAATCCCATGATCGGCACCGACTTCCGTACCGGATCACCGGTGTGGATCGACCTCGGCAGCCCGGACACGGACGCGGCGGCCGCCTTCTACGACGCCGTCTTCGGATGGGAGTTCGTGTCCGCGGGGCCGGACGCGGGCGGATACGGCCTCTTCCGCAAGGACGGACGGACGGTCGCCGCGATGGGACGGCTGACCGAGGAGGGAGCCCGGCCGGCCTGGATGACGTACTTCCGGAGCGACGACATCGAGCGCACCACTCGTGACGTGGTCGCCGGCGGTGGCAGCGTGCGCGTCGAGCCGCTGAGCCTGGGGGAGGGGCGGCTGGCCCAGTTCACGGATCCCCAGGGCGCCCGGTTCGCCGTCCTGCAGTCCATGAGGGGCCTGGAGGCGGTGTCCGACACCAACGCGCTCGTGTGGGTGGAACTGCACGTCCCGGAGCCGCGGGCGGCGATCCGCTTCTACGAGGGGCTGTTCGGCTGGCGCTGCGAGGAGTTGCGGGAACCCGGCATGACCTACTGGGTGCTCAGCGTCGGGGACGGCGATCAGGAGGACGGATCGTTCGGCGGTGTGGGTGCGCTGCCGGGCGAGCGGGAGGGGGCGCGCTGGGTGCCCTACTTCGCGGTGATGGACGTTGACGCCGTCGTCGCCTCGGTCCAGGGCAACGGCGGGTCGGTGGTCATGCCCGCCGTGGACGTTCCCGGCGGCGGACGGGTGGCGTGGCTGGCCGACCCGGACGAGGCGCTGTTCGCCGTCCTGAAGCCCGATCCGCACCAGGGCTGATCCGACGGGTCCCATCCCGCCGGGGGCGGTCTCGCGTTTGGCCGTGGGCAGCGCCGTGATGCCGCTCGTGGCGGTCGCGCTCGTCGTCCTGAAGCGGCCCAGGGCCGCGTGGCTGACCGGGGCGCTGGTGAGTGCCGGGATGATCGTCGGTTTTCCGCTGTCGCGCACCGTCGGCCTGCCCGACGGCTACGACGAACCCGGTGGGGAGGCGCCGTACGGCCGGTGAGGCGGATCCGGCTCGAAACCGCGGTACGGGGGACGGGCGGTCCGGGGCTCGATGTGTCCCGGACCGCCCGTCGTACCCGCACGTGCGGCAGTCGTCGCGCCGCTACGATCCGGGCTGGTGCTCGGACTCCTGCGGCTCGGGCTCCTCGGAGCGGGCCGCGGCGCCCACCTGCTCGGGGTCGAGGATCTTGTCGCCGTACAGGTCCTGGAGCCAGTTGGTCTGGTAGATGGTGTCGAGGTAGCGCTCGCCGAGGTCGGGCGCGATGGCCACCGCGGTGAGGCCGCGTGTGTCGTGGCGGGCCAGCCAGTCCGTGGCGCCGCTGACCACCGTCCCCGTGGAGCCGCCGAACAGGAAGCCGCGGCGGGCCAGGCGGTGACAGGTGCGGATGGTGTCCGCCTCCTCCACCTGGATCACCTCGTCCACGTAGGACTGGTCGAGCAGCGGCGGCACCATGCTCATGCCCAGGCCGGGGATCATCCGGCGGCCGGGCTTGCCGCCGAACGCCACCGAGCCCACGCTGTCCACCGCGACGATCCGCACCGGCCGGTGCCATTCCCGGAAGTAGCGCGCACAGCCCATCAGGGTGCCCGCGGTGCCCGTGCCGACGAACAGCACGTCCAGGCGCGGGAAGTGCCGTGCTATCTCCCGTGCCGTCGTGCGGTGGTGCGCCCGCCAGTTCCCCGCGTTGGTGTACTGGCTGAGCCACACGTACTTCTTGTCGGACTCGCACAGCGAGCGCACGTATTCGATGCGCGTGCCCAGGAAGCCGCCGTTGGTGTCCAGGTCGGCCACGATGTGCACCTGGCTGCCGAGGGCCTCCATGAGGAGTCTGGTCGACAGGTTGCAACGGGAGTCCGTCACGCACAGGAACTGGTAACCCTTGCTGGCGGCGATCATGCTGAGCGCCACTCCCAGGTTCCCGGACGAGGACTCGACGAGGACGGAGTCCTTGGTCAGGACCCCATCCCGCTCGGCCGCTTCCACCATCTCGTTCGCGGCCTTCAACTTGATGGAGCCGGCGAAGTTGAATCCCTCGCACTTCAGGTAGAGAGGGTGTCCGAAGATCGACTTCAGGTCCACGAAGAGTCGGCCTTCGTTGAAGTCATGGGGAGCGGATATGACGGGCACGGTGAGCCTCCTGGTGCCAGGGCCGAGGGCGGGGCGACGGTCTTCTCAGCCGTAGCGGCGCAGATCGTGGAAGAAGTCGTCGATGACGCGGAGGTTCCCGGTCTCGGCTGCCTGGTCGTAGACGTACTTGCCGACGGCCAGGTCGAGGACGCCGAGTCCGAAGGGGGAGAAGATGACGGGGCGGTCGGCCGGCGGGGCGGCGCGCCCGAGGATCACGTCGTTGAGGGTGCCGTTGAGGAAGTCACGGTTGCCGGTGCGCTGTTCGACCAGATGGGGGGAGGTGTCGGCCTTCAGGCAGTGCTCGACGTCGTCGACGAAGTTGGCCGCGTTCAGCAGCACCTCGGGGGAGAGGTCGCGCAGCGAGACGTGCAGGACCAGGGGGTTGTGGCCGAACCAGGCCGGGGACGTGACGTGCGGGGCGCCGGCGACGGTGGCGAAGACGACCAGGTCGCTGGAGCTGATCAGGTCCTCGGCGCTGTCGTGGACGGTGACCTTCGCGGAGGTGCCGGACTGCTCGAGGTAGCCGCAGAAGCCGCGGGTGCTCTCGGCGGACAGGTCGTGCACGCCGATCGCGTCGAACGTCCAGCCGGTGCCGGCCAGGAAGGTGTGGATGTAGCGGGCGATCAGGCCGGTGCCGAAGAACCCGACGCGGGTCGGGCGGGTCCGGGTGCGGCTGAGCCAGTCGGCGGCCAGCGCGGCGGAGGCCGCGGTCCTCGTCGCGCTGATGATGGAGCTCTCCAGGCAGGCGAAGGGGTAGCCGGTGTCGGGGTCGTTGAGGATGAGGACCGCGGAGGCGCGCGGCAGCCCGGCACTCACGTTCTCCGGGAAGCTGGAGATCCACTTCAGGCCGTCCACGTGGACGGAGCCGCCGACGGACGCCGGCAGCGCGATGATCCGCGCGGTGGGACGGTCGGGGAAGCGCAGGAAGTACGAGGGCGGGTTGACCGAGTCCCCGGCGCCGTGCAGCCGGTAGGTCGCCTCGACCAGTTCCACGATGTCCTGCTCGTGCCCGCTGAGCGCCTTCTGCACCTGCTCGCCGGAGATCACCGCGAACGTCGGTGCCGAGCCCGCGCCGGTCGCGGCCCGCTGGGTGGATGTGGAGAGCATCTGGGTCATCGCCTGCCTGCCTCGGTGGTCGGGCAGCAGTCGGCCAGTCGGCGGGGCTCGGCCATGCCGACCAGCACCTGCCGCTCTCCGGTGAAGGGCTCTCTGCTGTGCGCGGTGCGGATGTTGTCGACGAGCAGCAGGTCACCGGCCTGCCAGGGCTCGCGTCGGGTGTGCTGCTCGTACGTCGTGTTGAGCAGCTGGACGACGTCCTCGCCGATCGGAGTGCCGTCGCCGTAGCGGGTGTTGAACGGCAGCCCGTCCGCGCCGTACTCGTCGACCAGGTACTCGCGGACCTCCGGGGCCAGCGTCCACTCGTTGAGGAAGGCGATCTGGTTGAACCAGCAGCTCCTGCCGGTGACCGGGTGCCTGACCACCGCGCTGCGGCGCTGCTCGGTACGCAGCGAGCCGTCGGGCCGCCAGGTGAAGTCGATGGCGTGGTCCCGGCAGTAGCGTTCGATCCCGGCGCGGTCGGCGGTGCCGAACGACTCCTTGAGCGACGCCCCGATCTCGTCGTTGTAGCTGCGGGTCAGCAGCCAGCCCTCGCGCTCGAACCGCTCCCTCAGCTGCGTGGGCAGCGCCGTGAGGACCTCTCCCGCGTCGGCCACCGCGGTCGCCCCGCCCTCGCCGGGCGCGGTCAGGCACGCGAACAGCATGAGTCCGGGAACGTCCAGCGTGTAGCTCAGTTCGTGGTGCATGCACATCGGCTGGTTCGCCGGCCAGGGCGTGGAGGCGTACAGTCCGGGCCCGAACGCCTGACGCGGCGCGAAGGCCTCCCGCTCCGTCATCAGCCCGTCGGCGATGCCCGCGAAGACGGCGCCGGCCTGGCCGGCGTCCCGCAGGTTCAGGCCGCGGACCAGCAGCGCCCCGTGCTCGGCGACCTGCGCGCGCAGCGATTCGCGGTACCGGGCCGCCCAACTCGTCGTGTCACCGGGGGAGTCGACGTGCAGGATCGCGGGTTTGTCCGGCCGCAGCTCCACATCGAGCGGTGCTGCCAGAGGTGAGGAGGACATCTCGGTTTCCCTTCGGTTGCCCGTGCCCGTATGGAGGCGGTTCGGGGGTCAGGAGGAGGCGAGCGGGGCCACGACACCCAGGACGGCCCGTGCTGCCTCGGCCGGGCGGGTGCGCGTGAAGTAGTGGCCCCCGTCGGGGAGTTCGTGCAGGTCCACGTGGTCGGTCAGGAGCAGCCAGTCCCGGTGGCGCCGGGCGTGGCCGGCCGTGTGCGGGTCGTCGGCGGCGACGACCACCGAGACCGGGGCGGACAGCTTCGCGGCCGGGGTCTCCAGGACGTCGCGGAGGTAGCGGTGCGCGGACACGCAGTCGTGCCGGTAGGCGGCGCCGATGTGTTCGGCGTGGTCCGCGTTCAGCTCCGCGAGTTCGGTGTAGCCGCTGTCCGCGGCCAGCCGCGTGGCGATCTCGGCGTTGTCGAGCCTCGTCAGCTCACCGATGGCGGCGCTGCGCTGGGCGGCGGTGCCGAGCAGTTGCGCGGCGACGAACACCCGCGTCACGTCCACACCGTGGTCCCCCAGCCGTCTGGCCGTCTCGATGGCCAGGGCGGTGCCCGACGAGTGACCCCACAGCATCACCCGGGTCAGGCCCCGCGCGGTGATCTCGGCGGCCACCCGCTTCGCGACCTGCTCGATCTCGGCGAACGGCTCGTGATCGGCGGCGAGGTCGTGACCGGGCAGGTCCACCGCGAGGACGGTCAGCCCGTTGGCCGCCAACTCGCTCGCCATGGGCTGGTAGTTGACGGCGTTCCCGCCCGCGTACGGGAAGCACACCAGCACGGACGACTCCGCTCCGCCCGCCGCCGACAGCGGCTGGAGCAGTTCCGCGGGCTGTCGCTGCGTGCCGTCGAGGAGGGCGGCCAGGTCGGAGAGGACCGGGTGCCGGGTGATGTCCTTGAGGGACACGGCGCGGTCGAGGGCGATGGTGAGTCTGACCGCCGACAGGGAGGTGCCACCGGAGTCGAAGAAGTGGTCCGCGCGCCCGACGCCGTCCTCGGGGACGCCCAGCACCTGGGCCCAGGCCGCGGCCAGCTTCCGTTCGGTCGGGGTGAGCGGGGTACCGTCCTGCTCGGCGGTGCTGTCGCCGGGCAGCGTCCGCGCCGTCCGCGCGGACTCCTCGGCCAGCGTGGTGAGCGCCTTGCGGTCGATCTTGCCGTTGCCGGTCAGCGGCAGTTCGGGCCGCCAGTGGAAGGCCGAGGGGACCATGTACGCGGGCAGGACGCCGGCCAGTTCCTCGCGCAGCTTGTGCGCGTCCTGCTCCTCGCCCGTGTAGAAGGCGATCAGGTGCGTGCTCTGCCCCGCGAGCTCGGCGCAGACCACCGCGCCGTCCCGCACCCCGAGCACCCGCAGCAGGGTGTTCTCGATCTCGCCGATCTCGATGCGGAAGCCGCGGATCTTGACCTGGTTGTCCCGGCGCCCGAGGAACTCCAGCTTGCCGCCGGGGTGCCAGCGCCCCCAGTCGCCGCCGAGGTAGAGCCGCTCACCCGGGTGGTACGGGTCCTCCCGGTAGGCCTCCCGGGTACGCTCCGGATCGTTGACGTATCCCCGGCCCACACAGACACCCGAGAACGCGATCAACCCGGGGGCGCCCAGGGGCACCAGGGACAGCTGCTCGTCGACGACGTACACGCGCACGTTGTTGACCGCGCGGCCCAGCAGCACGCGCTGCGGTACCGCGTCCATGACCTCGTGGTTGGTGTCGTCGGACGTCTCGGTCAGGCCGTAGGCGTTGACCAGCTTGATGCCCGGCTGGAGCGCGAACCAGCGCTGCACCAGCTCCCACTTGAGCGCCTCCCCGGTCACCGACACGCACCGCAGGTCCGGCAGGTCACGCGGGTGCTGCTCCAGGTACGTGGCCACGACCTCCAGATAGGACGGCACGAGCTGCGCCACCTGGACCCGGCCGCGGGTGAGCGTGTCGACGAACCGCTCGACGTCCACGATCACGTCCTGCCCGACCAGCAGCGTCCGGCCGCCCACCAGCAGCGAGGACACCAGCTGCCACAGGGAGATGTCGAAGCACTGCGGGGCGGTCTGCGCCACCACGCTCCCCTCGCCGATCCCCAGGTCGTCGATCTTGGCGAAGAGGTGGTTGAGCATGCCGGCGTGCTCGCACATCGCGCCCTTCGGCTCACCGGTGGAGCCGGAGGTGAAGTAGATGTACGCCAGCTGACCGGCGTCGACCTGGATGCCGGGGTCGTCCTCGGTGTGCGGTTCCGCGTACGCCGTCTCGATCGGGACCTTCTCGGTCTCCGGCAGGGACGTCAGCGCCTCGTCGAGGGTGGCGGTGCTGCCGGACTCGGCCAGCACCAGCCGGCATCCCGCACGAGACAACGTTGCCAGGATGCGTGCGGCGGGGAAGTGCGGCTCGATCGGCAGATAGACACCGCCCGCCTTGAACACGGCCAGCGTCGCGGCGAGCCAGTCGAGATTCCGCTCGGTGACCACGGCGACGACGTCCTCGCGGCCCAGCCCGCGGGCCAGCAGCGCCCGCGCCAGCCGGTTCGCGCGCCCGTTCAGCTCCCGGTACGTCCACTCGCGCTCGCCCTGCACGGCCGCCACCGCGTCCGGGTGCTCCCGGACCCGCTGCTCGAACAGCTCGTGCGCCCGCGCGTCGGGGAGGGCGCGGGCGGGACCGGCCAGGCCTTCGAGCTGCTCGCGGACCTCGTCCGCCGACAGCAGGCTCTGCCGTGTGTGCTCGGCGTCCACGTCCGCCGTCATCAGGCGGAGCGCCGCCAGGTGGTACTCGCCGATGCGGGCCGCGGACGCGGCGTCCAGCGCGTCCGTGCGGTACCGCAGCCGCAGCCTCAGCCGGCCGTCCCGGTCGCACCAGCGAACCCGCAGGACACCGTCGGCGATCCGGGCGTCCTCGCCCTCCCGGGGACCGAACACGACCTCGTACGACGGCCCGCTCACGCCCAGTTCCCGGCGCAGTTCGCCCACCGGGAACTCCCGGTGCGCCAGCACCTCGGCCTCGGCGTGCCGGGCGGCCTCCAGCAGTGCGCGCCAGGATCCCGGAGGGACCGTCAGGCGGCAGGGCAGCGGCTCGCCGCGCACACCGGCCGCGTAGCCCGTCACCACGTCCGGCTCGCCGGACAGCGCGGCCAGCACCTTGGCGTGTGCCGCCAGGAGCAGCGTGCTGACCGGCACGTCCAGGTGGTGCACCAGCTCGCGTGCCGCGGCCGCCACGTCGTCCGGCACCGCCACCTGGTGCTCGGCCACTCCCGCGTCCGGTTCCCGCACCCACCGTGGCACCGCGCTGATGCCGCCGGCGGTCAGTACACGGCTCCAGAACTCCCGGTCCGCTTCCCGTTGCGTTCCCATCGAATGGCCTTCCTCAACTCACGGTCGCCGCAGAGGCGTTGACCGAAGACGATGACGATTCCCTGCCGATGCCGGACGACCGGCCGGCGGCTTCCGGCATGTCCACGGCCGGGTTGCCGCCCCACCGCGCGTACGAGGGCACTTCCTCGCCCTTCATGAGGAACGAGTCGGTTTCCAGGACCGAGCCGTCCTCCATCGTCACGCCGTAGTGCACGTGCGCGCCGACGCCCAGCGTGACGGCGGTGCCGAGGCTGGAGTGGTCCGACTTGTAGGTGCCGTCCTCCTGCGAGTGGCACTGGATCTTGCTGCCGGCGTTGAGGGTGCAGTCGTCGCCGATGGCGGCGAGCGTCCGGTCCGTCAGGTAGCAGCCGTCGTCGAACACCCTGCGGCCGACACGCACGCCCAGCATCCGCCAGACGAGGGACTTGAACGGTGTGCCGTTGAAGATCTCGAGGTAGTGGTCCGGCACCTTCCACAGGCGCTCGATCAGCCAGAACGACGGGTCGTAGATGGAGGACAGCTGGGGGCGCTGGTGGCGGAACCACAGGATGCAGCGCTCCACCAGGACGTAGTACAGGGTGGAGAACGCCAGGGTGATGGCCAGGTACCCGGCGATCACGATGTGCCCGACGACGCCGTACAGGTCCACGGAGGCGAGGGCGAACAGCGTCAGCAGGAAGGTCTGGAGCCAGCGCACGCCGAGCATGAGGGCCATCGAACGCAGGTTGTAGCGGTTCTTCGCCGCGAGCCGGCGGGCCAGTGTGTCGCCGCTC
The DNA here is from genome assembly GCF_053595235.1 of Streptomyces sp. NPDC002520. Lineage (NCBI taxonomy): Bacteria > Bacillati > Actinomycetota > Actinomycetes > Kitasatosporales > Streptomycetaceae > Streptomyces > Streptomyces sp. NPDC002520. The sequence continues at coordinate 24,960 of NZ_JBSFXG010000049.1, read as the reverse complement.
CTCAGGTCGTCGAACCGTGAGTCCCGCTCCACCGACCGGGGAATCTCGAAGCACGGTGAGCCCAGGAGGCCCACGCCTTCACGGATCTCGCCGTCGAGGGGCACCATCACCTTGGTGGCGAGCAGGCAGTTCTCGCCGGTCCGGCCGCCCAAGGGATAGGCGATGTTGTTGCCCAGGAAGTTGCGCGGGCCGATCGTCGCCCGGGACACCCGGAAGGACGTGCTGGAGTAGTCGGCGTTGATGATCGAGAGCCCGTCCGCCACCATCGTGCCCCTGCCGACCGTGACCTGCAGCGGACTCTCGTGCTGCACCTCGGTGCCGAAGTTCGAGCCGGTCTGCTCGACCTGGGACAGGTCGTATCCGATGCCCCGGAGGTAGTGCACGATGTACGAGCTGTCACCGAAGAGCCAGGCGAAGAACTTGATGTTCGTCATGCGGGCCGACGCCCGGTGCACCGCGTACTGGAATCCGTAGAGCGGATACACCCGGTCGGGCTTGACGGCCAGGCCCAGCAGCCGGGGAACGACGCACAGCGCGGCGAGCCCCAGGACCACGAAGCCGAAGAACAGGACGCAGGAGATGAGGAGCGCGTCGGGGATCATCTCCGACCGCTTGACCACGGCCTTGGCCGGGTCGAGCCGGTCGCCGATCGCCGGTACCGCGGTGAACAGCATGTACGTTCCGCCGATGGCCAGCGGGATGTACAGGAAGAACAGCTGAACCAGCGTCACGAGGGCGAACCAGGCGCGGCGCACACCGCCGCACTCGGCCGGTGCGACCCGCACGTAGTCGACCTCCGTGCGCTGGGCCGGTGTTCCGTGCCAGCGCTCCCCGTCCGGGACCGCCTGACCGCGGTAGAGGGAGGAGGTGTGGCCGAGCTGTGCCCCGTCGCCCATCGAGGTGCCGATGTCGAGGACGGTCTTCTCGCCGATGTACACGTCCCGGCCGAGCGTGACCCGGCCGGTCTCGATCCGTCCCGCGAGCGCCCGGTAGCAGAGGAAGAAGGAGTCCTTCCGGATCACCGTCCCGGAGCCGACCGTCAGCAGGTCGGTGCAGACCGGGACGGAGTGGGTCAGGATCGTGACGCCCCTGCCGATCCGGGCGCCGAGCGCGCGAAGGTAGAGCACGTACAGGGGATTTCCGATGAAGAGGATCATCGGATTCGCGTGCAGCAGTACCTTCACGAGCCAGAACCGCACATAGGCGAGGCCCCAGATCGGGAATTCTTCCTCTTTCCAGCGGCCGACGAGCAGCCATTTCGCGATGACCGGAAACGCGCACAGTGCGATGAATCCGACCCCTCCGAAAAGCAGCGACCGCAGATAGATGTCGCCCAGACCCGAACCGGTGGCCACCCATTCATAACCTCGCGCGGTGACGAATCCGGCAACGAGCGAATATCCCAGGAATGCCAGCAACTGGAATGTTCCGCACAGGAAATGGCTCAGGCTGCTCGCCGGTGCCGCCGGCGGCATCGCCGGGACGCGCTGCGGCGATGAGACGGTCGCTTCGAGGGGATCGGGTGCCGTCGCCGCGAGGGCCGTGGCCAGGTCTCGGATCGTCGGGTGCCGATAGATGTCCTTCATGGACGGGGACGGCAGATCCGTACGCTTCCTGACCCGTGCGCAGAACTGGGCCATCACGAGGGAGTTGGCGCCGAGGTCGTCGAAGAAGTGACTGTCGACCGGAACGCTCTCGACGGAAATGACGTCCGCCAGAGCCTCCGCGAGTTTCGCCTCGAATTCTGTACTCGTCGGACTTGAGTCACTGACCGAGTAGCTCTGCCGGAGGACGGCTGCGTCGTCCGGCCCGGATATCCCGGATATGTGGACCTCGGGGGACTGCTCCACCATTCGATCTCCTGGAGGTCGTGTTCTTTGCTGATCACGATCCGTCGCAGTCAAGTCTCGGTCCGCCTCCGTCAGGCTGCCACTCCTGATCGATCACGGCGCGTATCGAGAACGTCCGCCGGACCCGTTTTCCCTGGTCCCACGCCGAGTTGGGGCGCGATTCGGATCACTCGAATGGGTGCCTGTTCGCCGCGGCCGGCCCGAGGGCCCGGCAGGACCTTCGCACGAGGACGGCGGGACCTCCGCACAAGGACGGCCGGGGCCGGCCCGCGACGGCGGGCGGGAGTCTTCGGGGCGGGCGAACGCGGTGAGGGCGGCCCCCTAGACTGGGCGCGCGCATGTGTGTCGGCTGTGAAGAGTGGGCGGGACGGGAGAGGGCTGTGTCGGGGAGCGTCGGTGGTTTCGAGGATCCGTCCGCCGAGGTCCTGGCCCAGGCGGCCGGCGCGTTCGGACTCCTCGCCTCGTCGGCCCGGCTGCACCTGATGTGGGCGCTGTCACAAGGGGAGTGCGACGTCACGCATCTCGCCGACCGGGTCGGCGGTGCGCTGCCCGCGGTCAGCCAGCACCTGGCGAAGCTGAAGCTCGCCGGGCTCGTCTCCTCCCGCCGTGAGGGCCGGCGGCAGGTCTACTACGTCGACGACCCCGACGTGGTGACCGTCGTACGCCTGATGGTCGGCCAGCTGACCGCGCGTTCGGGGCACACCCTCGCCCCCGTGCGTGAACTGCGCGGGACCGGTGGCTGACACCACCGCCGCCCCGGGGCAGGACGAGCGGTCACCGGACCCGCGGGGCGTCCCGACGCCCGGGCACGGGCCACCTGCCCCGTACCGGCCGCGGCCGGGACTGCCCGAGCTCACCGTGCTCGAGGTGCTGCGCCGGCTGGACAGCGGCCCACGCGGCCTGACGGAGGAACAGGCCGAGGAGCGGCTGGCCCGGCTCGGCGCGAACACGATGCCGGCCCGGCGGGAGGCGTCCTGGCCCCGGCTGATCGTGCGCAGCGCGCGCGACCCCTTCACCGCGGTGCTGGGGACCCTCGGGCTCGTCTCCGCGGCCCTCTTCGCCTGGGGCACCGCCTCGGTGATCCTCCTGCTCGTCGTGGTGAGCTGCGTCCTGCGCGCCTGTGGCGAGCGCCGCGCGGACCGGTCGACGGCCGCGCTGCGCGAGCTGGTCGCCACCACCGCCACCGTGCTCCGGCGGCCCGACGAGGCAGCCGGATCCGTCGCCCGTGACGTGCCCGTCGACGAACTGGTGCCCGGCGACGTCATCCGGCTCGGCCCCGGCGACCTGGTGCCGGCGGACGTACGACTGCTGCGGGCGCGCGGCCTGACCGTGCACCAGGCCGCACTGACCGGGGAGTCCGCACCCGTCGCCAAGTCCGCCGACGACCTGACCCGCGCGAGCGGCCACGGAGTGTTCGAGCAGCCGCAGCTCTGCTTCCAGGGCAGCAGCGTCGCCTCCGGCAGCGCCACCGCCGTCGTCACCGCGACCGGCAGGCACACCAGGTTCGCCGCCGCGCACGGCCGTGCGGCGGACCCGCCCCGGACCAGCGCCTTCGACCGGTCCGTCCACGGCATCTCGTGGATCCTGATCCGGTTCATGCTGCTCACGCCGCCCCTGGTGCTGATGGCCAACGCGGCACTGCGCGGGCGCGGGCTGGAGACCCTGCCGTTCGCCGTCGCCGTGGCGGTCGGGCTGACGCCCGAGATGCTGCCGGTCCTCGTCACCCTGTGTCTGGCCCGGGGCGCCTCGCTGCTGGCCCGCACCCATGGGGTGATCGTCAAGAGACTGCCCGCCCTGCACGACGTGGGCGCCGTCGACGTGCTGTGCCTGGACAAGACCGGCACGCTCACCCAGGACCGGCCGGTGGTCGAGCGCGCCCTCGGACCCGACGGCCAGGACGACCCGGCAGTCCTTCACCGGGCCGCCGTCAACGCGTGGTGGACCCTGCAACTCGCGGACCTGCCCGAGCCCGACGCCCTCGACGAGGCGATCCTGGACGCGGCCGACGAGGACGCGCTCATGGCGTACGACGGTGTCGCGGCCGTCCCCTTCGACCCGGAACGCCGGCTGGCCACCGCCGTCGTCCGCACGCCCGGCCGCCTCGGCGCCCACACCCTGGTCGTCAAGGGAGACGTCGAGGCGCTCCTCGAGCGCTGCACCCTGACGGATGCCGAACGAGCGGACCTGCGCGACCTGGCCGCCCGGCAGGCCGACAGCGGACTGCGCGTCCTCGCCGTGGCCACCGCGCAGCGCCCGGCCCGCGCGCGCGACTACACCCCGGCCGACGAGCGCGGCCTCACCTTCCGCGGTCTGATCACCCTGCGCGACGCGCTCGCGCCCACGGCCGCCGAGGCGCTCCAGGTGCTCACCGACCGGGGCGTCACCGTCAGGATCCTCACCGGCGACCACCCCGGAACCGCCGTCCGCGCCTGCCACGACCTCGGCATCCCCGTCGCCGGGAACGACGTCCTCACGGCCGAACGTATCGACGCGCTCTGCGACGCCGAACTCGCGGGCGCCGTCGGCCGTACGACCGTGTTCGCGCGCTGCACCCCGGACCACAAGGCCCGGATCACCCGGGCGCTGCGCACCGCAGGGCACACCGTGGGCTTCCTGGGCGACGGGGTCAACGACCTGCCCGCGCTGCGCGCCGCCGACGTCGGCATCGCCCCGCGCGACGCCGCCGACGTGGTCCGCGAGGGCGCCGACGTGGTGCTCGCCGACAAGGACCTCACCGCGATCGCGCACGCCGTCACCGCGGGCCGGTACGCCGGCGGCAACATCGCCACGTACCTGCGCATCACCCTGTCGTCCAACCTCGGCAACGTCCTCGCGATGCTCTGCGCCGGTCTGCTGCTGCCGTTCCTGCCGATGCTCCCCGCCCAGGTCCTCCTCCAGAACCTGTGCTTCGACGTCGCCCAGCTCACCTTCGCCCACGACCGCCCCCACCCCTTCGTCCTGCGCCGGCCGACCGAGCTGAACCCGGGGCGCCTGCTGCGCTTCATCACGGGGTTCGGCGCGCTCAACGCGATCGCCGACCTGGCCACCTTCGCCGTCCTCGCGCTCGCCCTGGACGGGCCCGGGACGGGCGACGACCAAGCGGTGTTCCACTCCGGCTGGTTCACCGAGAACCTGATCACCCAGGCGCTGGTGATGGTCCTGCTCCGCGCCGTTCGGCGATGGACGGGCCCGGTCACCCGGTCCGCGCTCGTGCTGGCCGTCGCCGGCCTGGCGCTGCCTGTGTCGCCGCTCGGACCGATGCTCGGCCTGACCGCACTGCCCGGCCTGTACTACGTGCTGCTCACCGCCGTCCTCGCCCTGTACGCCACAGGCCTCGTCGCGGCAAGGACCCGGTACGAGCGACGAATCGACGGACGGACGCGGGCGAAACGGCCCCTTTGACCCCGAGCCCCGGCGCTGCCTCACGCCCGTTCCGGTCGACCTGCTGTACAAGGGTGCTGGCCGATGGCGGAAAGCGAGAGAGGGCACGACGAGAGAGGGCACGACATGTCCGAGTCCCGGGCGCCCTGGCGCCGACGGTGGTTGGCCGTGATCGTTTTCGCCCTGGTCGCGTACGTCATCGTCCGCGCCGCCAACACACCGCAGAGCGACACACCGCCTCCGGCGCGCGCGCCCGCGTCGGCGCCCGCCCCGTCGGCCGGCTCGGCCACGCCCACCGCGTCACCCTCGGCCACGGCCACGGGGGTCTCCGCCTCGTACGACCCCGCCGACTACGCCCCGCAGGTCCGCACCCGGGCCGGCGAGGCCGGCGTCGGCGCCCAGCTGCTGATGGCGATCCTCTACAACGAGGCGTACAAGCCCCACGACCCGGCACTGGAGCGGGCCTGGCAGAAGTACAAGCCGGACGCCGCCTTCGGCATCGCGAACATGCACCGGGCCGCCTTCGACGAGGTCCGCAAGGGCCGGGACTTCGCCGGCCGCCGCTGGGACGAGCTGCCGGACGACCGGGACCTCGCCATCGAGTCCGCGGCCTGGTACCTGCACGATCTCGCCGACCAACTGCCCGCGCAGTGGCCCGCCGACTACAGCCGCAACGAGCTGCTGGCACTCGGCTACAACGCGGGCCCTGGCAACATGCTGGCCTTCGCCCGCGGTTCGCGGCCCGACAGCCAGACCGCGTCCTACCTCGACAGGCTGCGCGCGAACTGGTCCAAGGCGGGCAAAGCGGTCGGTGTGGACGGGCGCCTCTGACGGCGTTCCCGGGATCGCCACGCCGGTTCCATGACATGCCTCACCTGTGAATGGCGCCAGGGTCTGCGCTGTTCGGGTGGCGAGTTTGTTAGATTGCGCAACTACGCAATCGTGGCGGGGTTCCGGCTCCGCCCGTCGGCACATCGTCGCGCACGCCCGGTCGCTCCTCCGTCGGCCCCGCATGCCGCGCTCGAGCGTCATGGGAGTGGGACATGAGCGACCCCTGGGACGGCCCGAGCGGCCACGCCACGCGCAGCCGCGCCACCCAGGTGCCCGGACAGCGTACGGCCGAACCCGGCGGACGCCCACCGGGCGGCCGTGCCGCGGCCCGTGCCGCCTCCCGTGCGCACGGTTCGCGGTCCGGTCGCCGGGCCCGCCGTGGCCGCGCCGGGCGCGGCGGTCGGGTGCTGCGGATCATCGGCCTCTGCCTGGCGGTCCTGGTGCTCGGCACGGCGGGCGCGGGCTGGTGGTTCTACGAGCACCTGAACGGCAACATCAACAGCCTCTCGCTCGACGGCAAGGGCGGCCAGGAGAAGGCCGACGCGTTCGGCCGCACCCCGATCAACATCCTGGTGATGGGTTCCGACGGCCGTACCAGCAAGTCCGACTGCAAGCTCGGCGGCGGCTGTTCGAAGACCGGTGTGCAGACCGGCAGCAACGCGGACGTCGAGATGGTGGTGCACATATCCGCCGACCGCTCCAACGCCACTGTGATGAGCATCCCCCGCGACACCATGACTCGCGTCCCGGCCTGCAAGGACAGCCAGTCCGGCCAGTCCACGGCCGGCTACTACGGCCAGGTCAACAGCGCACTGCAGTACGGCCCGACCTGCCAGGTGGCCACCGTCCACCAGCTCACGGGCATTCCCATCGACCACTTCGTGAAGCTCGACTTCTCCGGTGTGGTCAAGATGTCCGACGCGGTCGGCGGCGTCTCCGTGTGTGTCAGTGACGACGTCTACGACACGTACTCGCACCTCAAGCTGTCCAAGGGCACCCACACCCTCAAGGGCGTCGCGGCCCTGGAGTTCGTGCGCTCCCGGCACGGCTTCGGCGACGGCAGCGACCTCGGCCGTACCGTCTCCCAGCACATCTTCCTCAGCGCGATGATCCGCAAGTTCAAGAGCGCGGGCACCCTCACCGACCCCACGGCGGTCTACGACCTGGCCGACGCCGCTACCAAGGCGCTGACCGTGGACGACGGCCTCGGCACGGTGAAGAAGCTGATCGGACTCGCCGACGACGTGAACAAGGTGCCCACGAAGCGGATGACCTTCACGACGATGCAGACGGCCCCCGACCCGGGCGACAGCGACCGGGTGGTGGTGGGCCCCGGAGCGAGCAGTCTGTTCGCCACCATCGCCGACGACAGGTCGCTGACCACCGGCTCCGGCAAGAAGTCCGCGGTGGCCCCGGTCACCGCGAAGCCCTCCACCCCGGCCGTGCCCGCGTCCGAGATCGCCGTGACCGTCGAGAACGGCACCGCCATCACCGGACGGGCCTCCGACGTGGCGACGGCCCTCGTGGACAAGGGATTCAGCTCCGCCACGACCACGGCCAACGCGCCCGAGGCCGCGACCACGACCACCCTGACCTACGGTGCGGGCGAGAAGGGTGAGGCCCAGACCGCCGCCAAGGCCCTGGGACTGCCCACCTCGCATCTGAAGCAGGGCACCGGCAGGGGCCTGACTCTGGTGATCGGCAGCGACTGGCCCACCGGCACCACGTACCACGGCGGCGGCTCGTCGGCGCCGGGCGACACCGAGGCCGCGGTGTCCAACGCCCATGCGCAGACCGCCGACCAGGCCAGGACGTGTGCGAAGGTCAGCCCGTACAAGACCGTCAACGTGGGCGGCGTGCCCATGACGCCGGCCCAGGCGTACGCGGCCGCGCGGAGCAAGCCGGACTCTGACGCCTGACGGCGAGCGGCCCGATCTTGGGTTGTACAGTTGCGCAAGGAAGCAATAGAAAGCACTGTGAGGGCGGCAGGTGCCGCGCGTCCGGCGCGCACCGCCGTCCGGCGTAGAAAGGGGTGGGCTGGATGCTCCGCAACGGACTGGAACCTTGGCACCTGCTGGTCGTGGCGATCGTGTTCCTCCTGCTGTTCGGCTCGAAGAAGCTGCCCGATGCCGCGCGCGGGCTGGGCAAGTCGATGCGCATCCTCAAGAGCGAGGCAAAGGCCATGAAGGAGGACGGCGCCGACCGGCCCTCCACGGTCACCGGCGCCGCACAGGAGGCGACCGCCGCCGAACCCGCGCAGCGCGTCGCCCCGACCCCGCCCGGCGAGGCTCCGGCGACCCGCCCGACCACCGAACACACCCCGGCCCACTGAGCCCCCACACCTGCCCGTTCAGGCAGGTGTCCCGGGCGGACGCCGTTACTCGGACACCGGCTGCGGACGCCACGTGCCGTCGAGCGGGACGCCGGCGGCCGCCGCGATCCGGTCGCGCGAGTCCGCCAGCCGGGTCCGCAGCGCCGGCAGGTCCACATCCACCAGCGCGCCGTCACGTTTGACGACGCGGCCGGCGACGAGGACGGTGTCGACCAGGCCGGGGTGGCCGGCGGCGACGATCGTGCCGGCCGGGTCGCTCACCGGGAAGACGGTCGGGTCGTCGGCGCGCAGCAGGATCACATCCGCGTCCTTGCCGGGCGTGAGAGAGCCCGTGCGGGCGGCGAGCCCCAGCGCCCGGGCGCCGTCGACAGTGGCGAACTCCAGCACGTCCCGGGACCGCAGCCCGCCGTCCAGGCCACGCTGCACCACAAAGGCGGTGCGCATGGTGGCGAACATGTCGCCGCCGACCGACGGGACGTCGTCGACGGACAGCGTGGGACGCAGGCCGGCGGCCAGCATCCGGCCGGTCATCGGCCAGCCGAAGCCCATCCTCAGCTCGACGTCCGGGCTGATCGACACCGAACTGCCCGCGTCGGCGAGCATGCGCAGCTCGTCGTCGCCGATCCCGTTGGCGTGCACGAAGGTCGTGGTGTCCCGCAGCAGGCCGTGCGCCAGCAGATCGGCGATCGGCCGCCGCGTCCCGTCGGACGCCACGTGCACGCTGGTCCGCAGATCCAGCTCGGCCGCCAGCTTCAGCTCCTCGGCCAGGGTCTCCATGCCGGTGTCGTCGGCACCGCGCAGCCCCCACGCCATGGTGACGAGGCCGTCTCCGGGAAGTCGTGCCCGGACGCGGCGGATCTCGGCGTCGACCGGACCGGTCGTGCCCCACCCCGCCCCGTGGCAGAACACCGACCGACCGGCCGTGTCCCGCAGCGCCGAGACGGCGGCATCGGCGTGCTCGGGTCCGAGTGCGCAGTGGAACCAGTCCAGCATCGTGGTCACGCCGGAGTGCAGGGCCTCCAGCCGGCCGAGCAGCGTGCCCAGATGGACGTCCTCGGGCCGGTAGTGGGGCTTCAGTGTCCGGTGCATCGCCACCGTCCACTCGGGGAACGTCCAGTCGGCGCCGACGCCGCGGAACGCCGTCTGCCAGGTGTGGCGGTGGGTGTCGACGAAGCCGGGCAGCACGATCCGGTCGGTCGCGTCGATCACCTCGGCGTCCGGTGCGTCGATCCGCCCGGCCACCTCGACGATCACACCGTCTTCGATCAGCACGTCGCCACGTTCGAGATCGCCGACAGCCGGGTCCATGCTGACCACGGTGCCGCCAGTGAGCAGGGTCCTCATCGGTCTCCTCCACGAACGCTTTGTCCAACTCGGTGACGCCGTCAAGCGTGATCGCCCGGGAAGGCGAAGTGCGCGAATACCCGCAACTTTGGCAGCAAATTGCGCCAGGCTGAGACATAGGATTGTGGTAGGCGCGGTGCTTGCGCATTATTCTGCCGCCATGGATGAAGTGGACCGGGCCATTCTGGCCGTACTCGAGAAGCAGGGGCGGATCAGCAACGCCGACCTCGCCGCCCAGGTCGGCCTGTCGCCGTCGCCCTGTCTGCGGCGCGTGCACCGGCTGGAGGAGGCAGGCGTGATCCGCGGATACCGGGCGCTGATCGACCCCGCCGCGCTCGGCCGCAGCCTCCGCGTGTTCGCCGGGGTCCGGCTGATGCGGCACACCCGTGCGGACGTCGTCGCGTTCGAGCGTGCGGTCACGCACCTGCCCGAGGTGGTCCACGGCCACCACGTCACCGGCAACTACGACTACCTGCTCCAGGTCGAGGTCGCCGACCTGCCCGCCTACGAGGACTTCCACGCCAACCGGCTGGCCGGCCTGCCCGGTGTGGCCACGGTGACCAGCTACGTCACGATGAAGACGCTCTCTCCCGACCTGGCGTGACGGGCCCGCCCGGCATCGCGCGACGGGTGTGCGCGGCGCCACGGGGCCGTCCCGCCCGACCCTGGACAGCCCGGCGACGAATACGGCAAATGGGTACATTAGGACTTCGGGGAGCAGTTCCAGGTTTCACGCGACCACGCGAAGAAGGCCGAACCACCTTCGGAAAGGGTCACCATGCACCTCGACCTCAGTCCCGCCGTCCTCGCCGAGCTGCGCCGGTCCCGGCCCCATCCGGCGGTGTCCATCCTGATGCCCACGCACCGCCGGGAGCCGGACAACGCGCAGGACCCGGTCCGGCTGCGCAACCTGCTGGCTGAGGCGAAGGAGAGGGTCCAGTCCGATCCGGCGGTCTCCCGCGCCGACCGGATGGACGTGATGGAACAGCTCGACCGGGCCCTCGCGGAGGTCGACCTGGTGCACGCCGAGGACGGTCTGGCGATCCTCGCCGCACCCGGCGAGCACCAGGTCTGGTCCTTCGGGCGCACCGCCCCGGCCCGGGTGGTCCTGTCCGACACCTTCCTCACCCGCAACCTGGTCGCCGCACAGGCGGCCGAGCGCCCCCACTGGGTGCTCGCGGTCGCCGCGGACCGGGTGGTGCTGTGGGGCGGCAACCAGGAGCGGCTGACCGAGGAGACCGGTCACGGCTTCCCGTTGGTGCGTGTCCACGAGAAGCCCGACCCCGAACGGCTGGAGCGCATCGGCGACGTGCCCAGCACCTTCCGCGACGAGGAGACCAAGACCTTCCTGCGGCAGGCCGACATCGAGATCGGGAAGGTGCTGGCCGCCGACCCCCGCCCGCTGTACGTGGCCGGTGAGGCCGCCGCCCTCGCTCTGCTGGACGTCGTCGGCACCATCGCCAGGGAGGCCACCGCGCAGATCCCGCACGGCGGCCTCGCCCAGGCCGACGCCGAGACGGTCCGCCGGGTGGTCGAGCCCGCCGTCCGCGCCCGTGCCGACCGCGAGATCGACGCGGCCCTCGCGCTGCTCGACCAGGCCCGTGGCCGCCAGGAGTTCGCCGCCGGCCTGGACGAGGTCTGGCAGGCCGCCGGAGACGGCCGGATCGCCCGGCTGGTGGTCGAGGAGCACTTCCGCACCACCGTCCGTGACGACGGCGACCACCTCGTTCCCGCCGAGGCCGACGATCCCGGGGCGCGCGAGGACATCGTCGACGAGGTGATCGAGCGCAGCCTCGACACCGGCGCCCAGGTCAGCTTCGTCCCCGACGGTGCCCTCGCCGGCACCGGACGGGTCGCAGCCGTTCTGCGGTACTGAAGAACCGATTCCCCACCCCGCTCGAGCGAGGCGTCCCCTCGTTGGACATCCGATGGAACTCGTGGAGGAGCGTCCCTACCGATTCCGCATCGAACGGCACGCGGACATGAGGGTCCCGGGCATCGTCTTCGCCTCCCGGGAACTGCTGAGGGACGCCGAGCAGGCGCTCGGCCAGGTCGTCAACGTGGCCACCCTGCCCGGCATCGTCGGCGCCTCGTACGCGATGCCCGACATCCACTGGGGCTACGGCTTCCCCATCGGCGGCGTCGCGGCGACCGACGTGCACGCGGGAGGCGTGGTCTCGCCCGGTGGGGTCGGTTTCGACATCTCGTGCGGCGTACGGCTGCTGGCCGCCGACTGCGACCGCGCGGAGCTGAGGCCCGCCCTGCGCACGATCATGGACGGCCTCGACCGGGCCATCCCGCGCGGTGCCGGCCCCGGCGGAATCTGGCGGCTGACGGGCCCCGGACAGCTGGAGCGGATCCTCGAGGGCGGCTCCCGCTACGCGGTGGAGCAGGGGCACGGCGAGGAGCGCGACCTGGCCCGCTGCGAGGACGGCGGGGCGGTCGCCGACGCGGACGTGACCCGGGTCGGCCCACGGGCACGTGAGCGCGGACTCGGACAGGTCGGCAGCCTCGGCTCCGCCAACCACTTCCTGGAGATCCAGCAGGTCGCCGAGGTGTACGACGAGCGGGCCGCGGCGGCGTTCGGGCTGGCCGGCGGTCAGGTGTGCGTGATGATCCACTGCGGGTCCCGGGGCCTCGGGCACCAGATCTGCACCGATCACGTGCGGGAGATGGACCGCGCGATGGCCCGCCACGGCATCTCCGTGCCGGACCGCCAGCTGGCCTGCGCCCCGGTGGAGTCCCCCGAAGGGCGCGCGTACCTCGGTGCCATGGCCGCGGCCGCCAACTACGGGCGCGTCAACCGTCAGCTGCTCACCGACGCGGCCCGCCGGGTCTTCGACCGGGCCGCGGGCGTCCGGCTGACGCTGGTGTACGACGTCTCCCACAACCTCGCCAAGATCGAGACGCACACCGTGGGCGGGACCCGCCGTCTGCTGTGCGTGCACCGCAAGGGCGCCACCCGCGCCTTCCCGCCCGGCCACCCCGACCTGCCGGACGATCTGAGCGAGGCGGGCCAGCCGGTGCTGATCCCCGGCACGATGGGCACCGCCTCCTACGTCCTGGCCGGCGTACCCGGTGGCGATGCCTTCGCCTCCACCTGCCACGGCGCCGGCCGCACGATGAGCCGCCACGAGGCCATGCGCACCTTCACCGACCGCCAGCTGCGCGCCAGGCTGGAGCACGCCGGCATCGCGGCCCGGCCGCTGTCCTGGCGGAGCCTGCCCGAGGAGGCACCGGAGGCCTACAAGGACGTCGACGCGGTGGTGGTGGCCGGCGAGGGCGCGGGGCTGTGCCGCAGGGTGGCCCGGCTGGTGCCGCTCGGTGTGGTGAAGGGGTGACGCCGCCGGCCGCGGACCGAGGGGGCGCGGCTCGGCGTGGCCCGGGAGGGAGGGCGTCACACGTCGACGGTCACCGCGCAGGACCAGCCGTAGGGATCGGGCCCCACATGCAACTGGTGCCACGACACGCCCTTGGGCGGCGCGCCGGTGATCTCCACCGCGTCGAGGCCGGTGACCGCCAGCCGTATGCCCAGCCCGTCGTCGACCGCCTCCGTCTCCACGTCCACCGGCACCTGGCCGCGCACTTCCAGCCGGTAGACGACCTCGTCCAGCAGCGCTGTCAGCAGGTCCGCGTCACTGGTCTCGCGCAGTTCCACGCGTTCGACGGAGGTCGGGTGGGCCCCGGAGACGTCCGCGAAGCACTCCACCAGCCCCAGTACCGCCTCGGCGAGACACCGCTCGCGACTGGGTCCCCAGGCCTCGATCCGTATGTCGGCCGTGTGCGGCACCGCCCGGTGCCCGCCGGCGCCCTGCCGGCGAGCCAGCCTCTCGTCGCCCGTGTCACCGACCATGCCCCCCGTGTGCCCATTCGCCCGAGCCGCACACGCCGCGACGTCCGAGCCGCACACGCCGCAGGCTGCGAACCGCACACGCGGCAGGCATCGAAGGCGCCGGTAGGGGTACCCGGACGGGGCAGGGGCGGCGCGCGGGGCACCGGCTCGTGACGATGCTCGCCGCCGCCGTCTCCTGACAGCCCTCCGATGAATCCTGGAACCGCCGCGATGTCCCTTCGACTGCTGATCCTCGACCACCCCCGAATCAGGTTGATCTTCGGGCACCCCGTCATCGCGATCGAGGTCGCGAGCCGCGGCGGTGCGTACCGTCACCGCACGACCGCGTACAGAAAGGCACGGGAGTCGGCGCGGGAGTCGTCCCACGGCCCCGTCGCGCCGGACCGGACGTCTGCCGAGGACAGGCCGGACGAGACGAAGGAGCCTTCCTCCGGGCGGGAGGAGGGGAGCGAGGGCGAAGCCTGACGGCTGACGTCGCCGCCCGCGGATTCCGGTCGCCGGGCGGTTGGTTTCATGCTGCACCTATGTTTATAATCCACTTATGTATAAGCGGGTTATGGACCCGGGGTGCCGGGACGCCGCCGCACGACTTCCAGAAGAGAAGAGCGCATGAGTGCATCGCATGGAAAGGCCGCCAGCCCGTTCAGGCAACCGAAGGCGGTCTGGGCCGTCGCCTTCGCCTGCGTGATCTCGTTCATGGGCATCGGTCTGGTCGACCCGATCCTGCCCGCCCTGGCCGAGAGCCTGCACGCCACACCCAGCCAGGTCTCCCTGCTGTTCAGCAGCTACCTGATCGTGACCGCGGTGGCCATGCTGATCGTCGGCTGGTTCTCCAGCCGCTTCGGCGCAAAGCGCACCCTCGTCGTCGGCCTGGCGATCATCGTCGTCTTCGCCGCGCTCGCCGGCGCCTCCGGCTCCATCGACGGCATCGTCGGTTTCCGGGCCGGCTGGGGGCTGGGCAACGCCCTGTTCATCGCCACCTCCCTGGCCGTCATCGTCGCCTCCGCCAGCGGCGGCTTCGGCGGCGCGATCATCCTCTACGAGACCGCGCTCGGCCTCGGCATAGCCGTGGGCCCGCTGCTCGGCGGTGAGTTGGGCGCCATCAGCTGGCGCGGCCCGTTCTTCGGCGTCGCCGTCCTCATGGCCGTCGCCCTGATCGCCACCCTCGCCTTCGTCCCCGACCTGCCGAAGCCTGCCCGTCCCACGTCACCGCTCGCCCCGCTGAGGGCACTTCGGCACCGGGGCCTGCTGACCATGGGCATCATGGCCCTGCTGTACAACTGGGGCTTCTTCACCATGCTCGGCTACGCGCCGTACCCGATGAAGCTCAGCGCCCACCAACTCGGCCTGGTCTTCACCGGATGGGGCCTGCTCGTGGCCGCCTTCAGCGTCTTCTTCGCCCCGCGGCTGCAGGCCCGCTACGGCACCGCGCCGGTCCTGTACGCCAACCTCGTGGGCCTGAGCATCGTGATGGCCGTCATCGCCGCCGGTGTCGGCGACCCCACGGTGGTGATCGTCGCGGTCATCGTCAGCGGTGCCTTCATCGGCATCAACAACACCCTCACCACCCAGGCCGTCATGCTCGTCTCCCCGGTCGAGCGCCCGGTGGCCTCCTCCGCCTACGGCTTCCTGCGCTTCATCGGCGGCGGCCTGGCCCCCTACGTCGCCGGCAAGCTCGCCGACGCCACCGACCTCAGCGTCCCCTTCTACGTCGGCGCCGCCACCTTCCTCCTCGCCGTCCCCGTGCTCGCCAGTGGCCACCGCCTGCTCCGCCAGGCCGAACAGCACACCGGCGAGGGCGAGCCGGTGACGCCGACGCTGACCCCCGTGGGCGGCACCGGGAAGGGCGGCACGCCTCCTGTGGTCGTCGCCGTGGGCGCCCATGAACGCGCCGGTGTCATCGTCGACGCGGCGGCACGGCTCGCCCGGGAGACCGGCAGCCCGCTGGAGGTGGTGCACGTCCAGCAGACGGCCGTCGTCGAGGAACAGGCCGTGGACACCGAGGACTTCGACGCCGCGCGAGCCGCCGTCACCGCGCACCTCGACCGGCTCGCCGCCCACGGCGTCGCCGCCACCGGCCAGATCCTCACCAGCGTCGGTGACCACGCGGCCGCCGGCCGCGCGGTGGCCCGGCACGCCGCCGACGTCCACGCGCGCGCCGTCGCCGTGGGCCGCTCCCCGCGCGGACCCCTCGCCCAGTTCGCCGACGGCAGCTTCACCTCCGCCCTCATCCACACCGCGGGCTGCGGCGTCGTCCTCGTCGACCCGGACGAGGCCCCCCGGCGCCTGACGGCGGACAGCCTGAAGGAACTGCGCACCACGTCGTAGGCCGGGATCCCCGCGCCCCGGCCGCAGCGCAGGCGGGTGCCGACGGCTAGGGTTCTCGATCATGGAGAAGCCTGGAGGGGTGGGCATGGCTGAGGATTCGATCGACCTGATCCGTCTGGAGGGGGACGGCAACAGCGTCGTCCTCCGGATCACGGGCAGGGGGGAGCGGGAGCGTGCCCTGGCCGGGGAGTTCGTGGTCGACACGCCCTTCGTCCGTGGCACCCTCAAGACCTCGCTCTTCCCCGAGGACCTACGGCAGTGGCTGCAGGCCCTGGACTCGCTCGACGCTGGACAGGACATCGCCTGGCGCGACGGATCACGCGCCCCATGGCTGTTCATCGAACTCGACGAGGACGACGACCGGTGCCAGGTCACGATCGAGGACCACTCCATGTCCCTGACGGCGGTGACGGTCACCGTCCCTCTGGCCGATGCCTGGTTCGACGACGCGTACCGGCGCCTCGATCTGGTCCGGGACACCTGGCCTCTGAGCGAGGACTGAACAGGCGCCGCCCGAAGTGCGCTTGCCCGGAGCGCACTTGGGGCCCCGCCGGGCGCCGGTGATCATTGCTACGGTCCGGGCATGGCTGAAGCACAGGCAATACCGGCGGGGGTCGTCACCGCCGCGGACGTGGAACGCGCCGTCCGCCTGGCGGTGTCGGCGTTGCGCCGAGCGGAGGGGGCGGACTGGAGCGTCAGGGCCGGCTCCCTGGAGTGGGACTGCTGGGAGACGGTCGAGCACCTTGCCGACGACCTGTTCTCGTACGCCGTCCAACTAGGCCCGGAGAACCCGCCCGCGAACACCCACGTCCCGCTCGCCTGGAGCCGCAGGAGGCCGGGCGGCCCGGCGAACGCGGTCTTCGCGGACCGCGAGGCCGGCCCAGCGGGCCTGCTGCAGGTCCTGGATGCCGGTGGCGCGCTGCTGACCGCCATCGTCCGCACCTCGGCGCCCACGGTCCGGGCGCACCACATCTTCGGCGTCTCCGACCCCGAAGGCTTCGCCGCGATGGGCGTCGTCGAGACCCTGGTGCACACGCATGACGTCGCCGAGGGGCTGGGCGCCGACTGGACGCCGCCCGCCGACCTGTGCGACCGCGTACTGAACCGCCTCTTCCCCCACGCCCCGACCGGCACCGACCGCTTCCAGACCCTCCTGTGGGCCACCGGCCGTGCCGAACTTCCCGGCCGGCCCCGCCTCGACACATGGCGGTGGTACGGCGTCCCGCGGGCCGACGGCGCACCGTAGAAGCCCGGCCGTCCCTTGCCTTCCGTCCGCTACGCGCGGTAGCCGGTCTGAGACTGCGGCATAGTAGAACCAATCAAGGTAACCCGAGACATATCGAGGCAAGAGGGACGGTCCGCGTGGTGTCCGCGCCGGGCCGGTCGACAGGAAGGCGGCCGGGTGATGGGTGCCGACAACCTGTGCAGCCACGGACCCGGTCCGCACGGTGAGCGAGCCGCGAAAGACCCGGGATGGCTGCTGGATCTCGTGCACGCGTCGGCCGTTGGCGTGAACGGTGCGGGCCGGATCGTCCTGTGGAGCCCCGAGGCGGAACGACTGTTCGGTTACGACGCCTCCGAAGCCCTGGGGGAACCTGCCGACCGGCTCCTGATCGCGCCCGAGGACGGGCAGCCCGCCGCCGGACCGTTCGGAGAGGCGCAGGCCGGCGGGACACGGATCGGCAAGACCTTCGCCGGTGTCTTCCGCGCCCGGTGCAAGGACGGCACGACGCGGCTGGTGGAGTTCCGCAACCGGTGCCTGCGCGACGCCGAGGGCAATGTGCTCGGCCTGACCCTGGTCGCCGACGTCGACGACGTCCGTCGGGTCGAGGACGACCTGGTCCTGTCCGAGCTCTTGATCGACCAGTCACCGGTCGGGCTCGCCGTGTTCGACACCGACCTGCGCTGGATCCGCATCAACCCCACCCTGACCGCGGGCAACGGCATCACCGAGCGCGACGTACGGGGCCGCCGGCTGCGCGACACCCTGCCCCAGATCGACCACGCGTCGATCGACTCCGCCGTACGGCGGGTCCTGGAGACCGGCAAACCGGTGCTGGACCAGCGGACCGTCGGCCGCACCCCCGTCGACCCCGAGCACGACCACGTCTGGTCGGAGTCGTACTACCGGATCAAGGACCCCCGAGGGAAGGTCCTGGGCGTGGCCGTGTCCGTCGTGGACGTCACCGAGCGTCACCTGGCCGCCGCCGAGATCGCGGCCACGCGGGAACACCTCGCGACCATCGCGGAGGCCAGCGCCGGCATCGGCAGCACGCTCGACCTGCGCCAGACGACGCGGGAGCTGGCCGCGGCCGTCGTCCCCCGCTTCGCCGACCTGGCCACCGTGGACGTGCTGGAGTCCGTGGCGTCCGGCCGTGCCACGGCCTCCCCGACCGCCGAAGGCGATCACACACGGTTCCGCGCGCTCGCGTCGGCCTCCGCGTACCCGAGCCGGGCCCTGGACGTCGCCGACCGGCTCGACGAGGTCACCCAGTACGAGCCGTCCCTGCTGATGTGCCGCAGCGTCCGGGAGGCGGCCCCGGTCCTGAGGCCCTGGGTGGACGGCCCGATGCTCCGCGAGATCGCCCGGGACGAGGAGGCGGCCGCCGCATTCGAGCTGGAGGGCGTCCACAGCTATCTGGCGGCGCCGCTGCTGGCCCGCGGGACCGTGCTCGGCGTGCTCAACCTGTACCGCACGGTGAACACCCGCCCCTTCGACAGCCGCGATCTCCAGCTCGCCTGTGAACTCGTCGGCCGCGCCGCGATCTCCGTCGACAACGCCCGCCTGTACGGCCGTGAACGGGACACCGCGCTGACCCTGCAGCACAGCCTGCTGCCGCAGGAGCCCCCCGACCAGCCCGACGGCCTGGAGATCGCCGTCCGCTACCGGCCCGCCGGGGTGGGCACCGAGGTCGGCGGCGACTGGTTCGACGTGCTGCCCCTCAGCGACGGCAAGGTCGGTCTGATCGTCGGCGACGTGATGGGCAGCGGGGTGCGCGCCGCCGCGATCATGGGCCAGCTGCGCACCACCACCCGAGCTCTCGCCCGGCTCGACCTGCCCCCGGCCGAGTTGCTCAGTCACCTCGACGAGGTGACGTCCACGCTCAGCGAGTCCTTCGCCACCTGCGTGTACGCCGTGTGCGATCCCAAGGGCGGCACCTGTGCCTTCTCCAGCGCCGGGCACCTGCCCCCCGTACTGGTCCAGCCGGACTGCGAAGCGACGCTCATCGGCCTGCCGACCGGGGCGCCGCTGGGCGTGGGAGGCGTTCCGTTCGGGGAACTGGAGATGAAGCTGCCCGAAGGCGCCCTGCTGGCCCTCTACACCGATGGTCTGGTCGAGACGCGCAAGGATCCCATCGACGTCGGCATGCGCGCCCTGTGCCGGGCCCTGCAAGGGCGGCCCCGTCCGCTCGAGGAGACCTGCGACATGGTCCTCGACAACCTCTACCGCTGCTCCGGCGACGATGTCGCCCTGCTCCTGGCCCGCCTCGGCCCGACGGGCGGTACGGCCTAGCCGAGGCGGGCGCCGCTTCGTGCGGGTCCGCGCGAGCGCCGACGGCGTCGCGCGGACCTCGACCTCAGCGGGTGAGCCCGCTACGGCCTAGCCGAGGCGGGCGGGTCAGGCGGTGGCGCCGTTGCCCGCGGCCTTGCGGCGGCGCACCACGAAGACCGCGCCGGCGCCGGCGGCCACCGCGGCACCACTGGTCAGGGCGATGAGGGGGAGCGCCGAGCTGGAACCGGTCTGGGCGAGGTGGCCCTGCGGGTCGATCTCCGTGTTGCCGGAGGGCTGCTTCGGCAGCGGCTTCTTGCCGCCCTGCGGCTTGGCGTCACCGGGGTTGCCGGGGGCGGAGCCCGCCTTCAGGATGTCGAACTCGTAGTAGCTGTCGCCGCCGGAGAAGACGCACTGGCCCTCGTCGTCGGTGTACATGCCGATGCTGATGGCGTAACCGAGGCCGGCCGGGGCGGTCTTGTCCACGGACAGGCGCAGGCCGATGGTGAGGGACTCGTGGGCCCGGAGGTCGGTGTAGCCGAGGTAGCCGGCGCCCTCGTCGTTCTCGTCGAGGGAGATGTCGACCCACTTGCCGGAGGCGGGGTCCTGGTACTGCAGGGTGAGGTGGCTGGTGTCGATGAAGTAGTCGCTCTCGTCCACCTGGGCGGCGAACACACCGAAGTCGACACGCTTGTACGAACGGTCGCCGGAGTTCTCCACGTTCAACTTGAAGTTGTGGAAGCCGCTGCCCGCCACGATCTTCGAGGGCAGCCCGGACAGGTTGGTGGTCAGGTCCTCGTCGACGGCGGGCTCATCGGAGTCGCACTCCAGCGGGGGCGTCGACTCGGACGGAGACACCGAAGGGCTGGCGGACACCGAAGCCGAAGCCGACGGCGACGTCGACGCGGACGGGCTCGAGGAGGCGGATCCGGAAGCGGCAGGAGAGCTCTCGCCCGCGGCCGGCGAGGACTCGCCGGCCGCCGGGGACGACTCGCCGGCGGCCGGGCTGGACTCCTGGCCGCCGGGTGCGGACTCGCTCTCGGCGGGAGTCGACACGCTGGAGGAAGGCGAGGAACTGGGATCGTCGGCGAAGGCGGCCGGCGCGGCCAGCAGGACGGCCGGAGTGATTGCGGCCGTCGCGGCGGCGACTGCCAGGGAGCGGCGAAGCTTCATGCAAACCTCGTCAACGGGAGTGGGTGAAATCTTTACGCAGATTCGACCCGCCATGTGGGAAAAGGGTTGTCCGAAAAGGACGCCCCGCGAGTGTTAGCTGAGTCACATTTACGGGGCGTTCTGTCGCGGGCGTTGTGTGACGGGTCGTCACATGTCCCTGAACGCAGGCCGGATGCCGGGTTCGCCCACCAGGTCCGGGACTCGTCCTGACGCCTGAACGGTTTGCCGGGCGATCGCATCGGGTGGGGTGGAAGCGCGGCCTGGGCGCCCCTGCCACGTGCGGGCGCCCAGGCCGACCTCGCGAGCAGGGGGCCCGTCACGTGGACGTGCGAGCGTGCCCTGCACGACGGCGCCCGCTCGACTCCCCCCGGAGTGCAGGCGCACCTGACCCCGACCGGGGTCACTTCCTTCAGCGCCGGCCGTGATCGGAGTGTCACGGGCGCCGGGGGACGGTCGCCAGGTCAACACCTTTGTGGCGACCGCCGCTTGCCTGCTTCACATCGCCATCGCAAATCGTTCATGAACGGCCTGGGCGCGAGGTGTCCGGACACGAGCCGGACCTACGAACCACCCACGTGGCGCCGCATCACCTGGTCCAGCTCGCCCCGCATGTCAATCTCACGGGCCACGTCGACCAGGGCGCCGGCCAGAATCGACTCCGGGGTGCGGTCGGCCAGCACCAGCCCGACGTGGACGGACCGCTGCGGCCGTGGCAGCGTCAGCAGCCGGGTGCCGGCGGGGACGCCGTAGCTGTGCAGCCAGGCGTGCGGGATGACGCTGGACAGCCCCATCGAGGTGATGTGCGCGTAGATCGCCGAGACGGTGTCGGTCTCGACCACGGGACTCACCGCCGCGCCGGCCTCGGCGAAATGCCCGTCGAGGATCCTGCGGTTCTGCATCACGGGCGTCAGCAGGCACAGCGGCGCCGACGCGGCCTCGGACCAGCTGACCGAGTCATGGCCCGAGAACTCCCCGTCGACCGGAGTCAGGAACAGGTACCGCTCGCGGTAGAGCGGGACCACCCGCACCTTGCCCAGGGGCTCCCCGTCCACATAGGTCAGGCCGACGTCGATGTCGAACTCGTTCAGCCGGGAGACGATCTCCCGGGACGACATCGACTCCAGCGAGAACCGCATCCCCGGATGCAGGCCGTGCAGCGGAGTGGTCAGCAGCGATGCGACGGGCAGCGCCGTGGGCACCGCACCGATGCGCAGCACCCCGGACAGCCCGCCCCGCATGCTGGACAGCGAGTGGCGCAGCGCGTCCTGCTCGGCGAGCATCCGGTGGGCCCAGTGCAGCACCTGCTTGCCCTCGGGGGTGAACCCCTCGAACCGCTGCCCGCGCAGGACGATCCGCACCCCGAGCTCCGACTCCAGCTTGCGGATGCCGGCCGACAGCGCGGGCTGGGACACATGGCACGCCTCGGCTGCGCGACCGAAGTGGCCCTCGCGCGACAAGGCACTCAGGTACTCCAATTGACGCAACAGCATGCGCCATAAATACCCCGAATCGAAGCCGCAGGTAAAGCCGCCGCCGGCGGAACCGCAGGTAAGGACCTGAAGCCGCCGTTTCGGTCTCGGCCTCGGCCTCCGCCCCGGCCTCAGCTGATGCCGGTGCCGCAGTCGGTGCGGATCGGGGCGCTCGCCGCCGTGGAGTCGTCCGCCTCGATGCCCTGGACCTCGACCGCGACCGCGAGCCGGTAGTCGTAGGTGCCGACCCGTCCGTCGGGGCAGGGCACCGAGACCCTCCCGTGGGACTGGCGCTGCTCGGACGTCCAGGAGGTGAGGCCGCGCTCGCTGTACGGGCGCCAGCCCGACCAGCTGTCCCGCTGGATCTCGTAGTGCTGGCGCATCTGCGGCCGGTCGCCCGAGCAGTGTGTACGGAAGCCGGCCGAGTGGATCCTCGCGCGTGGTTCGGCACCGCCGAGCACGATCTCACCGTCCTGTGCGACGGACGAGACCGTGGTGGTGCACCACCAGCCGCGCACCAAGATGATCTTGGTGTTGTCGCATTCGGTCTGGTTGCCCGGAGCACGGAAGTCGGTGCGCCGTACGGCCCGGGGGTCCTTGGGTGCCGCGTCGACGTCGCCGACCGTCATGCGCAGCGGCCCCCCGGGCAGTTCCTCCGCCCGCCAGGCGATCTTCGTCTGGATCGGTTCGGCGGTGGGGCCGGGACTGGCGCCGGCGGTCACGCCGCGGCTGGCGCAGGGCGGGGCCACCGCCGCGGGACCGGCGTGCCGCCCGGTCGCAGTCCCGGACCGGCAGCCGGCGAGGGCCAGCAGTGAGGCGACGGCTATGACGGACAGGGCGGGTCGGTTCATGGAGGGTTCCCTTGTGCGAATCCCGGCCGGTGGGCGGCGACAATCTAGTACGCGCGACCCGCGACGTCGCCGGGCGGCCGTGATCCGAGTGCGCCGGTGCGCGGCCGCAGGGCATGGAGGCGCCGGTTCGCCCGCCCGTTCCAGGGGCGGCACGACGAAGGGGCAACACGACGAAGGGGTGGCACTTCGCGAGGGGGATGCGGGGGCGGGCCGTGAGGTCGAACAGCGGGGCTGAGCACCGGGGCCGAACACCGAGGTCGAACGCCGGGGCCGAACGCCGGGAACGACCGTCGGCACGGGCGGCTCGAAAGGGCGCCGCATGACAAAGGCAAGGAGGGAATCCACTCCTTGCCACTCTCAACTTATAGCGCACAGGGGGCCTTGCCACAAGGTCCCCACGATGCCGCAGAATCGCCCGCCGAAGCCCGAACTGTGGAAGTGGGATCTTGTGATGATCGACGTGATCGTTGCCGGTGGCGGACCGACCGGCCTGATGCTGGCCGCCGAGCTGCGGCTGCACGACGTGCACGTGGTCGTGCTGGAGAAGTTGACCGAACCGACCCAGGAGTCCCGCGGACGTGGCCTGCACGCGCGCAGCGTCGAGATGATGGACCAGCGGGGCCTGCTGGACCGGTTCCTCGCGGTCAGTGAGAAGTTCCAGGCCGGTGGCCTCTTCGGTGGTATCGCGAAGCCCTGGCCGGAGCGGCTGGACACGGCGCACCCCTACGGCCTCAGCACCCTGCAGCCGGAGACCGAGCGGCTGCTGAACGAGCGCGCCGTCGAACTCGGCGCCGAGATCCGGCGCGGCTGCGAGGTGGTCGGGCTGAGCCAGGACGAGGACGGGGTGACCGTCGAGCTGGCGAGTGGGGGCACCCCCGCCAACGAGGGCGTGGCCGGCGGGGGAGGCACGCAGTTGCGCTCGCGCTACCTCGTCGGCTGCGACGGCGGTCGCAGCACCGTGCGCAAGGCGCTCGGTGTCGAGTTCCTGGGCGAGCCCGCCACCATCGAGACGCTGCTGGGCGACATGGAGGTGACCGAGGACCAGGAGACGATCGGGGCCGTTGTCGCGGAAGTCCGCAAGACCCAGCTCCGGTTCGGCGTCATCCCCAACGGGGGCGGGGTGTTCCGCGTCGTCGTGCCGGCCGACGGCGTGTCCGAGGACCGGGCGACGGCGCCGACCCTCGAGGAGTTCAAGGAGCGGCTCCGGGCCGTCGCGGGCACCGACTTCGGGGCGCACTCGCCGCGCTGGCTGTCCCGGTTCGGCGACGCCACGCGGCAGGCCGAGCACTACCGGGTCGGCCGGGTGCTGCTGGCCGGCGACGCGGCGCACATCCATCCGCCGACCGGTGGGCAGGGACTCAACCTCGGCGTCCAGGACGCGTTCAACCTCGGCTGGAAGCTGGCCGCGGCGGTCAGCGGCTGGGCGCCCGAGGGGCTGCTGGACAGCTACCACACCGAACGCCACCCGGTGGGCGCCGCCGTGATCGACAACACCCGGGCGCAGATCACGCTGCTGGGGACCGATCGGGGCGCGGTCGCGCTGCGGGAGCTGTTCACGAAGCTGATGGACTTCGAGGAGGTGAACCGGTACGTCACCGGGATGATCACAGCGGTCGGGGTCCAGTACGACTTCGGCGAGGGGCACGAGGGGCACGAGATGCTCGGCCGCCGACTGCGGGACGTGCGGCTGAAGCGGGGGCGCCTGTACGAGCTGATGCACGGCGGCCGCGGTCTGCTGCTCGACCAGACGGGCCGGCTCTCGGTGGAGGGCTGGGCGGACCGGGTCGACCACGTCGTCGACGTCAGCGAGGAGCTGGACGTGCCCGCGGTGCTGCTGCGGCCGGACGGACACGTGGCGTGGGTCGGTGAGGACCAGCTGGAGTTGCTGAGCCGACTGACTCGGTGGTTCGGCGCTGCCGCGCTCTGAGCGCGCGGGGCCTGACGGGTGGAGCGGGGTCCCGATCGAGAGCCGCGGCGGCTGGTGCGGAGCCGTGCGTACGCGATCAGGGCCCCGGACCCGCTGCCGGACACCCGCCGTGGGGGGGGGGGCGGCGGGGC
>NZ_JBSFXG010000048.1:0-64903 GCF_053595235.1 Streptomyces sp. NPDC002520 | reverse complement strand
CACGGCGGCGGCGGAGCCTCCTTCTCCTGCACGGTCGACGAGATCATGAAAGCCGTCCGCACGCACCGCGCCCCCGGCACCCCACACCCACTCAGGAAGCGGTCGCTCTACTGACGATGTGACGAGCGGCCAAGGAGCACTGCGAGGGCGAGCGCATCCCGCACGGCCGCGGTGAGATCTGCCTGTACCTGACGCGACCGGGAGTCGTTCCAGCTGATCGGCTCGAACAACTCCTCCTCCAGCGGCCTCAGCTGGCGCACCGCGCAGAACCCGTCCACACCGCGGCGTGCCAGCTCGTCCCCGACCGCGCCGGGGTCCGGGCTGGTCCCCGTCGGCCGGTAGTAGTTGGTGAGCAGCACCCACGGTGTGCTCGGTGCCCGGCGCAGCGTCCCAAGCAGCGAGTCCGCGATCTCTGCTGCCGCGGCGGGGCGCTGTCGGCGCTCGATCAGCTCGGCGAACTCCTCCACCCGCTCCGCGTCCGAACGGCGCCCGGACACCCACCGCGCCGCGTGCTCAGCAAACGACGGGCCCCACGTGTCCGCGCCGATCGCGCCGACCTTGTGCACGAACAGCGGCCGCAGTTGCTCCCGTTCGACGGCCGTGGCCTGGAACGGGGCCAGTCCGGCGGCGGTTCGTGTCCCGTTGTGTTCCGCCCACCTGGTGCGTACCTGCGGCCACAGGGCGGGGAAGCGGCGCTGTCCCTCGGCCTGGACCGCGTTCAGGAACTCCGCGCGCCACAGCTGCGGCGGGCTGTCCTCGCGGGTCCAAGGCAGACCCATGGCGTCGGCGTGCCGGGCTGCGGCGGCCGGCTCCCACCACTGGTCGGCCTCCCTCCGATCCGATGCCGGCGGCAGGCTCTGCGCGGGGTCTTTGCCGCCTGCGCGGTCGGTGACGTAGGACAGGAACCGGGCGTCGAGGACGGCGAGAACGGTGTCGAGCTCGGTCCGCTTGTGGTGGGCGGCATCCGCGTGGACGTACGCGTCGAACCTCTCATCCAGCCACCGGGTCAGCTGGGCAGCACGCCAGGCCTGCTGCTGATCGGCGCCGAGTGCCACCCAGCGTGGATCGGCTTCCGCGTCCCGGGCAGCAGCGAACGCGTCCAGGCCGGCAAGCAGGTCCGCGAGGTCGTCGCCGGCGGTGCCCAGCCGCTGCTGGTTGCGGCGGCGGTTGCGCTCGGCCCACCCGTCCCGCACGACAGGCCACGTGTTCGGGAAGCGGCGCTGGCCCTCGGCGTCGAGGAAGCCGATGAAATCGGCCCGCCACTGGGGGAGCGGGAGCGTCTCCTCGGCCGGCAGGAGGTCCTCGGTGCGGCCGGTTCCCCAGGCGTCCAAGTCCCAGAAGAACCCGATGTCCTCCGCGTCTTCAGCGTCGTACACGTCCAGGTCGTCAGGCTCGTCGATGCGCTCGAGAACGTAGGCGAGGAAGGCGCTGTCCAGGCCGGCCATCACCTTGTTCACCTCCGTCACCTCGGCCGCGCCCCGATGAGAGCGCAGCAGAGTGTCGAGCCACTCGAAGGTGCGGATGTGGCTGGGCCGCCGGTCGGTGACATCGACCCGGCTCCAGTCGGCGGGCCGGTGGCGGTCGACCACGACGGTGAGATCGGCGTCCACCTCGTCGAGCCGGTGAGGCGGAGCGGAGTCGACGATCACGACCTCAGCGCGCTCGCGCGCCTCGGACAACACCTGCCCGGTGTTCTCGCCGAACCTCCCGATGTCGGCGATCAGAAGCGGGGGCGCGTCGGCCGGCGACAGCGACTCGAACCAGGTGGTGTTCGCAGACTCGGCGCCCAGCGGCACCAAAGTGGTGCCGACCGCGTCGGTCAGCAGTGCCACCCGCAGGCCCGCGCGGACCAGGCCGAAGGCCAGGGACACGCTCATCGTGGTGCAGCCCAGTCCGCCGCGCTCGGCGCTGACGAGGATCACGCGAGGCACCGGGGGCGGGGCAGTGACCGGACCGTGCGGTCGCGGAGCCAGTGCCTGGGCGGCGCCGGCGAGATCCTCCGCTCGCGGCGCGCTGTCCCAGCCGCCGGCCATCACCTCGCGCGCAAGTGCCGGCCGACGCAGCGCCCGGCTCCACCCCGGCGCGTCGTTGCCGACACTCGCCTGAAGCCGAGCCCAGGCAGCCTCTTCGTCCGGGCTCACCGGGCTGCTCCACAGCGGCACCAGCCCCGCACCGGCTACGATCTCGGCCGCGTGTCGGATGTCGTTCCTGGCGGCCGCGATCCGCACGCGCGCAGTCCCGGGCGCGGTGAGCGCCAGATACTTGGCGGAGTCGACGTTCCAGCGCACGCCGGGAGCTCCGGACACGGTGGCCTGTGAGCGGGCCGGCAGAAGCCGCGCCAGCAGTTCCCCCTGAGCACCGTCAGAAGCCCACAGCGTCAGACCATCGGTCGAAGGACTCGACTTGGCGATCCCGAACAGGCTCCCGGCGTTGGCGAGGGGAGCGAGGGGACCGCGGGGGCGGGCGAGAACGTAGAGCAGCGCGGCCTCGAGAGCTTCCTGCTCCGGGGTGGCGGCGTCCGGTACGAGCCCGTCGGTCAGCCCGTGCTCGCGGATCCAGCGGAGGGCCTGGGCGTAGTTCTCGCCGGTGACGGCGGCGCGTGCGGAAGCGTTGCGATCGGCCTTGGCCATTAGAATGTCCCGATTCCCGGCGTGGCGCCCGGACCGGCACGCCGCGTGTGGGCGCGAAGCATCAGCTCACTGTGAGGTCTCCCCCTTGGCGCCATCGACGCACGCGGGTCCGGGCCGCAGTGCAGGCGGGAGGCATCAGGTCTGCCTCCCGGGATGGTAGCGGGCCTGCGCCGGGGGACACCACGAATGCGAGCCGAGATGCCGTGTCGGCGACCGGGAAGCTGGTCAGCCGGCCGCGGCCACCCTTCCGGCGGAGAGCGGGTGAGGCGGCGGCTCCTTCGTCTGTGCGCGGACCGGGTGTGCGGGTAACCGGCTCACAGGTTGATCAGGTCGCGGACGCTGTCCGGCAGCGCGCCGGTGAGTTCGGGGCGGGCGATGAAGTAGGCGCGGACCCGCTCCACGTCCTCCTTACCGAGGACGAGCGGCTCGGAAGGGGCCGGCAGGCCAAGCTCGGCGCGCGCGGCCTCGTCCAGGTAGCCGGCGAGCGGCTCGTAGTTCCGTCCGTCCGCCTGCGCCATCAACTCCTCGAAGGTGAGGCGGGGCCCGGCCGCAGGGGGAGTGCCGACCGGCCGCGGCGCGGGCTGGTCCGCCAGGCGTGAGGACGGTGTGCTGTCGGGGTTCTCGCTCATCGGGCTCCTCAAGAGTTGACGTGGCGGGAAGAACGTGGCCGACGCCCCAGGTGAGAGGCACGTCTCCACTCCACAACACGATATCCCTTAAATCTAAAGGATGTAAAGTTTTACGATTGTGTTGGGTGGGGTCAGTAGCGCGGCACGTCACGAGCGTCGACCAACTGCACGACGACGCAGCGCTTCCCTTCCACTTCGACGTCCTCCTGGACGCCGACGACGACCCAGTCGGACTGCCGCTTATGCACCCGCTCTCGCTCCGCGTTCCCCTGGGCCGAGGCACTCGCGACAGCCGCGCCCCGACGCGAACTGGTCTCGAAGACGACACCGTGGTCGGCCATTCCGCTCCTCCCACCGTCGTCCAGCCAGGTGCGATCGGCGAAACTCGCCGCGACCCTGGGGCAGTGGGACACCGACATGTAGCCCTCGGACCGGTAACGCCCGCCCACGACGAAGTTCTCCTTCACCCACGCAGCCACCCTGTTCTGCTGGCGAACCTCGAGCGGAGGCGTGTAGCCGCGGAAGCCGTGGTGCGGGGTGTCGGCCACCCCGGCCGCGTCAATCGCCGCGTCAAGGTGGCGGGTGACCTCATGCATGGGCACGCTCATCCGCCCGGCCGGACGGCTCAAATCCTCACCGTTGTAGAGGTGGGCGTTGATCGCCTTGTGTCCGATCCCGGTGTACGTCGACACCCAGTGACGCTGGTCGTCGGTGAGGTTGTCGGCCCACCGCTGCGACTCCGGCTCCAGCGCAGCCGCCCGTTGCTCGTCGAGCCTGACGCGCTCCTCCCGCCCGCCGAGCCCGTGGCGCTCCCACGGCTTGGCCGCCTGCCGGGTACGGGCGGCGGTGATGATCTGCTCGGCGTGGTCGGCCGGGACGCGGTCGTAGATGACCTCCCCGTGCTCGACCCGGTACGGCCAGGGCGAGTCGGCGAGCGCCTGATAGCGGTCCCGGTCGAGCCGGGTGAACACGACGCGGGCGTACGGCGGTTCGTCGCCCTCGCCGGGGTAGACGGTCGCGGCACCGGAGAAGTCCTCGCCGCTCCAGGCGACCGTCTGACCGCCGTCCCCGCGCGGCAGGAACGTCGCGCGGCCGCCGGCACCGCTGGCCTGAGCGAACGCCGAGGCAGCCCGCACGTGCTCGGGGTACTCCGGCGGCTCAGGCGCGCTCCAGGTGTCGGAGGGTTGGTTCTCATCGGGGCGCGGGCCCATCGCGTAGGCGGCGCGCGGGTCGACAGTCGGCGGATACCGGGGCGTGCTGCCCCGGTCCGCCAGCATGTCCCGCGCGGCGGCTGCGCACGTCTTGGCGTTGCCGGCATACAGCGCCGCCGTGTCGTCGTCCCCGGCCTCGGCCGCAACCTTCGCCCTGGCAGCCCACACCTGGGCGCTGCTGTACGGGCCTTGGGCGGGATGGCCGGCGTCCACCGCCGCCATGCTCTGGGCGAGCCGGGCCGTTGCGCGCTTGGCGGCCCTCACTGCCGGGTGAGAGGCCGCGCACCGCCGCCCGCCCTTCGCCACAGATCTGCACACGCCGCGCGCTCCCTTCTCCCCGGCCCGCCCCAGCGGGCACCGCCAATGCGGTGATCTTGGAAGGGAAGGCCTGTGGACAGAGGCCGCGGACTTCGCGGCGGTCGGGGAAGGCCTGAACACACGAGAGGCGGGGCGGCCGGTGAGGGCCGCCCCGCCTCCGGCGGGTGTCGCGGGTCAGGACAGGTAGTCGGCGACCATGGCCGCGAACTCCTCCTCGGTGAGGACCTTCGTGCCGAGCTGCTGCGCCTTGGCCAGCTTGGAACCGGCGTTCTCGCCCGCGACGAGGTACGTGGTCTTCTTCGAGACGCTGCCCGAGGGCTCACCACCCGCCGCCTTGATCAGGTCGTTCATCTCGTTGCGGTTGCGCCCGGCCAGCGCGCCGGTCATGCCGCCGGTCACGACCACGAACGCCCCCGTGAGCGGCCCGGGGCCGGTGGCCTTGGCCGGTTCCTCGGGCTCGGTCATGTTCACACCGGCCTCGGCGAGCTTGTCGATGACCGGCCCCAGCGCGGCCAGGTGCGCGGCCACCTTCGGGGCGTTGGCCGGGGCCAGCTTGTTCACCGCCGCCAGCGCCTCGACGTCCGCGGCCCGGATCGCGTCCATGGTCTTGAAGTGCGCCGCGATCTCCTTCGACAGGGTCCGGCCGGTGCACTTGATGCCCAGCGCGCAGAAGACACGGTTCAGCGGCTTCTGCTTCGCCGCCTCGATCTGCTGCATGAGGGCGTCCGCCCGCCGCGTCGACTTCGTGGCCTCGGCCAGCTGCTGGTGGGTGAGGGTGAACAGGTCCGCGACGTCCCCGACCGCGCCGCTGGCGACGAGGGCCTCCAGGTAGGTGCCTCCCAGGCCCTCGATGTCGAGCTGGTCGCGGCCGACGGCGTACTTCAGCGCGGGCAGCAGGCCGCAGCTGCCGTTCACGCCCTCGGCGCACTCCCACCGTTCGCCGGAGGTGTTGACCTCGCCGCCGCACTGCGGGCACGCCTCGGGGAAGACGACCGGGGTCTCCTCGCCCGTCCGCTTGTCCACCACGACGCTCTCGATCCGGGGGATGACGTCACCCGCCTTGGAGACGACCACGGTGTCCCCGATCTTGACGTCCAGGTCCCGGATGAACCGCGGGTTGTTCAACGTCGCGTACCGCACCCTGCTGCCATCCAGCTCGACCGGCTCCAGGACGGCCCGCGGGGCGATGATGGCGGTCTTGCCGACGTTCCACTCCACACCGATCAGGCGGGTCTGCCGCTGCATGGGCGGGAGCTTGTAGGCGGTGGCCCAGTGCGGGTGCCGGGTGCCGAACCCAGCCGCGTTCTGCACGCCGAAGTCGTTGGCCTTGACGACGACCCCGTCGATGCCGAACGGCAGGTCCGCCCGCAGACGCTGGATCTCCTCGATCCCGGCCTGGACCTCCTCCACCGTCGCGTACACCCGCAGGCCCGCATCGCTGATGGCCGAGGTCTGCACCCCCAGCGCATGAACCTGCGCCATCACGGCCTCGTGCGTGTCACCGCGCAGGAAGTCGACGCCGTCCAGGCCGACCGCCCCGTAGGCGAAGAAGGTCGTCTCGATCACGTAGGGGCGGTCCTTGGCGCGCAGGGTGCCCGCCGTCCCGTTGCGCGCGTTGGAGAACGGCTTGGCCTTGTGGGCCAGGCGGATCTCGTTGGCCTTCTGGAACTGCGCCCTCGTCAGGAGCACTTCGCCCCTGATCTCCACCGTCGCGTCGACCGCGAGGCGCTCCGGCAGCCCGACGATGGTGCCGATGGCGTGCGAGAGGTCCTCGCCGTGAAGCCCGTCACCGCGGCCGACGAGCTGGACCAGGCGGCCGGTGCGGTAGCGCGCGGCGACTGCCATGCCGTCGAACTTCGGCTCGCGCACGTATCCGCCCGTGACCGGACCGCCGATCCGACGAGTCAGGGACGCCGCCCACTTCGCCAGTTCCTCGGCGTTGAAGACGTTGTCCAGCGACAGCATCGGCACCGTGTGGGCGACGTCGCCGACGGGAGCCGCGCCGCCGCCGACCTTGCCGGTGGGCGAGTCGGCCCGCACGTGCTCGGGGTGCTGCCGCTCGTACGCGGCGATCTGCCGGGTCAGCTCGTCGTAGGAGACGTCGTCGAGGGTGGTCTCCCCGTCCCCGTAGTACGCCGTGGCCGCCGCGAGCGCCGTGTCCACGGCCCTCTCGTACGCGGCCCGGTCGGCCAGGGAAACAGCAGGTGCAGCAGTCGTCGTCATGCAGTGATCCTCACGTAGGGGTCTGACAATGGGCTGGGCTCGGTCGCGTCAGCGGCCGACAGGACAAAGGCCGTAGGGGTCCAGCAGCACCTCGCCACGGCCCACGAGCCGTGCCAGGTCGGGAGACTGGGTGGCCAGGCCGCCAAGGCCCTGCCCGCGCAGGACATCGGTGCCGATGGCGTAGTGGGGGCGCACGATCAGCTCGCCGACGACGAGCTGGTGGGTGCGGGAGCTGTCGTAGCGCAGCGGGTGCGGCTCCGAGCCGGCGGGAACACGGCTGGCCCCTACGAACGACACGAGCCCGTCGCCCTGGTTCTGGACGTACATCCACGCCGGGACGTGCCGGGCGTGCGCGTCGAGAGCGATGTGGGCCAGGGCGGCATCCGTGGGCCGGTGGCTGGGCACGGTGAACTCCTTCTCAAGAGCGGGGGGCGGGCGGGGCGCCGCCGCGGCAAGGGGGCGGCGCCCACGGGAAGGGACGGGCGGGGTCCGGCAGGGGCCGGCTACTTGGGCGGGTCGACCCGGACCGGCATCAGCAGGTGCCGGTAGCCGTCGTCGTCCCTGTCCGCGGTCAGCAGCACCGGCTTGCGGGACTGTCCCTCTTCGAACTCGCGGATGTGCAGGGTGACCGACTCCTGGCCGGTGAACGCGTCCAGCGCGGCGAGCAGGAAGGCGGGGTTGAAGTGGACGCTCATCCCCGCGACGTCCTCGGCCGCGCCGTGGGTGAGGGTGAACGGCACGGACATGCCCTTGACCCGGGCCTGCTCCGCGGGAGTGCCGATGACCGGAGCGAGGGAGAGCGCCGCCTCGGCATTCCAGCGCAGGGCGACGGGACTGTGCGTGCCGCCGACGGCCTGCACCATGGCCAGCCCCTTCTTGGCGGCCCGCACCAGCGTGGCCCGGTCCATGCGCACGCTCGCGGCGAACTCGGTCGGGAAGAACGCGGAGGAGACCGGGAACTTCCCCTCCCGTGCCCGCACGGTGACCGTGGTGTCCCCCAGCGACAGGGTGGCGCGGGGGATGTCGCTGCTGTCCTCGCTGAGCAGGCCGACGCCGACCGGCCCGTCGTAGGACTTGAACTGCTTCAGCAGCGCGGTCAGAACGTCCGCGGGGAACAGGACGCTCAGCGGCTTGTCCGGCGGGCGTACGGTCGCCTCCGCGCGGACCCGGCCCTCGGCCAGGCGGTAGCGGTCGGTCGCGGCCATGGTGAGCTCCTGGCCGGCAAGGACCAGGTGGACAGCGGTGAGGACCGGCAGCGTGTCGTCACGTCCGGCGGCCGGCAGGACGCGCTTGAGCTCGGCGAAAAACTCCCCGGCGTCCACCGTCGCCATCGCGGGCACCGGCTCCGGCGGCCGGGTGAACTCCTCCAGCTCGAGCGCGGCGACGGGCACGGTCAGGTGCTCGGTGGACAGCAGGTCGCCGGCCAGGGACACCGAGGTGCGCTCGGCCTGCGCCTTCGTCTCACCCGCCACCATCGCGGCCAGCGCCTTCTTCAACTGCGTGAAATGCAGCAGGCTGCTGCCCGTCCCGGCACTGCCCGGCACGGAGACCGACACGGCCGTCTCGTAGTCGAACGTGGTGAGCGTTGCCCGGCTGCGGCCGGTCTCGACGAGCACCCCGCGCTGCGCCTCCACGGGGGACTTGGCGCAGACACCGAACTCGGCGATCTTCAGGGCGCGGGTGAGCTGGCCGTGGTCGAGGGCCATGCGCGCGGTCGGCTTGGCCGGGGCCGCATCCGTGGCGGGCTGGGCGACAAGGTCGGTGACGGGGGACACGAAGGGGGCTTCCTCCTTGGTTGAGCGGATCAGGTCGGTGATGACGGCGGACGGAGCCGTCGGTGTACGGGCGGTCAGCGGGAGCGGAGGTCGTCCTGCACGGCACCCATGTGCAGGTCGAATTCCTCCTGAAGGGCCTCGGCGTCCAGCGGACGGCCGGCTTCCCAGTCGCCCGCGGAACACGAACCGAGGTACTGCTGGCGCTTGTCGTCGTCGAACGGCTCGCTCAGCAGCTGGTGCGCCTCGCGCGCCTCGGCCAGCGCCGGGTCGTCACGCCAGGAGGGCCGGTCAGTCACGGGGCACCTCCACGCCCATCAGGCGCAGCGCCTCGGCGCGGCCGTCGTTGTAGAGCTGGACCAGGCCGTCCGGCATCCCCATGTACTCGCCCGTCGGGGCGTGCGTCGCGCCGAGCGCGTACGCGGCCTGTCCCGCGGTCTGGGGGATGCCGTCGCTCCACTCCTGCCACGGCCACAGACCGCCGATGGCGTAGCGGCCGTGCTCGTCGGGACGGACTACGGCGTCTCCGCCCGTGCCGTCGTGCTCAGCGCTCCAGATGAAGCGCAGGACGTCGCCGTGCCAGGACGCGGTCAGCGCGCACCCGTCGTGCTCGAGGTCGCGGGTGATCTGCGCGGCGGTGGCACGGGTGAACAGCGGGGAGCCGAACGGGTCCAGTGCTCCGGCGGTGGTCAGTCCCACGTAGGGGCCGTGGCCCGAGCTCTCGGGGGAGAGGAGGCGGACGGCCAGGTCGGGGGACGCGGAAGCCGGCACGGCGGGCGGTCCTTTCGTCTACGGGTGGACAGGGCATGAGCGCGACGACTGCCGCGCCGGGCTCACGACACGGCCGCGAAGGCGTTCTCGATGGTCTTGAGCTGCCGCTCGGCCTTCTTGGCACGGGGCTTCCACTCGTTGAGATCCTTGGTCGCCTTGTCGAGCTTGCGCAGGGCGGCGTCCCGCTCGGTGCGGTACTGCTCGGCCATCTGGGCGCGTTCGAGGACCACGCTGACGGGCAGGTCGGCGACGTTCACCGGGGCCGCGGTCACTGCGGCGGCCGTCGGCTCCTTCTTCTTGTGCGCCTTCAGGTGGGGCCAGACGCCGCTGGCGGAGGCACGGGTGAAGGTGCAGCCCTGCCAGCCGCACACGTAGGTGATGCTGCCGTCCTCCAGGAGGACCTTGAGGACCTCCTCGTAGTAGCGCGGATTCTCAGGGGTGCTGCGCGGCGTCTCGGCGCGCTCCCATTCGATGACCTTGAGGCCGTTGATGCGGTCGCTGGTGGCGTCCAAAGGGGTTCCTTCACACGTGCGGGACGGAAACCGGGCGGGCCGGTTGGGACAGGGGCTGCTCGACGAGCAGCGAGAGGGGGCGCGGCGCCGGGGACGGGACCGGCGCCGCGCGGCTCATGCGGGCGCGGACTGCACCAGAGGGGGGAGGCTGGAGCGGATCAGCGTGGTGGCGCTCACAGGAGCCGTTCCTCCGGGGCGGGCCGCAGGGGGCCTTGCGGTCTGGGACTGGGCGGTGCCGGCTGGCAGTGCGCAGCGCGGGCGTGGTGGGTATTCCGGCCGCTTCGGTCGCTGGGGGAGGCCGCCGGGAGCCGGTGGGGGAGTGGGCTCCCGGCGGCGGTTCAGGGGCGGATCACGCCGCGAGCGCGTACAGCTCGTTGAAGGCGGCGGTCTTCCGCTTGGTCACGGCCCCGGTGTCCGAGAGCGACCGCGCGGCGCGCAGGGTCGGGGACTTGGCGTTGCCGAAGTGGTCGTCGAACTCGCCGAGGGCGTTGAGCGCGGCCCAGGCGGTGCCCCGGATGCTCTCCTGCGTGTCGGCCTCCAGGAACAGGTGGCGCAGGAGGGCCCGGCGGGCCTGGATGTTCGCCATCTGCCGCTTGCTGGGGTTGGCCGGGACGTCCCAGATGATGTCGGCGATCTTCTCGAACTGGCCCAGCGTCACCGGGGTGTTGAGCAGCCGGTTGGCCATGCGCTCGAAGGTCTCCTGCCAGCCGAAGAGCGTCTCCAGGGCCTTGTGGACCTCGGCCAGCTTCACGGGCGCGGAGACGGTGTGCGGGATCGTGTACTTGTGCTGGGCGCCCTTGATGATGAAGCGCTGCATGTTCCCGCAGTCCAGACGGGTCGGGCCGATGTGGAAGCTGTTGGCCGACGAGCCGTCGTGCGAGCCGAACAGGGTCAGGTGCATCCGGTGCTCGTCGAAGCCGCCGATGCGGATGACGTCCGGCAGGACCATCGAGACGAAGAACTTGCTGCCGTTGTGCCCGTGGGCACCGGCCTTGTGGAACTTCGCGCCGCTCTCGCGGGCGAACATGTCCAGGACGTCCTTGTGGTCGTCGATCTGGACCGGGGTGTACTGGTTGCCGACGGCGGCGATCTGCTCGGCCTGGCTGGTGATCGGGTTGGTGCGGATGGTGGAGCGAGTGCCGTGCATCTTCAGCTCGGTCATGGTGCCCGACTCGTCGGAGCGGACCACGACGTCGTCCCAGATGCGGACCTTCCAGTTGCTGAGATAGGCCATGTCGAGGGCCTCCTGCGCGCTGGTGGCGCGCTGCACGTCCATCCCGAGGATGGTCCAGGCGTCGAAGCGGCCGGGGGCGCGAAGGGCGGTACCGGCGGTGGCGATGTCCAGCACAGTCACAGGCAATAGCTCCTCAGAACACCGGGGATCCCGTCCGACCCCCTGACGTGTATAACTTTACGCGATGCGCGACGATGTGGCAAGTTATACGCGTCGAACTTTTTCGGGGTGATGCCCAGAGCCGCGGTCGTCGGCGGGCGCAGTGCCGTCGACCGGCGGACGCCGGCGAAGGCGGTGCGGCACACTCACCCCTGGCGTATGAACACGGAGGAGGACGTGGTGGGGATCAAGGAGCGACTGGCAGGCCTTCCGGCAAACCTGGTGATCCTGGTCGGGGTCGTCGCCTTCATCGGCGCGGCCGTGGCCGGCGGCACGGGGGCGATGGCCGGCTTCGCCGTGGCCATCGCGATCACGTCCGGCTGCATCGGATGGCTCGCCTGGGACGGATGGACGCGCTGGCGACGCGAGCGCGCTCAGCAGCAGTGACAGGCTGACGCCCGCAAAGCCAGTTAGGGGCCTCGCACGATGGGGCTCAGAGGCCTGAGTGTTCCTTAAAAGGGGGGCCGGGGACGCCGGCACGAAGACTGCCGTGGCCGCTATCGTCGGGGCCGCCCAATGAGAAGCGGGGCCAGACGGCGGACCGAAGTCCCCCTCAGCGAGGGTTTGCAAGACCGTCTGACCCCAACCACTGCGAACCGACCGGAGCCAGTCCCGTGCGGGCAGTGTATCCGGCGCCGGCAGCGCCTCTCATCCCGTCGGCGAACCCGAGAGGTGAGGCGACTGGGACGGCTCAACGGCAGCGCAGTCCTCTTGGGCATCGCGCGATCGGGGCGGCCCCGGGGACACGCCACGTGCGCGGTCAGCGTCCCATGAGGGCAAGAAGTCCCAAGAGCCCATCGAGGGCGTACTCGGCGACGGAGTTTCGCTGGCGGCGGGTAAGAGAGTGCAGGTAGGTGTCCAGGCGTCCTGCTTCGAAGTGGGCCTGGCCCGGCCCGCCTGTCAGATAGAACACGCGGGCCGCTGCATCCTTGGCCGGGCGCGGTGCCTCAAGCGCGAGGGCGGCGCGCCACGCTTCAACCGCCTCCTGCCCGGTCAGGCCCTTTCGCTTCCCTGTGAACTGGGAACAGTTGGCCACCCAGTTCACCACCAGGGCGACGAGGGCCGGGATCTGCCGGACGGAGTCGATCGCCTCCATCGTCGCCTTCTCGCAGGGCCGGCAGCGGGCATAGTGGGCTGCGATGAGCCGGTCGGCGGCCGCCTGGCCCGTGCCGCACCCGTCGGGAACAGGGTGGAGCCCGCCGGACGGGCATTCCTGGACTTCGGCGTCGGGCATCGGCTGGGCCTGAGGGCGCTCATGAAGGTGCCCGTCGGTCAGCACTCCGCCCTGCGAGGGCAGGTCGGCCCCGTCGGTGAGGGTCCGCCCGGCGGTGATGGCGTCGAATTCGGCTTTGGTGAGCAGCTGTGAACTGGCGCACCGGCCGTGTCCCAGGATGACGGTCGCCACTGGCGTGCCCGTCAGGACGGAGACCACGGTGTCGTCGGTGGCTGGGCGCCCGACTCCTCCGCACGTGTAGCACTCGTACGCGTCCGGGACCCCTTGGCCTGCGCGAAGTGCGGCACTGTTCGGAGTGCCGATCCGTTGCTCCACCGTCGGCGAGATGGTCAGCACGAGGGGTCAACTCCCTGGTCGATAGCGGTGGATCCGATCCTAGGGCGCTATCCCGCGGCGGTGCGCGGTGTTCACCCGATGGCGTGCAATCGCGCCGGTCGGCGGTCAAAAAGTCACCCGCCGCAGGGATCTCGCGACACCATTGCCGCCAGCCCGCCTCCCTGGCGGCTGCCCGAGCTGGGCTCAGGCCCCCGACCTGCTTGCCCAGCGAGGCTTACCGCTGCGACCGGATGAGATCACGCCGAGGCGACCGGCACGCCGTTGCGGACGAACCATGCGCGGACCTCTTCCAGATCACGGGCGCTCCGGCCGTCCTTCGCGGGGAAGGGATCGGTGCTGGTCTCCGGTGTTCGCGTCTTGGCGTAGTACCGCACCTGCTCCAGCGTGACGCCGAGCTCCCGGGCGAGAGCGCTCGGGCCCAGCATGCGCGTCGGTGCCGGCGCCGAGGCGGCCGGGACTCCCCGGAGCAGCTGGTCCGCCTGCTCGGCGTCCTCCAGGCCGAGGGCTTCCGCGACCCACTGCGCCGGAACGGCCTCCCCGGCGGCCCGGGCGACGCGCACCCGCTCGATCACGTCCCGGTGCCCCACGGTCAGACCCAGCTCGTCGTGGAAGACGCGGCCGCTCGGGTAGTTGACCGTGTGGAGGTGGTTGCGCATCAGCCAGATCTGCACCCTGCTCCACTCGCGTGTCCCCTCGGGGCCCGGCTTGGGGAGCGGGTCGGCGTGCCGCAGCAGCCAGGCCCGCACCTCGCTCCAGGAGAGCCTGCCGTCGCTGTCCTTGCGCGGGAAGGGGTCGTCCGTGGTGCCGGGCGCGTAGATCTCGCCGTACTTGTTCACCCCGCGTCGCGTGATGGTGAGCAGGTCGGCGACCTCGCTGGCAGTCAGATGCGTGCGCGGTGGACGGGCGGTCCGCGCGATGTCGTTCAGATCGCGCGGACCCCGGCGGGGCTCCTGGGAGAAGTCCTGGTTCAGGTACCACTCCAGTACCTCGCCCCGGTCGCGGTAGTCGGTGCGCCCCACGCGCTCGGCCTCGGGGAAGCCGACGAATCCCTTGGTGGGATCGGTCCAGTTGTGGATGTGGGCGCGGCCGGTGGCCTCGGCGATCTGGCTGGCGGTGACCTTCGGCGGCAGCTTCGCGAACGCCGCGATGACTTCCTCGTGGGTCTTCATAGGTGGGTGCTCCGTGTGGGCAGGGGGGCGGTGGCCTCTCAGTGGGGGCGCCCCGCCCGGGGCGGGCGTGACGCCGGACTGTCAGGCGAAGGTGGGGCTCGGGTTCTCGCGCTGCTGGATGGTCGTGTCGGTTGCGACCTGCACGGAGGGCAGGGTGCCGACGCGGCCGTCCGCCTTGTAGACGACGGTGACGCCGCCCAGCTCCGCGAACTGCGGGTCCTGGTCCTTCAGGAACTCGCGCGCACCGACCTCGAAGACGTACATGTCCTTGTTCTCGACGATCTTCCGGTCGTCGATGCAGAACGTGCCGTTCGTCCAAGTGGGCTGAAGCGCCGTGCGCACCCGCTCGCGAGCCTGCTCATAGCTGATGGTCATAAGGGGGTCCAATCCTCGTCACTAGAATACATTCACTAATTTACCCGTAGCGGGGGTTGTTGTCAAGTCCACCCGCTGAAAGTCGGCCGGCCTAGTCCGCGATGAAGCGGGAGAGCGTCGACTTGGAGGGGGTGGGCTTGTCGTCAAGGCGCATGTACGCACTCGACTTGGCGAGCGAGAAGTAGTGGGAGGCGTCCTCCACCGCCGGTGTCGGCTGCCCGTCGACGAAGCGGACCTTTCCGCCGACGTTCTCCACGGTGAAGGCGTGTCCGCCTCCGCTCTTCCACCACACGGCGACCATGCCGCGGGAGCCGGGCTCGCTGAAGGCCCGTTCCACCTCGGACCGGCCGGTGTCCGCCTTGCTGCTGTCGCACATGGTGAAGCTCGAGCCCCACGCTTCGCCGAGTTCGCCGATCTGCCGGCCACGTGTGGAGTCGGGGCCCGCTTCGACGTCCATCCCGCGCCGGCGCAACTCGTAAGCCTGAGCCACATGGCTGCAGTTCATCGAGTACGCCTGAACGCCCTGCTGGTAGTTCGGGTTGGCGGCGTGTAGGGCCTTGTCGATCTGCTTGTTCGTGCGCCGCTCGTCGGCCGCCTTGGCCCGCGGGCTCTGCGAGTAGTGCCGGGCCAGGCGGGCCGCGTGGTTCATCTGGTTCTTGGCGTCGAGCGCTGCGCGCTCGGCGGCGTCGTGGTCGCCGGCCTCGGCGGCGGCACGGGCGCGGTCGGCGCTGTCCTGCGCGCGCTGTTGAGCCCTCCAGGCGGCTCCGCCGTAGTCGATCTCGCCGTCGTCGAGGGCCTGCCGGTATGTCTTGGCGGCCGCGGAGGTGACGGTGGCGTACCGGGCCCTGCGCACCGCCAGACTGCTCCCTCGGCAGCGCCGGCCGCCCTGGGCGAGTGATCTGCACACGTCCTGCTCCCTGCTCCGGGCCAGTGACCTGGCCGTTCGCGCAGCAGGCTGACCCGGCGGGCCTGTGGACAGAGGCCGGCGGCCCGCCGGATCCGGCGCCCTCAGCGGCCTGCGTGCTGTTCGACCAGCAGCTGCAGCAGGAGTTCGGTGAGCTGCTCGGGAGGGAGCTCGGGCAGCTCGGCGAGTGCGCGCCGGGCAGCGGCCCGGGCCTCGTTGCGGGGGCGGACGGCGCCCCCGCCCATGCCCTCCTGGCGGACGTAGTAGCGGGCGTCGCGCAGCTGGCGAGCCGCGAAGGCGATGTGGTTGAGAAAGTCCTGGCCCAGCACGTCGCTGGCCGCCACCGAGCCCAGGGGGAGCGGGTGCGGCGTGTGCTGCTCGAGCAGGTGCTGCTCGCGGCGGAACAGTGCCTCCTTGTGGCTCGGCGGGCAGGCGACCTCGCCGTGGTCGTCGCAGTGCACGAGGAAGTTGGTGAAGGGGCCGGCGCTCGCCGCGCTGAGCCGAACCGTGTCGTTCTCGCTCTCCTCGGCCACTTCGAAGGTGCCGTCGGCGTGCGGCGGATAGCAGTGCAGGCAGGAAGTGCACATCCGGGTGCGGTGGCTTTCGGCGTCGTCGCCCTCGGCGCAGAGGTGGAAGTGTCCGCCGGCGTCCACCAGGAGGTGCCCGCGTCCGCGTCCGTCGGAGGCGAACGACGCGTTGGCGCTCAGGGTGCGCGAGTGGCGCCGGGCGATGGTTCCGAGCGTGTGCAGGATGCCGAACCAGACGCCGCAGTCCCACCAGGCGTCGGGGTCGGTGAACTCCACACCCGTCAGTGCGGGAACGGTTCCATCGCCGGCGTAGGTGGGCACGGCCAGCTGGCTGCGCAGGATCTCGCTGTACTCCGCCTCGACGGAACTCAGCGGGACAGGCGCGTCGAATGCGACGGAACCAGTGAGAAGCAGGTCGTCCTCACGCGACACTTCGGTTCACTCTCCTTGAGATGGGCGCGGGTTGGTGTCCCCGCTCAGGTCGGGCTGGATCGGGAGGCCCCGGCGCGGGGCGGGCGGCAGGCCCGTGCCGAGCGGGAGCGTGGTTGCTTGCCGGCCCGTGGCGCCGCCGCTCGCGGCGGCGCCACGGGCCGGCTGCTCAGGGCTGGCGCATGAGCAGCCGCAGGGACTCCGGGGCGACCTCGTCGTCGCGGACGACGGATCCGTCCGGGGCCGCCCAGTAGGCATCGGCGCCGTCGCCCGTTGCGACGACGGTGCGCAGCAGGCAGCGCCGGCCGTCGAAGGCGACGTCCCCCTGACGGAAGAGCTCGCGGGTGAGCTCGACGACCAGGTCGTCCTCGGACTCGTAGGTGATGAACGTGCGGGGTGCGAGTTCGAGTTCGCCGGGGCTGTGGCGCTCGACCTGGGCCTCGATGACGACGCGCACGCGGTCGCCGGGGGAAAGACGGGGAATCGGCATGGCTGCTCCTGGCTGGGCAGAGAGGGGACTTGGGGTCGGCGCGCGGAGGCTCGGCCCTCCCCGCGCGATCAGCACCCGCGAGTGCGGACGCCCCGATGGGCTGGGCGTCCGCGCAGTGCGCGCCCGGCCCGGGCGGTCAGATGGCGCAGGGCACGAGGTCGAGTTCGTCCGTCCTGTGGGTGACGCGGAAGGAGTGGTACGGCGCGGGACCGTCCTCCGCGTGCCGTACGACGTCGAGCACGCGGCCGCCCTCGGGGTTCTTGCGAACGGTGAACGTCCAGGTGATGCCGTCGATCTCGCGGGACCAGGCGGTGCGGCCATCCACGGGCCGGCGCGCGCCGACGAGCGGGATACCCAGGGCTCGTGCGGTTTCGTTGACGGCCTCGCGGGCTTCCTCGACCGCGTCGTACGAGAGGGCGCGGCCAGCGTCCAGCACTGCGTCGCTGACGTCGGTGGCGACGGCTTCGAGCTTGGCCGCGAACGCGGCCGGGGTGAGCCAGTGGTCGCCGGTGACCTCGTTCACCGTGTGGATGGCGAACGCGACGGAGCTCAGGGCTTCGGCCCAGACGAGAGCCGTAAGGAAGTAGGCGGGCGCAGGCTCGTGCTGGCCGAGTGCGGCAAGGATGCTGCCGAGGGCGACCAGGAGGCGGCGGTTGTGCCAGTCGCGCTGTTCCAGGCTGTCGAAGGCGTTCTCGCCGTAGGCCTTGAGGGCAATGGCGGCAGGGCCCTGGATGGCATCGGCCTGCACGCTGGCGTCGCGCAGGGCGATGTACGCGCCGTCGAGAGCCGTGGTGACGGCTTCGGCGTCCTCGGGCACGTGCGACAGCACATCCTTGATGGCCAGTCGTGCGGCGATGAGGGTGGCGGGGCCCGGCTTGTCATCGATGGCGCGGAGCGCGGCCAGAGCAGCGGACAGGGCGTCGCGGGCTGCGCGGTCGCTGGTCAGAGATGTCGTCACGGTGGCGCGGCTCCCAATGAGGGTCGGATCGAAGTGGCCAAGACGGGCGCTTGCACCGCCCGACATCACTAAATTACCCGCATCGGGTGCCATCGTCAAGTTTTACGCGCCGTCGTGTGAGGTTTGGGACGCGGGGCTCGGGGAGCAACGCCCTGGGCGCTGTCCGGCTGTTCGCTTCGGCTGATCGATGCGGAGGTAGGGGATCGCGGGCGCGGCCGTGCCTGTTCAGCAGCTGTGAGAGGCAGGAGGAGGGGCGGTGACGTAGTCCGCGATGAACGCGGCGGCGCGCGCGGAGTCCTCGAGGCAGTCCTGCCGCCCGAAGGAGACCGGCTGGGCGAAGACCGGGTCGCCGACCGGCTCGCCTGCGCTGTCGTGAAGGAAGACGGCCCATCCCTTGTGCGCGGCGGGTACATGATTCGTCGACCCGGACCGGTCGGCCACGGACAGATGGGCGCCCGACCACACGGCGTCGCCGTCGACGTCCAGGGCAAGGGGGACGCCGAATGAGGTGTCGCAGACGGCCGGGGTGATTCCGTAGTCGGCGAGCGCCGCGAGAAGTACCTCTCCGGCGTTCGGCCGCGGCCGGCTGAACCACTCGGCCGCCGCCATGGCCCCGCGGTCGATCTCAGCCTGAGTCGGCAGACCGCACGATGCGAAGACCTGCGCCAGTTCGTGGAAGTCGGGGCCGCCGTCCGGCACCCACGCCGTCACGCAGAGCCCCGCCTGCCAGCCGTCGCCACCGCGGAGGACCTGAAGTACGAGGTGCTCGCCACGCAGGGCGCGTTCCTGGGGCACCCCGCTCGGATATCCGATCACGACACCGTCCTCGTGGTCGTAGTAACCGCCGAGTCCCTGGCGCCGGACGGCGTCAACCAGACGCTGCTCGTTGCCCGGGACGGGGGTGGGGGTGATGCCGGCCGTCCACCAGGCAGCGTGCGTGACGACGGCCTGGGCGCAGGCCTCGGCGTCCTCCTG
The DNA here is from genome assembly GCF_053595235.1 of Streptomyces sp. NPDC002520. Classification (NCBI taxonomy): domain Bacteria; kingdom Bacillati; phylum Actinomycetota; class Actinomycetes; order Kitasatosporales; family Streptomycetaceae; genus Streptomyces; species Streptomyces sp. NPDC002520. The sequence goes on along the minus strand of NZ_JBSFXG010000048.1, from coordinate 46,047 downwards.
GATGCCGAGGTGCTGCTCCCCGGAGTAGATGACGTCGATGAACTCGCCGTCCGCGTCGTACAGGGAGGCGCTCCAGGGCTCGTCGTGCTGGCCCACGGGGCGGTCGGCGTGCTCGCCCGAGGCGATGAGGACGTGCGCATGAGTGCGTACCTCATCGGCCGGGACTGCCGGGTCGACGGGGACGGCGAGAAAGGAGACGCCGCCATCCTCGCCGCGGAACGCGGGATAGCCGTGCGACCGCAGTGCGGCCGCCATCACGTCGGCCTCGCAGAGATGGGCGCTGGGAGTGGAGTTCATGGGGCAGTCCTTCGTGTGGGCAGGCAGGGGATAGGGGAGCGCGGACGCCGTCCAGCGGCGCGCAGAGGCAGGCATCAAGAGGCAGTTGGTCGGCGCACGCCCGGTCAGGGCAGGTGGAAGACGGTGGCCGCCGGATAGCGCGTGGGCGGGGTGCCGTCGCGGTGGCGCAGCAGCACCAGGCCGTCGGTGCCCGGCTCGTGCCATTGACCGTGGTCGTCGATGACCGAGACCACGCCGGCCAGCTCGCCGGCGGTGGTGTGAACCGTGACGTGCTGCCCGCCGCGGAGACGGGCCGGGTCGGCCGGGAGGCCGGCCAGCCAGGGCAGCACGTTGTCCCGGTAGTAGTGGAGCTTGCCGAGCTCGCTCAGCAGTCGCTTGCCGACGATGCATCGGGACGCCTCGGACCAGAAGGTGAGGACGCGACGGCAGATCGAGCAGCCGGCCGTCTCTGCGGTCACCGCGGCCACCAACTCGGTGCCGCTCGCGGCGATTGCTTCGGCGGTGGGACGCAACGCGGGATCCGTGTGGACCAGGCCGTGCGGATAGGCGTAGGCGCGCTGGCCATCGGGGCGGGCCAGATCGATCACGCGATGCCGTCCAGCGGAGTCGAGTCGGGAGCCGATGACCGTGTGGGGCGTACGGTCCGGGTCCCGCGGCCGGAAGACGGTTGCGCCGGCGGCGTACTGGAGTGCGGACTCCAGCCGATGCGGAGGGGTCGGTCGGGTCAGGAGCTTCTCCTTGCCATCGAACGGGGTGGCGCAGAGCGCCAGCAATGGGGACCGGGGCCCTCTGTGGCAGAGCGGACATCCCCGGGCCCCGGGCTACTCACTAAATTACCCACACGGCGGAAGTGGGTCAAGTTTTACGCGTCCCCCTGGAGTGCTGCTCGCACGGCGAAGTGGCGGCCGCCGTCGGCGCCTCCTCCCCGGCCGATGACGATGCACGACGAGCTTGGCGACATCCGCGCTACTGGCGTCGCCGAGTACACATTGGGCGCGTCCGGGGACGTGTCCAACACCGGCATGCCGGCCTCCGCTCGGCCGAACGAACCCCGCGCGTGAAGTCCTCGGTTGCGGTCGCGCCCCGATCCCCGCGGGCGAGCATCGATGGCGCTGCGGGAGTGTGGCGGCTGCAGCGGGCGGTGCAGCGCGAAGGGCTGCGTCCCCGCCTCGTGCAGCGCCGCGTCTTCCGCGGTCGTGTGCAGCGGCGGCTGCGCTCGACCGCCTTGGGCAGCGGCGGCCGTGCTGCACGACGAGATGAAGCGCCGTGGCAAGCTCGGGCCGTCGATGTGGCGGCGCCTGCTGCTGCTCGTCTGACCTGAGGATTTCGTGAGCAGCACCGTGCTGCAGCAGCGCAGGAGGCCCGGCAGTTGACCGGGACGGCTGCCGTTGGGTGTCCCGCTGGCCTGGGTGCAGCAGGGGCGTTGGTGCTGTCTACCAGGAGACGCGGATGAGGTAGGTGCCGGTCGGAATCACGTTGCTGCACGCGAGGTCGTGCAGCACCTCGTTGATGCCGGGTTCCTGGGCGCCGCTGTCGCGCCAGGCCCGGACAGCCTCCGCGGCCTCCGGGTCCAGGCCGTCGCGCGTGGTGAACTTGGAGCCGGGGGCCGCGTCGGGGTTGTAGTGCTGGTGCGTCTTGGCCACGGTCACCTTGAAGTAGGAGCCGTTCTTGGCCTCGAGCGCCACGGCAATGCTGTACGGCAGCCCGTAGTGCTGGGCGATGAGGCATTCCAGGGGGCCGTAGTCGACCTCGAGGACCGTCGTCAGTGTGATGGGCAGGGGCGATGCGGACTGCGTCATGGATCTCTTTCGGGGGAAGGGGCGGTCGTCGAGCCGAGGTTGGGGGATGGACCCGCAGCGCTGGCGGCCGCGGGCGTGGTGTCCCCGCTGGCACGGGCCTCCCGGCGCCTGTGTGGCCAGTCCTCGGCGGTGCCGGCGGTCCTCGCCGCGGTGAGTACGGACGAGTGCGCGTAGCGGGTCAAGCGGCCGGATGACTGCCCGGCGCCTGTCACGGACGGCGTCACGGTGACTTGTCACGCCAGGCAGCGTGACACCGCTGACCTGCACAAACGCATCCTGAGGGGCCTCGTGCGGGGCCCTGGCGGCGCTGTGACATCCGTACGCGTCCCAGCAGCTGCAGAGCGGCGGCCTGCTAGGCCGCCTGCAGCCGCTCCAGGCCTGCGCTGCTCAGGAGAGCGAGGGACGGATCGAGCGCGACGGTGGCCTCCGGGGCTGCCGCCCGCTCGGTCCCGGCTTTGATGAGCACGGAGGCTGTGCGTGCGAAGGCCGTGCGCGTCAGAGTGTGCAGGAGCAGCTCACACACGCCGTCACGGAAGACGTAACGGCCGGGAGCGCCGGGGATCGCGCGGAGCATGCCGCTGGTGATCACCTCGGCGAGGTGAATCGGGTTCGGCTGCCGCTCGACGGCGGCCTGGACCCGCTGCATCACGGCCAGCTCGGTGATGCCGACCGCCAGATGACCGGCCAGGCGGAACGCTTCGGGGGACGCGGTGGCGCGGAAGTTCAGAACGAGATCCTCGGCGGACATGTCGTCGCTCCGCTGGCCCTGGTGGAGAGCGGGCGCAGGTGGCACTGGGGCCACGTAGGCCGGGACCTCGGCCGCGGGGCCGTTGACGAGGGTGCGCCAGTTCTCCAACCACTGCGGGCATGCCTCGACGACGGGCATCGGGAGGCCGTCCCCGGCGTCCGCGCCCGCCTGGTCGTAGGGCGTGAAGCGCAGGGCGGCATTGGCGGCGCCCGCGGCGGGAGAATGGATCACCCCGGCCGTTCCGCGCAGCGCGGTGCGCTTCCACATGCGCTCGGGAAGCGGCTGGACGACGGAGACCAACTGCTGCCGGGCCCACGCATGTAGGGTGCGGAACCAGCGTTCGCCAGCTGGACCAGGTCGCCACTGAGGTCCCATGCAGTCGCTGACCACCAGCGTCACCGTGCCGCTCGCGGGCCGGCGGCCCCGCAGCCGGCCGTCGCTGGACAGGACGAACACGTTGAAGCCCCCGAACCCGCTAGCCTGAGCGGCCATCCGGTAGAGATCGGGCAGCAGCGGCCACCACACGGGCATCGTGGCGCCCGCGTCGACGACGATCTGCGCGGTGGGCCGGTCGCGGTCTCGGCCGTGGTCTACGTCCTTCAGGACCTGGCCCATGGCGGGGCTGTACGTCCAGGAGCCGGGCTCCGGCAGCTGCTGGTCCGGCGGGGCCGTCATGCGACTGCCTCGGTGCCCTCGATTGCCTCGAAGCGCAGGGCGGGGATGTTCCAGTGCGGGGCGCTGTCTTCCCCCTTGAGGATGCGGTGCTCCATGTCCCAGCGAGACCAGCCCAGGCTGTACGTGGTGTTGGTCCCGCGATCGTCGGGGCCGGCGCCGACAGGGACGCCGGCGAAGAGGCTGGGCATGTACTGGGCGGTGATGACGCCGCTGAAGTGGAAGGTGTAGTGCCAGTCGCCGCTCCACCAGGAGCGCTGCGCCTCGACGGTCTGCGGCTGCGCGAGGATCTCGGTCCACCAGGCCGCGGTCTCGTACCGCCGGGTGAAGGTGTGCTCCGCATCGAGGACGGCGCGGTAGGTGCGGGTGGGCGGATTGGCCAAGGCGTTCTCCCGGATCGTCGAGCGGGCTCGTCGGGGGCGTCACCCCCGAGCTACTCACTAAATTACCCACCTAAGGGTGTGTGTGTCAAGTTTTACGCGTTGCCTGTCGTGGGGTTGCGGGTCTCCTCGGCGAGGACGGCGGCGTGGTGAGCGACAGTGAACTCCTGCGCGGGCAAACGCCAGTCGGCTCCCTCCGCCAGGCGCACGGCGGCCGCCCGGGCGTCAACGGCACGCGGGTAGCCGCGCCGCACAACCCGCATGCCGCTGACCGTGTGATGGACGCTGAAGCGGGTCTGCGGATCGGCCTCCGGCCAGGCGCACCCCTCGACGCGGAGCCCGGGATGCAGGGGCACGGCCAGAGCGCTGGCCGCGTCCTTCTCGGTCAGCACGGCCCGAAGGCACTTGATCAAGTACGTCCGGTGCGGGTCAGGGTCGGCCACCTCATCGAGCCGCGCGAGCCAGCGGCGCAACTGCCTGCGGGTGCGCGGAATCCGCGCCCGCTCCTCGATCGCGGCCCGCTCGTCGGGGGTCAGTTCCTGGCTCAGGTGCACTCCTTGGGTGCGGGGCCGGCGGCCTCTCGAGGACGTGGTGTCCCCTCCGGCGAGTCGAAAGGGCAGGGGACGGGGCGAGGCGGCCCAGGCGCGCGGTCAGCTGCGGGATTTGGGTCTCGGCCGCTCTGGTCCCTCACCGGGTCGTGCGCCGCGCGGGCCTGCGCGGCGCACCGGCTCCGGGCGGTCAGCGACGGTGGTAGGGGCGGTCGTTGTCGACGCCGACCTCGTCGGCAAGGCGCATCCAATCGCGCCAGACGGTGAGGATCTCCGTCAGCCACTGGACGACGTCCTCGGATGCCCGCGCGGTGTCGGCGTGAAGCTGTTCGAGGCGGTTGCGCAGCTCCGTCTCCTGCTGCGCGAAGCGGCCGCTGAGAGGGTTCAGCGGGTCCGGGAACGGCATACGGCCGGTGAACGGCGCCTTCACGTAGTTGGTGAAGTCCATGGGGAATCGGGCTGCCGGGTGATCGTAGGCGAGCGTTTCGGCGATCCACAGTTCGCCCGACGCCGCGGCGGGGAGGTCGTGACCCTTGAGCCCGGGGGTGGCGCTGGGCGTGTAGGCGGCGAAGTGGTCGGCGGCGGCGGACAGGTGCCGCGCGATGTCGCGGAGGACGCGGAGGGTCTCCGGCGGTCCGAAACGGTCGCGGGCGACGGCGGCGATGACGCGCGCGCGGTCGGCGGCGTCGCGGTACGGGCTGGTGGCGTCCATGGCTGTCTCCGGTACGCAGTGAAAGTGAGGGTGGAAGAGCCGTCCGGTGGCGGCCGGGCCGGGCGAGAGCCGCCCGGCCCGGCGGAGGATCAGAACCAGCGGCGGGGGCGGCGGGGGCGGCGGTGCGCGGCGTGGTGGACGGCGCACAGGGCGATGAATCCGCCGACGACCATGCCGCCCTTCCCGGTCGTCAGGAGCATGTGGGGGTCGTTGCCGCCGATCAGTGCGCCGATGAGCAGGCCCGCAGCGACGAGCAGGACAAGGACGTCCGTGGTGAAGGCAATGGCGGCGCGCACCGGCCGACCGTGAGCCTTCGCGCAGCGCCGGGAGCGCAGGGCAACCCCCGTCATGAGCAGGCCCAGCATCGCGATGGTGGTCAGCGCGAGCAGTGTCACGCTGGTGGCACCGGCGAACAGGGCGGGGACGAGGCCCGCAGCGATCACGATCCTGCCGAGCAGGGAGCACCAGCGGTGCGGGAAGGACTGGGCGACGCTGGGGGCTGCGGTGCGGCTCATGAGATCCGACTCCTCGTGACGGTGTGGTTCGCCGTGGCCGGGAAGGGGCTTGCTCCCCCCTCCCTGCATTCACTAATTTACCCGCGCTGCGGCGTCGCGTCAAGTTTCACGCGTCACGGTTCGAGGCGTGCCCTCACGGAGGAGCGGCTGCACCGTAGGGCCCGCCCCAGTCCGCCTTCGCCGCCTACTCGGCCGGTTCGCTGAACTTCGGCGAGCTGATCACGGACTGAATCGCCCCGGACTCCTCGTCCCGGTTCTCCGGGTCCTTCACCCGCCCGCGAACAGTGACCCGCTGACCCTCTTCCAGATCGAACGCCGCCGCCGCGCCGGTGAACATGACCACCTCGACACCGGCACCGTCGTCCACGACCACGACCATCTTGGTGACCGGCCGCCAGTGCGGGCCGGACGTGTACCGGCGCAGCCTGGTCACAGCGCCCGTGATGGTGACCGTCTCGTCCTTGGCGCCGGCTGCCCGCGACCGGCGCACCCGCTCCAGCCGGGCCGCCTCCCGCTGCGCGGCGTCCTGCTCGGCGAGCGCGGCACGTCCGGCCGCGCGGCGGCACACCGCCCGCTGCCCCTCGCTCATCTCCCGCCCGGCCCGCACGAGCGTGCGCATCTCGCCCGCGAACTTGTCGCCCTCCCGCGAGGCGGCATCAATCCACGCGGCCACGTCCGGCCACCGTCCAGCGAACACCCCCCACCGCCATTCCGCGCGCAGCCCGGCCGCCGCGCGCCGGTTGACGGCCGCCCGTTCCTCGCGCGCCATGCGGCGAACCGTGGCCACCGCGTCCGCCGTGTCCCACGCCCCGACGCTGCCCTGGCCCTCACACGGTCCCCAGCACCGGCCGCCGTCGATGTGCTCGTAGCCGGAGATGTGACCCGACCCGTTGCACTTGGAGCAGGGCTCGGCCCAGTACCCGCCGCCGCGCCGCGCCTCCCACTGGAGGGACAGCCCCACCTGCTCGCAGGTGATGTCCAGCATCCTGACCGGCAGCCCGGGCCCGCCGCCCCTCCCGCTCGCGCACCCGGGGCTCGGCGACGTCCCACACACCCCCGGTCGCCTCATGCGCCGCCGCCACGGCCGCCGCCTTGGAGGAGCCCTCGGCCACGCTCGGGCCGCCCTCCCACGGGGTGACGACCCACTGCCCGCGACCGGCGCGCCTGACCTCATAGGCCCTGCCCAGCGACACGAACGCCCACCGGTCCCCGAGGCGCATGGTGGACGGCGCGTCGAAGTACCGCACCCGCTCAACCGGCGCCGCCGCGGCCGGGGCCGGCGCATCCGCGGGCACTCCCTCCGGACGTCCCGCCGCGCGCTCCTCCTCGCTCATCGGCACCAGCAGCAGCCGCAGCACCCGGCCGCCGTCCTTCACCTCCGCGTGCCACAGGGTGCCGTTCCTGGCCTTGTAGCCCTGTGCCCACACGACCCGGGTCGCGGCCCGGCGGTCGGTGTCGTACACCGAGTCGACCGGGACCTGGGTGAGCCGGGTGTGCGGCCAGTGGGTGTCCTTCCCGTGCTCGCAGATCAGCCGGACGTGAAGGTGCCCGTCCTCGGTGCGGTACGTCTCGGCGATCCATGCGCGGGTGCTGCATACGAACTCAGGCTCCGGGGCGTCGGAGTCGAAGTCCGTGAACAGGGCGAACAGGTCGACCAGTGCGGACGGGGTGGTGGTCATTGCGGGGTCCTTCCCGGCGTCTGCCGTGGTCGTGGTGGTGCGGCGTGCCCCGGGCGGGGGGGGCAGGCGCAGCGGGTTCCGCAGCGCCGAGGCCCGTGGCTGCCGCGTGCGCAGGGCAGGGGGGCGGTTGGTGCCGGGCGGCCTCAGGCCGCCCGGCACCGGGCTCAGCAGGGGATCTCGGCGTGGCAGGCGTGGCAGCAGTGGCCGCAGCTCGCCTCGCAGTTGATCTGGACTCGCTCTCCGCAGCCCTCGCAGCGGACGTCGGCGTCGTCCGGGGCGAAGGGGCCGCCGATGCCGGTGCCGTCGCAGGTGCAGGTGCTGGGGGCGGCCTGGCGGGTGCTGATGGTCTTGGCGGTGAGCGTCATCTCGACTCCTCGGCTGGGCGGTTCGCGGTGGTCCGGTGCGGCGCTTGCTCCGCCGCCCTGACATTCACTAATTTACCCGACCTGCGGGCATGAGTCAAGTTTTACGCGTTGCCCCTAGTTGGAGGTCGGTGGGAGTGTCGACTGGGCGCGCTGACGGTGGCCCGTGCAGGCGTCGGGGCGGATCGCGGCCGCCGTATCGGTGGCCGCGATCCGTCGGTCTGTCAGCGGCGGTCGAGCCGGATCTCGTCGACCATCGGAGTCCCGGTGTGGGTGCGGCCGAAGCGCCGCACGCTGATCGGGCGCGGGCGACGGCGGCCCGGCGTCGCGTAGTCGGCGAGCAGGGGCGCGGCCACGGCAGCCACTGCCTCCCGGGTCGGACCGCCCGCCCAGCGCACCGAGAGGCGGAAACGGTCCGGCCCCTTTCCCTGCCGGACGGAGAACCGCACGCCCGGGAACGCGTGCCGCAGCAGGCGGCGCAGGTGAGTGGCCGTCAACGGCATGGTGATCGCGGTGCAGTGCTCGAAGATCTCGTCCACCTCCAGGACCGGGATCACGGCGGTGTGCGAGACGTGCACGAGCGGGACGACGGCGCGGCCGAGCGCGTGCAGCTCGTAGTGAGAGGCGGGTGCGCCCAGCATCGTCGCCTGCATGCAGGCCGGGCACGTGCAGTCCCGCACCGTCCACAGGCCGCGGCTCACGGCCTCGCCCGCCCGTCGCACCTGCGTGCCGGACGGCAGTCGCAGAGCCATGTAGGCGGCCGAGTGCGTGCTGAGGGTCGGGGCTGTGGCAGAGAGCATCGCGTCGAATCCTTTGTCGTGTCAGGCCGGGCATCGAGGACTGGACTAGCCAGCAACCACTAATTTACCCACTGGAGGGGCTAGGGTCAAGTTATACGCGGCGAATGCGGTGGCGGGTCGGTGCTGGACCAGGCGGTCGGGGCGGGCTTCGCTCGGGCGGTCGGCGCAGGCGTCCCATACGGTGGCCTGTCGCCGGAGCGCCGGCTGTCCGGTAGCTGGCTCACCGGCCCGCTCGTCGACAGAGGGCACAGGTCAGTTCTCGGACGACAGTACGACGCCCCAAATGGCGTCAGAGATGCGGCGCCGGTCGTGAAAGTCGATGCCGCCGTACATCTCGGCCAAGTAGTACTCGGCCCACATCAAGTCGGTGAACAAGCCGTCATGGTTGGAGATGGCGAAGCCCCACGAACCCTCGCGCTTCACGATGTTGAACTCTCGACCGCCGCATGCGGCCACCCATACTTCGTCGGTGACCTGCCGGGTGCGGACTACCTCGTGCAACCGTGCGATCGGATCGGTCATGTTGGTGAACTCCTGGGGGCGCCTGGCTGCGTATGGCTCAGGGAAGAGGTGACCGGCCGCCCCAAGGCGGCCGGAAGGTGCGCCGGCGCCCTGCGGCTCCGGCGGGTTGATCACTCCGGTGGCAGTCACTTCTGCGCGGACTGGAGCGCGTGGAGCATGGTCGCGTCCAGGTCGTCTCCCAGCTGCTCCTGTCCCTCGTACTTCGCGTCGACGACTTCGCGGGAGAGTGAGCCGTCGATGCCGTACGCCGTGACGTCGGGGCCGGTCTGCGCCGACGCCGTGACGTCGAGGAGGCTCAGCAGCGCCGCCCTGGCCGTGTCCAGGGTCAGCGAGTCGCTGTCGAGGAGCTGGCGGATCGTGTCCTGGCGCTGCTTCACGCGCTGGTCCATGGGTGTACCTCCTTGTCGGGGACGGGCTGGCGGGCGGGGCGGCCACGGGGGCCGCCCCGGAAAGCGGTCAGACGACGCGCATCCCGCGAAGGCGGGGCGAGGTGTCCCGGATGCCGCACCAGTCGTCCGCGCAGTCCGGGCACATCTGGTGGGGGCAGCCGCAGTCGTCGAGGTCCAGGACGTGCCACCCGGCATCGTGGGCTGCGTCCGTGCCCTCGTCGGCGTCGTCCAGGAAGGGCGAGAGCCTGCCGCACTGGCCGCACTCGATTCGGTCGAAATCGATGACCTCCACGGCGATGATCGGGGCCGGGGTGGTGATCGCGGTCATCGTGGCGGCCATGGTGCACTCCTTGCGGCGGGGTGTTCGCGGTGTCGAGGTGGCGCTTGCTCCGCCCCCCCATTCACTAATTTACCCGAATGAGGGGGCGAGGTCAAGTTTTACGCGTCGCCTGTGGGTGCGAAGAAGTGACGGGCACCCGGGTGCCCGCGTGGCTGGCCGGGGCGGTCAGCGGCCGTAGGCGTCGGTCGTCAGATCGATGTGCCCGGCACGTGCCTCGAAGGCGCAGCGCAGTGCCGCCGCGACCCTGGCGGGCGGGATGAACGCGGCGCCGTGGGCCAGGTACATGATCTCGGCGACGTCCTCCACCGTGACCTCTCCGCGAGCGGCCAGGCGCTCACCCGGCGGGAGTCCGGGCCAGGTGACGTCGTACAGAGCCCGTCGCGCGATGCTCACCGCTGCGTCGGCGGCCGCGAGCAACTGCGCATCGAACTCGGCCACGTGGGGTGTGACGGCTTCCTGCCCGGGGCCCCGGCGTGGGTGGCCCGGCAGAAGCGAGAGGAGGGCGGCAAGCGCGCGGCGTACGGGGCCGGGCCGGTACGCGGCCGTCGGAGCGTCGGTCATGGAGGGCTCCAGCAGGAGAGAGATGCGGTCGGGAGGTTCGTTCGATGTCGCCGAGCGGCGCGCAGGGGGTTCGGCTCAGGTGCTGCTGGTCAGTCCCGCCGAGGCGGCTGCCTGGCGGACCTTCGCCCACCTCCGGGCGTCCTCCTGCTGAAGCGCCCTGAACTCGTCGTCGCGGATGCGGGTCCAGGTGGCCGTGTGGTGCGCCCGGGGGTTGGGCGACGCGGTGGAGGTCCCCGTGATGACGTCCGTCTGCTGGTCCTGGACGACCGTGCCGTACGTGCGCTCTTCACCGGTGTCGGTGTACGTCGTCGACGCGATGCGTTCGAGGACCACGCTGCCGAGGAAGGGCCGGGTCCTGCCCTGGGTTCCGTTGAGGAAGACGATGCTCTCGGCGTAGACCCCGTAGGGGTCGATGTTGAAGGGCTGATCGCTCATGAGCGTGCAAATCTCCGTGATCAGATGAAAGGCGGCTCAGTCGTTCTCCGGCAGTCCGGCCGCGCGAAGCACGGAACGCGCGCCGATCCACGCGCTGAAGACCGGCGTTGACGCGTCCGGCTCGCCAGCGGAGCGAAGGAGCTCGGCGAGACCGGCCGGGTCCTGCTTCCAGTGCGCGTGAATGTTGGTCGTGGCGAGCTGCGACCGCACGGCCGCCGGGTCGGCGGTCGTCAGGTGTGAGACGGCGCGGCTGATCGTGGCAAGGCGCTGGGCGCGAACCTGCTCGGGGGTGCGAGGGGTGGTCAAGTCCGTTTCCTGACGAGAGAGGGGGCGGGAGGGCATGGCGGTGGAGGCGGACCGGAGACTCACGAGTCCCGGGCGGCCTCCCAGCCGCAGCTGCCGCAGAACCAGTAGTCGTCCGAGGGCACGCCGAGCGCGGCCGCGGTGGGGTGCTCGTCCCGGAAGGTCGCGATCCCCTCGCAGCCGGGGTAGTTGACCTCGCACTCGGCGGGGGTCGACACCATCTCCGTCAGCGTCTTCACGTCGATCATCGGGGGCTCCTCTCGGGGGATAGTCCGGCCTGTCGCCGTCTGGACTCGGCGGCGACATTCACTAAATTACCCATGAAAGGGGGTAGCGTCAAGTTTTACGCGTCGCTATTGAGTATGGGAAAAGCGCCGTGCGTCGGAATCGGAGAGGCAGCCGCCGGCCCCTGCGCCGCAACGGCCGCGAGGACTCCGGTCTCACTCCACGAGGCGTCGGTCGCCAGGACCTCCAACTCGGTCGCGCCACGGCCGTCCCGTGTCCCCCTGTAGCCGGCCGGATGGGTCAGCCGCCCCTTCCAGAGGTGGGTGTCGGATCCGCCGTCGGCGTGGCCGGCGATCCACACGTGGCCGCGCGGTGCGAGAGCCTGCACCTGGCAGACGAACACGGTGCCGTCCCGCTGGTCGACCCAGGTGAACCATGTGCCCGGCGCGAACCCGGACGGCTTGAACGCGCCCCGGGACGGCGGCTTACGCGTCGAGGGCAAAGGACGGATCACGGGCGCGGAGTACGTGTCCGTGCCCGGCGCAGGCACGGCGTCGAACGCGGCGCGCCACTGCGCCACCTGGTCGGCGTCGGCCACCGCCTCGCGAATCGCCCTGCGATGCGCCGACCGCACCTCGCGCAGCAGCCGCCCGGTCGTCGTGATCCGGCGAGCGGGAACGCCGTTGAACGTCAGCCGGTGGTGTCCCTCGACCTGCGAACGCGGTGACCCGTGCAGCGCGATGTACCGCTTGAGACCGACCTGCGGCATGTTCACCTGGTGGCGGACGTCGAGCACCTCGTGCGGAGCGTCGATGGCCACCGTGGAGGTCAGGGCGTGCTCCTTGACCTTCCACCTCAGATAGTGGTCTTCGGCGGACGGGGTGCCATCGCCGGACCGGAAGACGGCATGGCGCCGGACCCCGTCGGGGCACAGCAGCCAGCCGTGGCCGTCGGGGTGCTCGACGCATCCGAAGCGCTCGATGAGGAGCGTCGTCGTCGACGGTGCCGCGGCGTACTCCTGGGCCTGAGCAAGGGTGGGGCGGGGCAAGTTGCTGGCACTCCTTGAAGATCGATGGGCGGGAAACCGGCGGGCGGGGGCCGGCGGGGACGCGAAAGGGTCTGCACGGCTGTCACGTCCCGCACCGGGCGGGTCAGGCCGTCAGGCGCACGGCGTGCGCGAGCAGTGCGGTCGCGGCAGCCTCGCCGAACGGAACGTCCCAGCTGGCGTGCATGGTGGAGCTGGAGAAGTCGCGAGAGGCGGCGCGGCTGAGCACGGTGCGCCCGTCCTCGACGGAGAATTCGATCCCGGGAACAGCCGGAAGCCGGGCAGGGATCTCAGGCGCCTCGGCGGGCGCCGGGGCCAACTCGTTGTCGGCGAGGTCGGCGGCAAGCTGCTGGAGATGCCAATCCTCGTGGGCGCATCCGCCGTGGCAGGTCAGCAACGCCAGACGCGTGCCCGCGGCTCCGCCGTACAGCGCGTGCCGGGTGTGGCTCGCGAACTGCCGGCTGCGCACGATCGCCGACGCCGCGGACGGGTTGTGGCGCACCAGCCAGAACGCCTGTCCCTCGTCGTCGAAGTAGGCGCGCCCGAGGTGGAGATGAGGGGTGTTGCGAACCGACTGCCAGTCGGCGTCGACGTCGACGTCCCCGCCGCGCCACGACCGCAGGTGCAGCGTGCTGCGCCCGGCTGCCGGGTCGGCGAACACCGCCCCGGGGGTTGGCGGAAGGGGGCGGACGCGGACCAGCAGCAGCGGGGTGCGCGCCGGCCAGTCGACGCCTTCGCGGTCCAGGTGGGCACGCTGGACGGGACAGGTCGGGCAGTGGCCCGGGCCGCGCTGCGGGCAGCGCAGGTAGTTGCCCCATCCCTGGCGGCCGGTCATCGAGTCGAACAAGGTCGCGTAGGTGGTCGGCCGCAGTCCGCACTGGTGCCGAATGTCGAAGTGTGCGCCCAGGTTGAGCCGGTTCCAGCCCTGGCCATCCGGGCCGCGGGAGTAGCTGGGCGCCTCGAGGAAGACGGGCAAGAAGACTCCTGAAGGTGGGTCAGAGGGCCGCTGCGCGCTACCGCCGACGGGAGTGCACGGCGGTGGGACGGGCGGGGGCGAGTGAGTACGGCTCGCCGGGGGTCTTGAGGCCGGCGAGGGCGCCGACTGCCAGGACGGCGAGGGCGAGAGTGAGGCAGAGGGACCGCTTCATGGCGAGATTCCTTGTGTGTAGGGGTGGTTGGGGCACGGTGCCGAGCGGCCCGTATTCACTAAATTACCCACCATGCCGCCATCGGTCAAGTTTTACGCGTTCCGCGTGACGGGGTTGTGCGGATGCCGGGGGGCGAGGCGGACCCCGCCCCCCGGTCGCGGGTCAGTCGACCCTGATGGCCCCCGCCTCGATCGCGTCCATGATCTTGGTCAGCTGCGCCGAGGCGGTGACGCCGAAAAAGGTCTCACCCTGGTAGCTGAAGGGCCGCGGGTCGTTGAAGCGGGCGTCCCAAGCGGCGCCGGTCTGCTGGCGGACGAGCTTCTTGGCCTGGTCCTCCACACCGTCCGGGCGCTCCCGGGTGTAGTCGAACAGGTCCGTCACCGGCCGGACCTCCACGAGCTCGCCGTCCTTGTGGATCAGCAACGGCTCACGCTGGTTCATGTAGTCGGTCGAGCCGTCGAAGTCCGACCCCTGCCACGGGTCACAGACCGCCTTGACCTGCTCCTCGGTGGGACCGCCGGTCCAGCGGATGCTCAGGTAGCCGTAATCCGAGCCCCGCCCGCAGCGGACAGAGAACTTCTGGCCCGGGAACGTCTTCCTGAGGAGCGAGCGCAGGTACTTGGCCACCTCGCGCGATCCCCACTGCTCCTGGCGGTAGGCCGGCTCGGGGATCGGAGTCAGGCGGAGGGCGAAGCCCAGGTGACTGGCCTCGACGATGATGACGCCGCTGCCGTGGAGCGCGACATCACCCCCGCTCGAAAGGTTGGTGAGCTCACGCACCTCGGCCCTCGTCACCTCGGTCCTGCGCACGTTGGCCGTGGTCCACGTGCCCCGGCCTGCGTGGGTGCCCTCGACGGTGTACCGGGCGGCCAGCGGATGAGCGGCGGTGAGCGCCGTCCACTCCCCGGTGGGCACGAAGCGGAAGCTGACCCGCGGGGCGGTGATGCTCACGACGCCCTCGTCGAGCGCGGCAAGGGCGTCCAGGTCGGTGAGCATGGCCGAGGCCAGCAGCTCCATGGTCGCCCCGGCCAGGGTGCCGTCCGGCATCGTGAGATCCTCGACGGTCTCCCACTCGGCCCCCTCCTGAGCGTCCCTGCGCTGCAGCGTGTAACGCGCGGCCCGGTCCGGGATGGAGAGGTGGCCGTGGGTGTCGAGGGCGAGGAGAGCGGTCAACGGATCCTCCGGATAGGTCGTAGTGGCGCTGGAGGCGCTTGCACCGCCTCTTGCATTCACTAAATTACCCGCGATCCGAAGTGGCGTCAAGTTTTACGCGTCATGACGTGCGGCGCGTAAAACTTGACTCACGATCTGTGGTGTGGGTAAATTAGTGAGTAGAGGGGGCGGTGCAAGCGCCTCCCGAACCGCTGCTGGCCGTCCGCGTCCCGAAGGAGTCATCGCTGTGCCCGCGCAACCTGAAGCCGTCAACGTGGCCTCCGAACTGATGGCGCGCCACGGATGGGAGATCGCCTGCCACACCAGCGCCGGTGAGATCCGCCTGGAAGGGGCCCGCCGGGGAGGGGCTGCCGTGATGGTCACGGCCCGCCACTCCGACACCAAGGGGTGGAGGGTCCGTCACTACGTGATCGGCTCCGTCAGTGACGGGTGGATCGAGTGGGCGCGGGTCCGCCGCGACGCCATGGAGTCCTTCATCGCGACCGAACGGCTCGACGGCAGCCCTGTGCGCTGGCTCGGAACCGAGACCAAGTGCCGCTGCCGCAAGGTCTCCGAGCCCACCGAGTGGCGTGCTCTCCAGCGCCTGGCCACCGTGCAGCTCAGGCGACTTGCCACGCGCGGTGTGGAGTCGGAGCGGCGCGTGTACCGCTGCCCCGACGATGCCCGCCGCTGGCACATGACCTCTCAGGAGCGCCGTGGGGCCGACACGTGGAACGGCGCGCAGATGTCCCTCTGACCCTTTGACCGCAGCGGAGCCCCGCTCGGCCGGCCAAGGCTGGCGGGCCCGCTTCTTCCGAGGATTCACCCACCCCGCTGACCACCCCAGGAAGGATTTTCCTGTACATGCGTGTGACCGTTTGGCACAACACCGACCGCGACTGCTTCATGGGCTACGAGTCGGACCACGCGATGCTCCGCGTGTTCTCCTACACCGTGCCCGACACCGGGGACGCCGAAGCCGAACTCTGGCGCGCTGTCGAGCTCTTCAACGCCGACCTGGACTGGCTCACCGGTGACGACCACCGTGTGGCGGCCATTTACCGCGCCCGCCGGCTGCGCTCCTTCTCCAAGGGGGACGGCTTCAGCGTTCTGCTCACGGGCGGCACGGCCGAGGAGTTCCGGATCTCCAACGGCTACGAACTGCTTCCCCATGAGGGGCCGTTCCCGCAGCTCGCGCTGCGGAGTGAGCACGGCTCCGTCGCCCTGGGGGTCCGCCTCACCTACATGCTCCCTGCTCGGGACAGCCTGGTCCGTGAAGGCCTCTTCGAGATCGGCGGAGACGGCATCACCACTGCAGAGCAGGCCGTTGCCGTGCACCACGGTGTGGCTCCCGAGAGTGTTCTGATCGTCGGCCGCCCGTAAGGGCGCTGCCTGCCCCTCAGGGGAGCAGTGGCGGTTGCTCCCGCTCTGGAGGTGCCGGCCTGCACGTACGGGCCGCGCTCGCCTTGTCGCCCGCAACTCCTGCCGCGCCGAGCGGCACGGGACGGCGCTCGCCGCGCAGCGCGCCGGGCGAAGGGATGGGAGCGTATAACTTGACCTTGCCCCCTTGAGTGGGTAAATTAGTGAGTGAGCGGTGGGGATGCACCGCGAACCCCACCTAGTCCGGGAGGAATCCGTGAAGCGCAGCCTGCGTCGCAACATCGAACGCGCCGTCAACCAGTCCTGGGTCGGCCCTGACGCGCACCGTTCGGGTTGGGCGGGAGTGCTCCTGCTGTTCCCGGACGACGCCTTCGCGGATGCGCCCACCTGGCACCCCGGCCCCGGCTTCGAGAACTGCCTGGCCTACTCCTGGCTGCGTTCCAACGGCGACGGCACCGCCACCGCCGTGGTGGCCGGGGTCGGCCCCAAGGAGATGCCCGCCTACGACGGCGGCGTCTGGACCGAGGAAGAGGTGTGGACCGTCACCGCCGACGAGGAGCGGCTGTTGGAGGTGTCTTCCCTCTGGGACAAGCCGCACCGGATCACGTGGATGTTCTACGAGGAGGGGGCCCAGATCCACCGCGAGCCGTACGCGACCCACCCCATCGCGGCCGTCGAGTCGTACTGGGAGAACTTCGAGAAGGTCTGGGGCTTCCAGCCGTTCACCCTGGAGTACGGGCGCAACCCCCTGGGCGAGGGACGCCATTGGCTGCTGCTCACGGCCGAGCCCGGCTGGGACAACATCCCCGACGAGGTCGACCTGCTGCGCGTCAGCCACACGCTCGCACGCGCCTTCAACGCCAAGGCCCGCGTCTACAGCTACGACCGCGCCCGCCGGGAGCTGAACGGACCCATCGAGCGGGCTGGTCTTCACGGCCCCCTGGCGCTGAAGCCGATCATGGAGGCGCTCGACACCCTCGGCCGCCCGTAGTCGACGGCCGTCCGGCGGGGCGCTCGCCAACGGCAGCGCCCCGCCCCTGTCGCACTCGTCTGCTGCGTGCACCGGATGCCGGCCCAGAGCGCCGCCCCGCCCGCTGCTCGGCCCCTGAACCCCTGGAGTGAATGACGTGTCCGCCCCTACCGCCGACTACGCCTTTCTCGTCACGGCAACTGTCATGGCCCACGTGACCGCCGGCCACGAGGCCGCGGCGCTGGAGGAGTTGAATGCCGCCCTCGGCGATGAGTGCGACCTGCCGAGCACGGCCAAGGTCTCCGGGATGCGCCTGAGTGCGATCACCCTGGACCAGGTTGAGCACCTGGACCAGGTCGACGGTGTCCCGGTGGGGGAGTTGTGCCGTAACGACGGGTGCCGCGAGCCGCTCGGTGGCGGCTCCTGGGACGGGGAGTGCGGCAGCTGCGCCGACCGCGCGTGCGCTGAAGAGGAATCGGCCCTGGCCGCATGAGCGATGACGCGTAAAACTTGACGCATCTTCTCTGGTTCGGGTAAATTAGTGAATGCGTTCGGGGCGTGCAAGGTCCCGCAGCGCAGCCACTGCGACCTCATGGAGATTCGTGCGCAACTACGCCACTGCCCAGCTCACCGGCACTCGCGACAACCAGTGCGACGCCACCGCCGTGTTCACCGACCGCCGTACCGGCGCACGAGCCTACGTGCTGCTCGACGGCATCGGCTCCACCGAAGTCGTCCGCGAGTGGACGCGGGCCGCAGCCCGCCGGCTGGCCCGTACGGCGGCACGCCGCGGTGACGCCGAGCGCGGGCTGCGCGCCGTCTACGACGCCTACGCCGCCGAGCTCGGCGGCTACGGCCCGAGTGCAGTGGCCGTGGTTGCCGTGACCGTACCGGGCAAGCCGCTGACGATCGCCTGGTGCGGCGACGCACGTGCCTACCTCGTGGCTGACGGCACCGCGCACAAGATGACCGACGACCACAACCTGCGCCGCGTCATCGGCGGCCGCCGCAACATCGTCACCTCGTGGCTCGGCTCGAACCTGAACGACGACAAGGTCAAGTACCGCTTCGGGCACCCGGCGATCGAGTCCGTCTCCCTCTGCCTCGTCGCCAAGACCGTCCGCCTGCTGCTCGCCTCCGACGGCGCCTATGACCCGCACGAGGACGCGGGACACGACCTCGCGAACCTGCTGACCGGCACGCCCCGCCAGGCGGCCCGCCGCTTCAGCGCAACCGCCGTGAAGGAGTCGCTCGCCGCCTCCCGCACCGACGACCCGGACAACGAGCCGTACGCGGACAACTCGACCGTCCTGGTCGCCGACCTCACCGCATGACCCGCTCGGCCGCCGGGCCTATTGCGCCCGGCGGCCAGCGACCCAGACAGGCCCACCTCTTCCCGGCCAAGGACTCTTCATGATCAAGCACAACGCGGACCCGCACGTGACCTTCTTCGGCGTGCAGCAGGGCATCAACCTCTACGTCGTGTCCAACGGCAAGGTGGCCACGGGCTCCGCCTGGGGCACCTACGAGGGCGTCACCGCCTACCTGCGCTACTGCGCCCAGCTCCCCGACACTCCCAAGTGCAGCCCGTACCAGCAGTTCTGGTGGGAGCTCCGGAACCCCCGCACCGGCGAGCTGCTCCACACTCCGCCCAACGGCCTCACCCGCCCCCAGGTGACGGAGAAGAAGACGACGCCGGCACCGGGCGCCAGCGACGGCAACGAGCCGACGCCGGGAGACTGGACCTGCGCGTGCGCCATGCAGAACCCGGGCGACCGTGAGGACTGCCACGGTTGTCACCTCACCCGCGCGGGGCAGGGAGAACCGATGCCACCGTGCACCTGCGGATGCGACCCCTCGCCTGGCCGGTACGGGGAATACGACACCGAATCCTCGGCCTCACGGCAGCACTTCATCGACACGGGGCGCTTTCTCCGCTACGGGGAGATCCTCGCCACCGACTGAGCACCTCACCGGGCAAAGCGAGTTGGCAAGCAGCACGCCCGGGCCGCTGACCCGGCGTGCTGCGTTCCAGCAGAGCGGCGCTGCCCCTGCACGCCGCACCGTGCCGCTGCCCGCCAAACCCAGGTCAGCCACGCATCAGCACGAGACACACAGCAGGCTCCGGGCCCCGCTCTTTGCAGCGGGGGCCCCGGGCCGACCTCGTCTTGCGGACCGCCCAGGGACCCCTCTGCTCCCCGCCCCGCTGACTTACGGCCGCAACCCAGCGTCCGCCCCCACCCCGCACCGACGTCCACCTACTCCGTGGAGGAAGCCTTGCCCCCTCTCAGCGTCCCCGCCGACAACCCGTTCCTGCCGCTGCCGCGTGTACCGGATCCACACCGGCTCGAGGTTGACGAGCCGGCCTGGACCTACCCGTCCTCGTGCGCAGGAGGGGGCGGAATCGCCCTGCTGCGCGTATGGCGCACCGCCGACGGCGGTCACCTCGCCATCCTCACCGAGAACGGCATCGGGGTGAGCATCACGAACGCAGCCGAGGAGATCGGGGCGAAGCTCGCCGCGAACTTCCCCGGGCCGCTGGTGGTGCTGGAGCACTACCGGGCAGGCGACGGCGCCGACCACGAGCGCCTGGACCAGGTCCTGGTGCTGCCCGGCCACAGCGCCCAGTGGCGGGCGGTGTGGCCCGTCCCGCCCGCCAACCCCGACTACGCCGTACTCCGTGACTGGATGCGCGACTACGGCACCGCCCTGCTCACCGCTCGCGCCTGAGCCGCCTGCCCCATCCCGTCTTCGGCGGCCCATCCGGTGCCCGATGAACCGTCAACGGCACCGGACGGGTCCTGTCGAGCCGGCTCACCAACTCGAGGCCGTACCGGTCCCGAAGAGCTTCACCCAACTGGAGGTCATGCATCATGCCGTCTCCCAAGCGCGAGCGCGCCGCCCGCGCCATGGCCGGAAGGTTCGCCGTGTGGCGCCCCTCCGGCCGGCGCCGCCAGGCCGACGGGGACGAGGGAAGTGTTGGCTTCCCCGGCTATCCGATCGGCAGTCGCGAGCACTGCTGGTGCGGAGACATGAAGGATCACGACTGGCCCGGCAAGGACGTCGGTGCCGCGCACCCTCCAGCCGGCGCAGGAGAGAACAGGCCGTGACGACCCGGGCCGCGGCGCTCCAGACAGCCCGTGTCCGGGTGCAGTTGGCGCCCTCACGCCAGCAGCCGGCGTAGCGCGTCTCCCAGAAGTGGTGTCCCCCCGGCCGAGCCGCGCGTTGCTGTCACGCCGTCCGTCACGCTCGCCCGTCACGGCCCGCTTCAAACAGCCCGTGACCTGCGAATACGCCGACTACTCGGAGCCGGACAGGTGTGTGACAGCTCCGCGGCCAGCGGCCGGGCATGCGGGAACGAGGAACGCCCTGGCGGGGCCTGCGGACGGCGCTCCGCCGGCCGTCTGGGTGGCTGACACACCCCACAAAGTGACGCGTATAACTTGACTAAAACCACCCTGGTTGGGTAAATTAGTGGATAGATGGGGAGGTGGGGCAAGCGCCTCCCCGGCCGCTGCGGACCATCGACCGAGGGAGCCTGTGATGACCAAGAGCACCAGCGTTGCCGCGATCGCCGCTCGGGTTGAGAACGCCACTGAAGGGCTGGACGGAGTCTGGATCCTGGAGACCGGCGAGGACTTCGAGGGCGGCCGCATCGTCGGCGTCTACACCGACCGTGACCTCGCGGCCGGCGACTTCCTCGACCGCATCCGTGACCTCGCCCTGCGCACGGACCTGGACCCCAGCGAGCCCGGTGAAGGCATCACGCGGCTGTACGTTCACGGCGGCTGCGACTGGGTCAGCCTCACCCGCTATCCGATCACCACCCGGCCTCCGCTCGGCCCCGGCCCCTCCGCGCACGACATCCGGAAGTACGAGGACGTCGCCCTGGAGGACCTGGACGACGAACAGCGGCGCTGGCTGCCCGACCCTGTCCCGGCTGATCTGCGGATGAGTCGCTGCACGGCGTGCAACTCGACGATGGTCGTCCTGCCCGGCATGGACCCGTGGAAGAACCACGACCAGGAGTGCCGCCCCGAGGAGTGACGGGCGACCTGCAGCGGTGCGCGCAGCGACCTCATCCAGTTGCCGGCCGGCATCGAGGCAATTCCCGAGCTGCTCGGCGAGGAGAACCCTGTCAGCTGGTAGCGCACGCCGATCTTGCCGTCGTGTACCCCCGGCGCTTCCTCTCGGCAAGCACTCCTCGAAGTCGACTGCGCCGCCGGCGGCTTCGCGGCGGAGGAGCCCCTGCAGCGTCTCGGCGACTGCCGGCGCATCCGGCAGACGCGCAGCGGCGCCCGGCAGAACCGCTGGCAATCCTCCGAGCCCCTTTCCGGGCCTCTCGCCCGCCTTGCGCTCCACTGGGCAGGGCGGGCGCCGGTCTGGCCCGGCGCCCGGGCTACTCCTCGTACTCGTCCCCGCAGTCGGCGCAGGTGCGGATGCGGCAGTTGTCGTCCGAGCAGTTGAGGCCTACGCATGCCTCGTACAAGTGGCCGTACTCCTGGCAGGAGCTGGTCTCTGCCATGTCGAAGGTGCCGTCGGTGGCGCTTTCGACGGGCGAGTAGCCGACGGCGGCACCATCTGCCATGTGTTCCCTCTCGTTCCGGAAAGGACTGGACGGGTCGGTCTGCACGAGTACGCGGGGGCTCGTCAGTGGGCTTCGCTGGCGACCTTGGACGTGGTGGGGGTGCGGTCGAGGGGCGCAAGGGCGCGCAGTACGGAGGAGATGCCCCGGCCGTCGGTCCAGTTCCACCTGATCCCCTTGGGCATGGCCACGCCCGTCACCGGGTCGGTCTTCACCTCGCGCGGATCCTCGACCCGGGTGCCGGGGACGACGTAGTGGTGATAGACCACGGCCCACTTCTCGTGCGGAGCATGGCCGACGACGACGTAGTAGTCGTTGGGCAGGCGCAGCAGCGCGACGGTCCAGTCGTCCGGGGCGTTGGTGGGGTAGATGACGCGGATGCCGAGGTTGCCTGCGCCGGGGATGGCGGGCAGCGGACCACGCAGCGCGAGATCGTCGGTCTTGCGACGGGGCATAGCGGAACTCCTTGAGGTGTAGGGAGTGGCAGGGCGCCGAGGGGCGTCTCGGTCAGCCGCGGTTCAGGTGGATGGCGTAGACGTGCGGGGTGCCGTTGTGCGTGCGGCCGCCGACGCTGACGCTGATCCGTCGGGCCCGGCGGCCCGCGGAGTTGCCATAGCTGGCCAGCAGCGGGGCCGTGACGGTGGCCACGGCGGTGCGGGTGGGGCCCCCGCTCCAGCTGACAGTGATCTCGTACGGAGCAAGGCCCTTCGCGTCGCGACGGCCGCAGCGCACGGAGAACTTCTGACCCGGGAACGCGGAACGCAGCAGGCGACGCAGGTGCACCGCGGTGACGCGGGTGGAGACGTAGCACCCGGCGTGCCCGCGCTCCTCCTCGGTCATGCGAGGCACGACCGAGGTGTGCCGCACGTGCTGAGGGCCGGTGGGCTGGCCGTCGAGCGTGACCAGCTCGTAGCGGGTGGCGGCGCGACCCATCACGACACCGGCTGCGCAGTGCTTACAGGCGCACGGCTGGACGATCCAGAAGCCGTGCGAGTCGGCCAGGGAGCCCCGGTACTCGACGACCGTGCCGGGCGCCAGGCGAAGTGCACGGTAGGCCGGGTCGGTCATGTCCTTGACGGTGATCACGGTGTCGGTCATGGCCTGTCCCCTCGGTTCTCACGATGCGGTGCGAACTTCCGTCCGCATTCACTAATTTACCCACCCTGGCGGTCGGGAGTCAAGTTTTACGCGTCATCATCTCGAGGGGGCGCGGAACGACGGAGGCGGGGGCGCTACGCGGCTCGCGCCTGCCTCCATCCGGGCTTCTGGGTGATGGGGGTGGCTGCTGATCGGGCGGCTTGCGCGACTCCCTCGGGCGGATGGGCGTCTGCGCCCCTCGGCTTCGGCCGCATGCCGGTCCACGGCGCCCTTGCCGCCTCGCCGGGACGCCGGCGCCCTCCTTGGCGCGTATAACTTGCCGAATGCCTGCAAGTCGGGTAATTTAGTGAACAGATCGAGTGCGACCGAGGGAGCTACTGATGGCCAACGCCACCACCGTGTCAAAGGTGCAGCCGCTGCGATTCGTGGACGGGGACACCGCCCGGTCCCCGGAGGGCATCTCCTGGCGGCGCGGCCTGCGTGCGCCCGGCGTGTGGGAGGCGTTCCCCTTCATCCCGGAGGCCGGCACCCTGGGCGACGGCCAGGTGCGGGACGCGCTGGCGGATCGTGACGGCTGGCTCTTCACGCCGGTACTGCCGTCGATGGGCGCGGCGCTGCCGGGAACCGCGTACGGAGTGGACGAGATCCGGGCGTTGGTTCTGCGCCCGGCGACGGCGGCGGTCATGTACGCGGTCCGTCTCGACCGGGTGCATGCGTTCCTCGGGAATGACCAGGGCGTGTTCCGGGAAGGCCTGCGCCCGGTCTCGCTGCGCCTGGCCGACATGCGGGCCTCCCTGGAGGGGGTTCGCGCGAGGCGCCCGGCAGCAGGGGTCACGTTCCACCGGCTCGGCGGCCGAGCCTATGTCAGGTACCCGGTCGGTGCCGCGCTGCACACGCATGTCTACCTCCTCACTCGCTGACTGGGGCGGTTGCGTGACGCGTAAAACTTGCCACGAGCGGGTCAATGGTGGTACGTTATACGTGTCCACGGGGGCGATCGATCCCGTGGACGCCGGACAGCAAGGAGCGGCCGATCCGCGTTGCCCGGCAGGTCCGTAGCTCAGCTTGGTAGAGCGGCCCCCAAGCCGGGGGCAGGTCAGGGGTTCAAGTCCCCTCGGATCGCGAAGTGCTGAGGTTGGCCCCTTCAGAGGCCCGGCCCCGCTGCGCGGGAACACATCGGCACGCTGCTCGGGCCCGGCTGGTTGATCGCCAGCTGGGTTGAAGAGGAGGGGACGCTCTCCTTGGGACGGTAGCTCAATTGGCTAGAGCAACCCTGCGGGGTTGGGTGCGGGTTCGAGTCCCGTCCGTCCACGACGTGCTGGCAGGGGAGGTGATGCTTTCCCCGGCGGATCCGCCCTGCTGGCACGCGTCGCTCGTGGCTCCTGGGGAGGGGCCATCAGCGGCCCTGCCCCCGGCCGGGGAAGGTGACGAGCAAGCCCGTTCGCGGGCCCTACCTGATCCGATCCCCGGCCGACGGCGGGAAACCCACACGCCCTCGTGGAGTAGTCCGGCTCATCTCGCCCCGTTCTCAGCGGGGAGACCGCGGGTTCGAATCCCGCCGGGGGTACGCAACGCGCCTTGGCGCGCAGGCTCTTGTCGTCCGTAGGTAGGGCACCGGGTTGTCAGCCCGGGGAACGGGGTTCGAGTCCCCGCAGGAGCGCTCACCGCTTGCCAGAAGCGGTGGCCCGGACTCGCCGGGACGGGACATGCGACCCGCGCAGCCCCCCACGCCGCGCGGAGGCTCGCTTTCCGTCCTGGCGGGGCACCCCTCCGGTCCCTCCCGGCGCAGGACATGCGACCCGCCTGGCTTGACGGCCAGGCCCCCGACTCGCTTCCTGCCCCGGGAGGCTCCACCGCCCCGCCCGCCCCGCCCGCCCCGTTCGGCATGTGCGGCACGAGCGGGACCGGTTGCACTGGCTCCTGTCGTCCATGCGTGTAAGACACCGGTCTTTCAAGCCGGGGAACGGGGTTCGAGTCCCCGCAGGAGCGCCACACACCGATCCGACGCCCCAGCGCCGTGCGGCTCACGAGCGAGTGCCAGCCCGCTGATAGCGGCACCAGGAGAAGGAGAGGACCATGCTCGAGGAGTTCGCTCGCGGTGACCGGATCTGCGTCGTGCGCTGCACTGACGAATACGACCCGCTGCCCGCCGGCGCCACCGGCTCCGTGCGGGCCTGGAACCCTCATCCCGGACTGCGTCAGCTCGCGGTGGACTACGACCCGCCACACGCCCACCGCCGCCTCATGCTCACGCTCACCGACGGCGCAGACGCCGTCGAGAAGCTGTAGCCCTGCCCGAAGAGTTGCTGCCTCCCGCGCTGCTCCCGGGCGATCGTGCAGCGGCCGACACCGCGTGCTCGCTGCAGCAGCGTCCGCGTGCTGTCGCCCGGCGGCCGTGCAGCGTGCGGCACGAGACCGGGCGCCGCTGCTGCACAGGTTCGTGCGGCATCGTCGATGCTGCCCGCCGACCGCCGGCAGCACCTGCAGCTCGCCGCTACCGCTGCAGGCCGCTGGTCGGCCCTGCTGGAAGACCAGCGGGCCGGGCCTCCTCCCGCTGCAGCGCGTCGACCGAACAGAGCTGATCCATCGGCCTCCTGACGCAAGGCCTTCGAGGACGAGGCCATGGAGGCAGCCGTACAGCCCGCCGCCAGTCTGCCAACGGGCTAGGCCAGGCGTGGCCGGTCCCCCCTCACCTCGGGGGCGCTCCTGCGTCACGCCCTGTGTCACAGCCCCCGTCACGGCGCCTGTCACGCCGGGCGAAAAGGGGCTCTGACCTGCACTTACCTGGGCTACGGCCGCGCTCCGGGCGTTGGCGTGACAACGTGACAGCCAGGCGCCGCGGAAGCCGTTATGGCCGCCGGCCGCCAACGTGTACCAATAGGAGCGCGGCGGTGAGGTAGGCGGTCGCTCGCCGCTCGTCGGCCAGGCGGCACTGGTCTGGGCACGCCTGGCTCAGCGCGCCGCGGACAGCCAGACAGGTCCACCAGCTCCGATCGCGCAACGGCAGCGCGGCTTGATCAGGGGCGTGTTGCTGCCCGCGGTCAAGCCGCGCTGCCTCGTCACGCTGCATCGGCGGGCTGTTGTAGCTCGCTGCCTTTTGAGTTCTGCTGCTGCACGAGCACTGCGAGGGCTGCAGTGCACCGCCTGGCAGCGTGCTGCACCATCTGCTGCACGGGCGTGCTCAGCAGCCGCTGCACAGGCGCGGGCGCTTCCGGCGCCTAGGTGCCCATGCAGCGGCTCAAGTCGGCGTCCGGATCCTCGCTCTCGTCCATCTCGGCAAACAGCCGTATGAAGAGGTCTACGCGGCCTTGGCGTGCTTGGCCGTTCCGTAGGCTTCCAGTGCGAGGACGGGTTGTTGCATGACGCCGTCGTCGACGAGGGCCTGTTGGCCGCAAGTCGGCCGGCTAGCGTCCTGGAGGCGGGCGGTGACGGCCTCCCATGCGAGTTCTCCGGCATCACGTACCAGCTGTCTGGCCCGCGGCCGTTCACGGCCGTACAGGGCAGGGCTGGCCGCGGCGCAGCGCGTGCTGTGCCGGACGAGCCGGCGTCACCGTCTGGGCTTCACCCGTTGTCCAGGCGGTGTCCCCGATACGCAAATGGCGGACCGGAGGTGTCACGGCCGCTGTCACACCTCCTGTCACGCCGCTTGTCACGTTGCGCGAAAAGTGCCCCTGACCTGCGGAAAACCCCACCTGCAGAGCAGCCACAGGGTAGGCGTGACAGCGTGACAGGTTGTGGGTGTTGCGGGGGTGGCAACGCTGGTTGTGGTGGTGCTGCGGGCTCGACGGGTGAGCTGGTCGGGCTGGCTGTGGTGAGGTGCGTGTGCAGCGTGTTTGGTGGCTGTGTGCGCCGGTCGGGCGGTTGAGGCGGGCTGGTGTAGCGCGCTGTTTGTGCGTGCTGGTGTGCCGTGTCGTGCTGGCGTGCGGTGCTCGTGTGTTGGTGGTGCCCGGCCGGCCTCTGGTCGGTGATGGTCGGGGTGTGGTGGTGCTGACCTGGTGTGGGCTTTGCCGTGGGCGTCGTATGGCGGCGGTGCCTTGTGTGCCGGGGTGGTTCTGGCTTGGCCGTCCGCCGCTGTCCGGGCCGCTCGGCGTCTCGGGGCGGCCGTGCGGTGCGGTTGCCTGAGCGTTATGGCGGTGGGTGGCGGAGTTGTCGTGTGGTGGCCGGTTAGGCTGCCGTGCTGGTCAGGCGGTGGTCATCGAGGGGACGGGACAAGGGGTGCGGGAGCAGGAAGCGGGCCGTGTGGAGGATGAGGCCGCGGCGGTGGAGGCTGCGCTGGGTCTGGCCGGGCAGGATGTGCCGTCGCTGCATCTGCCGCCCGCTCGGGTGGCGTTCCCGGCGGGTCTGGTGCGGCTGGCGGCGGTTGCGGCGGGGCGGGAGCGGTTGCGGTTGATGTTCGCTGAGCATCCGGGGTTGGTGTTGTGGCTGGAGAACCGTACGGACGGGCAGCGGGTCCTGGCGGCGGTGGAGCTGGAGCACGCCCAGGAGGCGCCGGATGCCCAGGTTGCCGAGGAGGCCGTCCAGGCCGCGGCGGGCCCGGAGCGGGCGGTGTTCCGGCGTCGGTGGGCGGTCACCCGGCGCAGTGACTACGACGAGTTGCAGGCCTACCTGGCCTCGCCTGCGCACATCGCGGCCGCCGACCAGACGCGTGCGGTGATGATGGACGTCTTCCGTCGGCGGCTCGGCCAGTAGAGGCGCCGCCCGGGGCTCCGCCCCGGGCGGCGCTGCGCCGGACCTGCCCGGCTGTTGCTCGCCGCCTGCGCCCTCGCCGGCGTCGGTGACCACGGCGGGGGTTTGGCTTGGCTGCGTCTCGGCGAGGTCGTCCCGCTGGCCGAGGTCTGCGGGCCGGGTCGGTCTTCGCTGCTGGTCACCCACCCCACCGGGCTGGGTGGTTGTCCCGGACGCCGCGGGCGGTGTGGCGCCGTGCCGGTCTTACTCCGGGGTGTGGGTGAGGAGGGCGGTGAGCTCGGCGCGCAGGTCGTGTCCGTCGCGGGTGGTGGCGGCTTGCTGCTGCAGTTGTTCGATCTCGTCGGCGGTGAGGCTGTCGATCCATGCGGTCATGCGGTCGTCGGCGGCTTGTTCCTGGGCGCGCAGCTGCTGGTCGTAGAAGTCGGGTTCGGGGGTGAGCCAGGGCCGGGCGGTCTCGTTGGCCCGGCGTGCCTCGGCCTGTTCGACGGCTGCGCAGGGGTAGCCGGCCCATGAGTAGCCGTCCGCCTCGGGTTCCAGCGTGCCGGTGATGCGCCGGCGGGCGGCGAGCAGCGCCTGGCGGGCGGGTTCGCTCGCGTGGCAGGCGGCGGCGAACGCGGTCAGCAGTTGCTCGCTGGGCAGCCGTTTGTCTTTCAGGGCCAGTTGGAGTGTGCTGCGGGAGAGTTGGCCGGCGGTTTCGGGGGCGGTGGCCAGGGCGCGCAGGGAGGGGTTGCCGGCTTCCTGGCGCAGCCGTCGCATGGCCCGGGCGAGTCCGGCTTGGGTGGTGATGTGGCCGGGTACCCACGTCACCTGGTGCGGGTGGGTCTGGGT
This sequence comes from Streptomyces sp. NPDC002520, assembly GCF_053595235.1. Taxonomy (NCBI): domain Bacteria; kingdom Bacillati; phylum Actinomycetota; class Actinomycetes; order Kitasatosporales; family Streptomycetaceae; genus Streptomyces; species Streptomyces sp. NPDC002520. The sequence goes on along the minus strand of NZ_JBSFXG010000048.1, from coordinate 17,868 downwards.
TCGAGGGTGGAGGCTGCGTCCGGCGGCCTCCCACAGGGCGTGTGCCGTCTGTTCGGCGCGCTGTACGTCGGGCGGGGCGGCGCCGCGGCTCGCGCCGGCGGCGTGGGCCCGTGCGTGGACGGCGCCGTGTGTGAAGGCCACGACCACGCGCAGGGCGGGAAGCCGGCCGTCGAGGGTCTGGCGTACGGTCCGGCGCAGGGTCCGCTCGGAGACGGGCTGGTGGTGGTCGCTGGCGCGGCGGGCGATGGTGGCGTAGGTGAAGGTGCCCTTGATGCCGCGCAACCAGCCTCGCAGGAGCGCCAGTTCGACCGTGCCGGGGTGGGGGGAGCTCACCGGCCGGCCCTGGTGAGCGCGGCGAGGAGCTGGTGCGCGCGGTGGGGGAGCAGTAGCAGGGCGGCGGCCGAGGCGATCGCGGTCAGGACGGCGGGGATCGGCCGCTCGAGGGCGGTGAGGACCGTCACCGCGGTGATCGCGGTGACGATGACGGCCGCTTCGCCGGCGCCCAGCCGCCCGGCGGCCGCGGGGGGCGGCGGGACGGTTGCGGGCGGGGTGGGTTCGTCAGGCGGGACGGTGGGCATGGCGGTGTCCCTCTTGGGAGTGTGCGGGTGACGGACCGGGCCGGGGACGGGAGTTGCTGTCCGGCGTGGTGAGGATGATGGTGGCAGCGCTGGTGCCCGCGGTGCGAGCCGGTCGCCACGCCCTCCGGAAGGTACGTCGGCCGGGCCGGGCAGGCGTGGGTGCTGGTGGTGGGCGAGAAGCGGTCAAGAGCTGTCCACACCGCCCCGGAGCTCCGCCCCTCCATCCCGGCCGGTGCTGCGCCGTCCTCGCCCGTCCGCCTGGGGCTGCTGTCCGCACTGTCCGGAGCTGTCGTGGCCTGCTGCGCGCCTGGTCGTTGGCCCGCACTGTGTCGCGGGTGGGTCCGTACGGCCGGGCACGGGCCCGCAGGCGAAGGCCTTTGCCCGACCGTCGGCGGGCCGCGGTGGGTGTCTACGCGGTGCGGGCGGCCTCGGCCGGCTGGGTGTTCTTGGCTTGCCAGACCGCGGGGGCGCCGCGCAGCACGTGGCTGTCCTTGCGGACGGTGATGGGTCCGCCGCGCTGGAGGCGGGAGGACTTGGTCTCCACGACGACGAGGTCGCCGCGGGGGCCGAGGACGCCGATGCTGTCGGGGCCTTGCAGGGCGGGCGGGAGGCTGTTCAGGTCGGCGAACAGTTCTCGGGCGGTGCGCATGACGTGGTCGAGGGTGCGGGGCGGGGCGGTGCCGTTGCGGTGGGCTTCGCCGGCGATGAGGTAGGCGGTGCCGACGGTGAGGGCGGTTTCGATGTCGTCGGGGGACATGGTGTCCATGAGGTTCTTGAACCAGGGGCTGATCTTGGCGGTGCCGCGGCCCGGTCCGGCTGCGGTCCTGGGGGGCGGGGGTGCGGTGCGCCGGCTGCGGGCGGCGCGGATGCGCTGGAAGGCCTCGCGGTAGTGCCGCTGGGCGGAGGGGCGTACGCGGCAGACGTCGAGGAAGGTCTGCAGCTGGTCGGCGTCGGCGGGCAGGCCGCGGCGCTTGATGATGCGCCAGGCGGTCGTGCGGTCGTGCGGGGGATCGGGGTGCGGCCGGCGGCCGGGCGGACGAGGTCGCCGGGGGAGGGGGCGCCGGCGCGTTCGTACTCGGCGGCGAGGGCGGCGCCGAGGTCCTGCTCGGTGTGGATGAGCGCCGGGGCGGGTGCCTCGAGGCCGCGGAGCCGGCCGCGGCGTTCGGTGCGTCCCTGGTTGCGCAGGACGAGCGCGCGGTCGCGGGCCGTCCGGTCGCCTCCGCAGGCGCGCACGAGGGCGTCGAGGACGGCCGTGGAGGGCGCGGCGGTGCCGGACTCGGCGCGCTGGACGGTGCCGCGGGAGACGGCCGCGGCCAGGGCGAGGTCGCGCTGGGACATCTGGGCGCCGGTGCGCAGCGCGACCAGGTGCTCGGCGAGGCGGGCGAACGGCAGCCGGGGGCCGGCCGCGGGGCGGGGCGAGGTCACGGCCGGCCCCTACTTGCCCGTGCCGGAGCGGACCGCGGCCTCGACGAGGACGGCCATCAGCCGGCGTCCGCCGCCGGCCGCGGCGAGGGTGGCCGCGCCGATCGCTCCGCAGCCGCCGAGCAGGGTGATGATGTCGCCGGTCGGCGTCCCCCTGAGGAACAGGACGGTGCCCAGCGTGAGGAAGACGATCAGCAGGATCAGCGCGTGCGTGGGCCCCAGGCGCCCCTCGGACGGCGCCGCGGGCGCCGCGGGTCCGGCGGGCGGGGGAGGGGAGGGCAGGTCGGTCATGGTGCGCAGGACTCCGTCCTGACGAGGGCCCGGCCGGGCGGCCGGGACCCGGGCTGGTGGTCGCAAGCACACGCAGCCCTGCGGCAGTTGGCCCTGCGGGTGCGGGGCTGCGCGGTACGCAACAGCCTTCCACGGCCGCCCCGGCACCCACCCCGCACGCTGCCCGGTCTGTCCGTTTCGCCGCTTCGTGGCCTCATGGATGTTCCGCTTGCCGCCCGGGAACTTCTGCGCCGCCGCAGCCCCGTACAGCAGGCTGGTGCCGGTGAGTTGACGGCGCGCGGGGGCCCGTACGGCCCATCGTTGGTTCCAGCGCGCTTGCGGTCTGGGCCCCTTCAGTAAGACGCTGCTCAGCACCGATGCCAACGGTCATCCGTTGGTATCGCCCTGACGGCGCGTTGGTCGCAAGCCCGGGCTTCAGGACACACGGCGAGCGCGTTGGCCCGCGACCGCCGACACCGGCCGGTACCGCCTCGGTGCCGGCCCTCGGTGTTTCCGGGCGCGGTGCGAGCCCCGCGCCCCTTCCGCCTCGTCGCCGACCGCCCGGTACCGCAGGCGCAGCACGGCGACCCGCGGCACGCCCGGCACCCGACGCCGTCGGCACGGGCCGGCCGCCAGCCTCGCGCGGAGCGCCGGATTCGACGCCCGCGCGGGCCTGCCGCGTTACGCGTTCGGCGGTGTGTCTGCGTCGGCCTCCTGGCCGATGCCGAGCTCTTTCAGGATCTCGTCGACGAGGCGGGGGTCCGTGGGCAGGGGGCGGTCGCCGGCGGGCCAGGGCAGATCGAAGGGAAAGGTGTGGGTAAGTGCGGGGCCGGGCCAGTCGAGGCTGCGGGGCGGGTCGGTGTCGATCAGGAGGGGCCGGGTCGTGTCCGACGAGAGGGCCAGGAGGCGGGCCAGCGCGGGCGCGTCCGCCACGGTCTTGCCGTCGCTGGGCCGGAGGGGCGTTTCGTTCAGCTGGATCCCCTGGCGGCGGGCCCATTCGAGGACGAGGCCGGCACTCGTGCGGGTCTTGCCCTCTCCGCCGGGCCGGATCGTCTTGCTGCTCACGATCTCCCGGGAGGTGCGGCGGAGAGCGTCGTAGGCGGCGGCCGCGGCCGTGCCGATGGGGGTGGGCGGGCTGGCGAGGGCGTGGGCCTGGGCAGGGGTCATGCCGGTGGCCGCGACGAGGGCCTGTACGGCGTCGTCGGGCAGCCGGCCGCGGGTGAGTTCGGCCAGGCGCCGGGTGGCGGAGGTGCCGGGCTTCAGGCCGAGGAGTTCCATGGCCCGGTGCAGGTGGGTGCCGGTGGCGGCCGCGACGCGCCGGATGTAGCCGGGCAGTGTCTCTGCGGGCCGGGGCAGGGGAGCGGCGGGGATCCGTGCCGGGGTGGCCTGCTGGGAGGCGCGGGCGGTGACGGCTGCGCGGGCCTGCTCCAGGGTGGTGTGGGGGTGCTGGCGCCGGTACGCGCGCACGGCGCGGTCGAACTCCCGGGTGCGGCGGTTGGTCATGACGTCTCACGTCCTCGATCGGCCTGCTGCCCCACACGCGCCGGCCGGTCCAAGGATGGATGAGGCCATGACGAAGCTGCTCGCGCGAGTCTCAGACGTCTGCGGTCCCCTTCGGCGGTGTGGGCGTCGAGGTGGTGGACCGGGCGCGGCGCGGTTGCCCGATGGTGCGCCGCCATCGTAGCGACCGCGTCGGACACCCTGAGGAGAGGCTGCCGTGGCTTGGCCGGGATGCTGCGCTCTGCGGCCGGCCCAGCGCGCCCGGGCCGCGAGCTCCCGCTGTTCCTGGCCCGCGCGCCCGGGTCCGTGAGCGGGCTGCCGTGTGGTGTCCCCCCGATGGCCTGCGTAGATGCGGGAGTTGGCGTGACGGTGGGGCGGATCCGGCCCCGCCCCGCCCCGGCTGGCTGCTGCTCGCGGCCGCCGGGCGGGCGTCGGGCTGGTGTGGTGCCTGTTCGTGCGCCGCGCCGCTTGGGCCGGGTCAGGCGGGGGTGATGGTGATGGTGAACTCGGTGCCGTCGACGAGCTCGACGCCGACGGTCGTGCTGTCGGGGATGTTCCAGGCCTGGCCGATGCCGGTCTCGCGGGTGAGCCAGGTACGCAGCCGCTCGGCGAGCGCCTGGTGCGTCTCGGCGCCGGGCTCGGCGGGGCGGGGCGGTTCGTCGTCGGTGGAGACGGTGACGGCCAGGAGGAGGCCGCCGGTCAGCCGTACGGCGACAGTGGCGGGCGCGTCGGGGTGGACGGATGCGTCGGCGATGTCGTCCTGGGCGGCGAGCCAGTCGCGCACCTCGCCGGCGGTGGTGGCGCGCAGGGAGGCGTCGCGTGCGGCCTCCCGCCGGCGCGCGGCGTCGATCTCGGCCTCGGAGAACAGGGGCATGGGGGACCTCCAGGGGTGTCGGGGGGTGGCCCTTCTCGCAGATGGAGCGGGAGTTGGGCCGGGTCAGTGCAGTGATCTGGGTCGGCAGCCCGGCCGGTAGCCGTCCCGCCCGGCGCCGCCGCGCGGGATCCGGGGAGATTGAAGGCCCAGCGGCGCGCCCGGGCGCAGGGTCAGCGCCAGGGCTCGCGCAGGGCACTGGACTCGACGCCTTCGATGGCCTGTTCCTCGGCGTCCTGCCAGGTGGCGGCCCGGACGGTGACGCTGAAGCGGCCCTTGGTGTCGGTGTAGGCCCAGGGCCGTTCGTAGAGGTCGACCCGGGTGCTCTCGCCGGCGACGATTCCGGCGACGTCGAGCGAGGGCGTGGCGCCGTGGTGGTCGATGATTCCGAAGACGGTGAACGTCTGCTTGTCGTCCGGCTGTTCACCGCCGGCCGGGGTGCTCTCGGCGGCCTGGGCCCGGTGGGCACGCGCTTCGAGCCAGGCCCGGGCGGCGTCCTCCCAGCCGCGGTCGGCGACGAGGCGGGTGAACAGGTCCGGGAAGCCGGCCGGTCCGCTGGGGCCGGGCTCGGCGTCCATCTGCCGGGCGAGGCCGGCCGCGTCGTCGGCGGGGACGCTGAGGTGGGGCAGGTGCGGGTCGTAGGCGGCGACGTCGAAGCTGGTGCCGGCGGGGGCGCCGGTGCCGCGGACGCCGTAGTCGAGGGTGTAGGCGAACCCCTGGGCCCTCACCCGCTCGGTGAACGGGCCGACGCGGACGGTGGCGTGGCCGGGCTTGGTGACGATGACGCTGAAGGGGCCGGTCGCGGCGGGGGCGGTGGGCATGGGGCGGGCCTTCCGGGTGGACGGGGCGGGGCGGCGTGTGCGGCCGCCCCGGGGGCGGGTGCTGCTCGTCAGGAGGCGGGGGTGGGGACGCGTTCGATGTGGGCGAAGACCACGGTGTCGGCGGCGTGGTGGTCGAAGCCGCGCTCGGCGCCGTGGTAGGTGAACTTGTAGGTGCCGGGGGTGACGTCGACGACGGTGTACTTGCCGAGCAGCCTGTTTCCGGGGTGGCCGCCCTTGGCCTTCCAGTCGTCGAAGTCGGCGATCGAGTACGCCCACAGCTCGGTGCTGATCTCCGCCAGGCACGCCTCGTCGGGCAGGGAGGGGACGTCGTTGTCGTCGCGGACCGGGGCGGCGATGACGTAGCTGTTGGCTCCCTGGCGGTACAGGCCGGGGCAGGTGTTGTTCACGTTGCCGAAGGCGCATCCGAGGGCCGCCATCGCCTCGATGACCTGCTTCTTGCCGAGGGCGCTCCCGTAGTTGGCGCCCGCGTCGAAGTCGACGTCGTAGACGTCGCGCAGGTCGTCGGTGACGATCAGCTTCCCCGAGGGCACGTCGAGGGTGATCTCGGTGGTGATGCCCATCGGGTAGGGGCACGGGTCCTGGACGTGGACGGCGCCCTCGCGCAGGACGTACGTCGGCGTCTGGTCGCAGCTGGCGCAGCTGAAGCGGGCGCCGATCACGATCGGTTCCCCGCTCCTGGTCCCGGTGAGGACCTGCACGGCGTCGGCGCGCCGGGGCATCAGGTCGTGGCCGTTGGTGTTCAGGGGCGTCTGGTCGGTCGCCATGGCTGAGCTCCTCGGTGCTGTGGGTGTGCCGGGCTTACCGCTTCCGCAGTGGCGTGCCCCCTGGCTTCGATTCACTAATTTACCCATAATGCGGGCCAATGGTCAAGTTTTACGCGCCATGTGGGCGGGGTGCGGGGCGGTCAGCGGGGGCCGGTGAAGACCACGGCGGGGGGTTCGCCGTCGCGCGGCGGGCAGCCTCCGTAGGGCTGCTGGCACAGTCCCCGGCAGTGCCGGCAGCTGTCCCTGGGGGAGTGCGCGCACGGCCGGCCGCACGGGTTGCCGGCGCGCTCGCGGACGAGTTCCACCTGCTCGGGCCAGATGCCTCCGTCGATGCCGGGGAAGAACAGCAGGCCGTCCAGCAGGCACGCCACGTCGAGGACCTGGTCCCGGGCGGCGGGGTGCAGGATCCGGACGGTGTTGCCGGCCTTGTAGCGCCTGGTCATGCTCGTATCTCCAAGGGGAGTCCCGGGGCCTGGGTCCCGGGGGCGGGCTGGACGTTGTTCCGCGCGCCGCGGCGCGGGTGCTGGGTGCGGGGCGCGTTCGCCCCGGGCGGGGCCGGGCGGCGGGCGCGGTCGCCCAGGCGCCGCGCCCGGCTGGGCGGTTGCCGTCTATTGCGTCGGCGGAGCGAAGGCGAACGGCGAGAAGTCGCGGATCACCAGACGCTCTCCGGGCTCCAGGGGGACCGAGCTGTAGTCGCGGGTGGTGAAGGTGCAGTGGCCGCCGCTGAAGCCGTCGTGCGACCACTTCAGGTTCGAGCACCGGAGGGCCGCGCTGTCCGGCGCCATCCGGATGGTGCCGTCGGCGCAGAGCGGGCAGGGTATGCGGCGGTGTCCGGGGCCAGGGTTGAGGGCCATCTGCGGTGCTCCTTCTGTCGGGGTACGGGATCACGCTCCGAGCCCCGCCCATGGGGCGGTCCTTCGGCGTGTGCGCGGGTGGGAGACGGGCGGGGGCGGCCTGTGCGGGCCGCCCTGGGGGTCAGATGCCGAACTCGCACCACTCGCAGAAGTCCCAGTTCGCGGGGACGTAGCCGCCGCAGTCGGGGCACAGGTCGTCGTTCTCGTCGTCGACCGGCGCGACGGAGTCCGCAAGGACGGTGATCGAGCAGCGGTCGATGTCGAGCTTGATGGAGACAAATCCGGTGAGGGCCGCAGGGCCGTTGTAGATGCCGGGGAGCTTGCCCGGCCCCCAGGTGATGCGCGCGCCGGAGGTGAGGGTGTTGGGGGTGGTGATCGTGGCGCTCATCGGGGCTCCTTCGGGGTGTTCTCCGCTTCCATTCACTAATTTACCCACTATGGGGCGTGAGGTCAAGTTTTACGCGCTGTGCGGGTGGGGGGATTCCCGGGGGTGCTCGCACGACGTCCTGCTGCTCGTTGCGGTCCAGGCCGGCCCCGCCCGCCGGCGCGCCGTGGCGGAGAGGGCGGCGAGCGTCACGGCGGCAACTCCACCCGGATCAGGGGGCCATGGGAGGGGGCGCACCTCGGCGGCCGCGGGATGCGCCGGACGGGTCACAGCTGCGGGGCGTGGGCGGCCAGGGGCTCGGGGACGGCCTGCGTGTAGAGGCCTTCCAGGCCGGAGGGGGCGATCAGGCCCCAGGTGAAGGTGTCGGTGTCGGCGTAGAACTGTCCGCGCCGCGCGTGCGGGGCGGCGTACGGGCGCAGGACGCCGACGCCGTAGACGCCGAGCGTGCCGTCGAGGAACCCGTCCTGCTGCTCGGGGGTGACGTCCGGCCCGTACCGGTAGAACTCCTCGTCGGCGACGACGGCGAGCACCGCGGTGGGGTCCTCGTCCAGGGCGTTGCTGCGCCGCCACGCCATGTCGGCCATCGCCTCGGCCGCGGTGGGGCGGGTGTTGAGGTAGAGCACGCCGTCGCGGTGGTCGGTGACCTCGGCCGTGTCGTACAGCCACGCCTCGAACCGGTCCGGCGCGTACATGCCGATGCCGCTGTGGCGGCGGCGCAGGAAGCCGAAGGGCTCGCCGTCGAGGCTCACCGGGTGCTGCTCGGTGCAGACCTCGCAGGTGACGCCGACGTGGGGCAGGAAGCGCTGCAGGCGGGGGCGGCGGGCGAAGCGGGTGGCGCAGTTGCAGCAGGTGTACACCGCCCAGCCGGAGACGTCGCCGACCGTGTCGTGGTGGCACCGCGGGCACTGGTGGGGCTTGTTGCTGTCCCAGTTGACGACGGTCATCAGGCTCTCCTCCTGCACGGCGGACGGGGTGGGGCGTCACCCGCCCCTCTATCCACTAATTTACCCACATGGGGGGTGTGGGTCAAGTTTCACGCGCCACACCCCCGACCCCCGGGAGGTCGGCATGCAGGGAGGGTGAGCATCCTTGGGATGAGGCGCGTATAACTTGACCGCATGCCGAGTGGTGGGTAAATTAGTGAATGCAGGTTGCGGCCGGGAGGTAACCCGGCTGCCTGGCGGAGGAGTTGAGAGGGTGCAGGAGAGCCGTGAGGGCCTGAAGGGCGTGCTGGCGCAGATAGCGTGCCGGGGCACGGACGTGCTGAGCCGCCCCGACGCGGTCAGGATGAAGTGGCTGGTCTGCGAGGACGGGACGTACCTGTCCGTGGCCGCTGCGGCGTCGGTGGGCTCGTTGCCCTTCCGCTCGGGGGGCCCGTACACGCACGTGGAAGTCGGCTACCCCTCCGTCCTGCCGCCGCCCCAGTGGGCGCAGGAGTATGAAGTCGAGCCCGGCGTGTATCGGCGGGTTCCCGTGGAGGCGGTCCAGGAGTGGATCGATGAGCACGGCGGTGAGGCGGCCGCGTTCTCGGTGGAGGACCACGCGAGGAACTGGGCCGCGCTCCTGGCGAACCCGGTGCGCCGCGGTGGCCGCCGCTTCCGCGGCTGGTTCCGCGGCTGACGCCCCGCCCCGACCGGGCCGAAAGAACCCCCGCTGCCCCCTGGAGGCTGCGCCGCCCGTACCGCCCATCGCGGCGCCCCGCACCGGGGCGCCGCGCCCCGCCCCCTGCCGACTGCTGAATGCGAGGACCCGCGTGATCCGTGAGACCGAATTCCTGATCTCCCGCAAGCCGTTCGCGATCGACCTGTCCACCGTTACCGCCGAGCTGCGCCCGCACGGCGGCGATGACCCCTACTACAACCTGCGCGGGCAGGCCGACGCGGTCTGGTTCCGCCGGCAGAACGGCGTGACCCGGGCCTGCATCGGCTCGCTCATGCTGTTCCGCCACTACCTGCGCGAGCCGGTCGGCCTCGACGACCCGCACGACATCCTGTCCGCCGACCTGGACGGCCGCTACGGCGGCGACTGCCACGGCCGCTGGGACGGGGAGCGGTACTGGGGCGCGCAGGAGCCCGACGTGATGGAGCGCCACCTCGCCGTCCTGCGCCCGATGCTCGCGAACTACCCGAGCCTGCCGCCCGGTTATGACGGGTGGTGGACGTTCCAGGCCTCTGCGCGCTGACCGGCCCGCCCCGCCCGGCACGCGCTCTGGTCGGCGCGCCCAGAGCGGGCGGCACCTCACCAAAGGGCGCGCGTATAACTTGACCACCCTTCGGGAGGGTGGGTAAATTAGTGAATAACGGCGGAAGAGCCGCCGGCCGAGGAGGAATCACGTGATCGACCACGCCGATGTCGAGCTCGCGCCGGCGGAGACGTCCGAGGGTGCCGGCGCTCCGGCGCAGGTTCCGGCCGGCAAGCACTGCCCGCGCTGCGACCGCAACGCCCTGTACGGCATCGAGTGCGCGCACTGCGGCCACATCATCATCACGGCCCTGGTGGTGAAGCCGTGCCACCCTCCGGCCTGGTTCGAGGGGTGCTGCCCGGTCTGCTTCACCGCCGATCCGGAGATGTGGGAGGTGCGCGGCCGGCTGATGTGCACGGTGTGCGCGCAGGGCCGCAGCCGGTGGGGCGACCGGGTGAAGGCTGCACCGGGGTGGCGTGAGCATGCGCGCCGTGTCGTGGCGTGGGTCGACAACCCGGGCGAGCTGTCGTACGCCACCGCGTACGCGGACGGTCCCGGTGGGCCGGACGCCCTGGCCGATGAGTCCGGGGCGGCGCGGGACTCCTGACGGAACGGCTGCGCCTGGCCGGGAGCTGCGCCCCGGCGGCCGGCGCCCGCGGCTCCGGCCGCGGGGGCGGAACGGTGTGCCGGGCCGACCGCCAGCCATCGCAACGCGTAAAACTTGACCTCAAGCCGGAGTGTGGGTAAATTAGTGAATGAGGGGAGGGGGTCGCCTCCCGCATCCACCGATCTGCACATCAGGAGTTGCCGTGTCCGCCGCCCAGGGCCTTGCTGCCGACGAGTTCCCCTTCACCGCGCTGCCGGTCTGGCCGGAGGACGACCACACCGGCGACGCCTACGACTGGATGCGCGAACTGCCCCTCGGCTGGGAGGCCCTGGGCGTGTGGGGCACCGAGGGCTGGGACCTGGGCTGCTGGCCGTACGAGGCCGTCGCGCACTTCGACGATGTCCTGGACGTGATCTACGGCCTGGCCCACTACGTCGAGGGCGACGTCACCGTCCGGGCCTTCTCCTCCCGCGAGGCCCGTGATGCCGCGACCGACGAACTCGCCCTGAGCACCTGGCTGCAGGTGGGCAACGGCCCCCGCGAGGGACTGCCCGCCCGTAACACCCCGGCCGCCGAGATCCCCGCCCGCTTCCGCGGCCCCTACCGCGGCTGACACCGCACCCCTGCCGGGCCCCGACCGGGGCCCGTGACCAACACCGTGCCCTCCAGGAGGCGTTGATGTCCCGCACCGCTCACCACCGGCGTGTGCGTCCGCTGCGCGCGGGCAACCCGGCCCGGCGGATGGTCGACGACAAGGCCGCCGTCCGCAAGGGCATCCTGAAGTCCGGTGCCCGCGACGAACACGGCTTCCCCGACTACAGCAGCAGCGTGACCGTCTGGGCCAAGCCCGGCGTCCGCAAGGCCTACCAGAGCACCGCTCACCGCCGCGACCGCAGGGCCGCCCGCGAGGCGCTCGCCACCGCCGCCTACCAGCGCGACCCGGCCCGCCGCCAGGCCGTCCGCACGGAGCGCGCCCTGACCCCCGTCGTACGCCGCACCGTGAACTGGGACATGACCTGATGCTCCCGGCCCGCGCGCCCCGGACAACCGCCCCCACACCTTCCGCCCGCCACGACCAGGAGACCCCGATGACCACCACCGACAGCGGCGCCGGCACCTACGAGAGCGACCTCGCGGCCGCCAAACGGGCGGGGACCGGATGGGGCTGTGTCTGCGGGGAGGACAACCCGCCGTCGTACGACGCCTGTTACTTCTGCCAGCGTCCGTCCTGGACGTGCGCGGCCTGCGGCACGGTGAGCAGCTGCGCCCGCGGCGAGTGCGCCGAGTGCAGCAACACCATGCCCGCCGAGCTCCTCGGGGACCGAGCCGAGGGCTTCGAGATGACCCACGAGGAGTGGGTCACCCTGCAGGTCGGGCCCCGCGCCGTCGCTGGCCGCTACGACCACGGCGACACGGCCGGCGCGTACGAGGTCCTCGCCATCGACCGCGGCCCCCGCACGAGCTGGCCGACCTGGCAGATCACCGTCCGCTACGCGCGGGACGGGAGGCAGACCACGCACTGCACCGGCTGGAACCCCGCCCGGGACCGCATCCTCGCCCGCCCCGCGGGATCCGGGAGCGAGCCGGCGTGACGGCGCTTCCCGCACCGCCGCCGTGCCCCCAGTGCGCGTACCCCACCGAGCCGTTCGCCGCCTGCGGCGAGGACATCTGGCGCTGCCCCAGGTGCAGCCGCCGTACGTACGGCACCGGGGACCCGGACGACGACGACCAGCTCCCCGCGTTCAGCGAGACGGACGCGGACGGCCGCCTGGTCTGCTACCTCGGCACCGGCGACATCGACGTCGAGGCGACGGCCGAACTGGCCGCCCAAGACGCCCCCGACGACGAGGACGACGAGGACCGCCACCAGGCGGCGCACACCCTCGCCCCCGCCCATCACCAGCCCTGAGCCGCGCCCGCGCGCTGTTCGGGACCGGACGAGACCCGCACCGCACACAGAGAGGGAGAGTTCCATGGTCACATCGGTCTGGGTCGCGGAGAGCGTTCCCGCCCACCTGGTCTTCGAGAGCCAGGAGACGGCCGGCGATGCGCTGTCGGCGCCGGTGGTCGTGCTGCGGCACCGCGCGCGCAAGTCGGCCGCCCGCGCGATGGCCAACCACCTCTACGTCCAGGGCCGCCGCCGGCCCGCGCTGCACGGGCTGTTCCACGCGGCCGGGGACATGTTCGCCGCGTCCGCCAGCTGTGATCCCGGTGCCGCCCCGGTGCTGTGCATCAACGGCCGGGTGTACCGGCTTCGCCAGGAGACGCAACCCGCACCGGATGCCTGACCGCGCCGGGAGCCGGGGTCCTGCGGCCTCGACGGGAACCACGGGCGCCTCGGCGCTCCCGCAGACACGCCGGCAGAGCGGACCCCCCGGCAGGAGGCCGCCCCCGTGAGCCCGGCCGTGACTCTCCTGTTCCTGCTGGTAGGGGAGTTGTCCAGGGGTTGTCCGGAGTTATCCGGCGTGGTCGTACGGCGCCTCGGCGGGCTGTCCCGGACGATCACCCGGCTGCGCGCCGCCGAAGGCGCCGGTGCCCGCCGGCCCGGGCTGATGATGGGCATGGCCGGCGGCGAACTCCTGCAGCCAGCGGGGCATGGGTCGGAAGGAGCCGGGGATGACCGTGTGGGCACGCCTGGCCGCGTGGTCGAAGCGAGGCCGCGCCCCCGCCGGTGCCCCCGTATCCGCCGAGCCCGTCCGGCGCCCGTCGGATACCTCCGCCCCGGCCTCCGCCCCGGCTGCTCCTGCCCTTGTCCCTGGCGGCGGGCGCTCGGCGAGGACAGCGGACGGACCTGGCCTGCTGCGACCGCCGCATGCTGCCAGGGCGGTCCCGGTCCCGGTGGTGCCGGCCCAGCAGTGGCAGGCCCGCCGCGACCCGCCACTGCTGTACGCGCGGATGTCGAACGCCGAGCGGGCCCGGCTGCTCCAGCAGCGCCCCGACTGCGAGTTGTGCCGGCGCAGGCCGTCGGCCGCCGTCGACCACGACGCGAAGACGGGCCGGGTGCGCGGCGCGGTGTGCAGGAGCTGCAACAGCTGGCTGGGGTCGATGGAGGCGGCGCTGCGCGTGCCCCGCCGCAGGATGCAGAACCAGGCGGCGTACCTGCACTGGCGGTTCGAGGCCGGCGGGGTGGCCGCGCTGGCCTGGTACCCGGGGGAGCTGTCCTATCTGGGCACGACCGAGGAGGAGTTCGCGGACGGCCTGCGGCGGCTGCGCCGGCTGGTGCCGGTCCCGTACGTGTACTGGACCGAGGACGACGGGCCGGTCACCCGCGACACCCAGTGGACGAAGATCGGGCCCCTGGTCGACGTCGAGGAGGCGGAGCGGCACCACCACCGTCTTCGCTGCGCCTTCGATGACCGGCAGGTGGTCCTGACCACCTTCGAGCCGGACGACGGGGTGAACAGCCCCTTCCCCCGCGGCCTGGTCAAGCCCTTCACCGGCGACGCCCGCTCGCTGTTCGGCGCGTGTCCTGACCGCATGCCGGCCAGGAACACGACCACGCCTCCCGGCCGCCGGTGGACCGCGGTGCGCGCCCCACGCTGAACTGCGGACCACCCGGGCCGCTCCGACCCTGTCACCCTGTGGTGTCCCCCCACTGACCTGCGAAGACTCGTCAGACGACGTGACAGCACGCGGCTTTCACCATCGGCGCCACGCCGCCATCCCGGCCCGCTCGGGCTGCCGCCGGCGGGGTCTTTGCCGGCCCGAGCTGCTGCGCCGCGGCGCTCCCATCGCCCCTGGTAGGGGAGTTGTCCAGGGGTTGTCCGGAGTTGTTCAGCCCGGCCTGCCGTACGGTGCCGCGGCCGACTGTTCCGAGGCGTTCGGCATCGTTCGGCGATGTTCGCCGATGTTCGGCGAACACCCGTGTCCGGCCCGCCCGTACGGCGCCCCTGCCGGCATGCCGCCCTCGTCCTGGGATCCCGGCCGGCCGCCGCCTCGAGCCTCCGGGCCCGGGGAAGCCCGCGGCGTACGGCGCCGCCAGGCCCGTGGAGGCCTTGGTGGCCGACCGTGGGCAGGGCGCACGGCGGACCGGGCCCGTGCGCCCTGCCGCAGACCGCGGCGCCACCCGTAGCGTCGTCCCCGGCGGGCCGGCAGCCGGCCGGGACCACCTGGACGGGAGGGGCGGTATGGAGCGGCGCAGGGTACTGACCGCGGGCGTGGTCGTGGCCGCGGCGGGCGTCGTACGGCTGGCACCGGCGTGGGCCGCGGCCGGCCCGGAAGCCCGGTTGTCCGCCGCCGATGTCGCCCTGGGACAGCGGCTGTTCGCGGCGGGCGCGTACGAAGGCCTCGGCCGGCTGCTGCCGCTGCTCCTGGCCGGCGCGGACCGCAGCGAGCGCGAGGGCCCCTCAGGCGCCGCCCTCGCCGCGCGGGTGCGGGTCCTGGCCTCCCGGCTGGCGGTCAAGCAGGACCGGACCCAGGACGCCGGCGTCCACGCCGAACGGGCCGGCGCCGCGGCGCACCGCTCGGGCGACGCGGTGGTGCTCGCGGCCGCGGCCCGGGCGGCCGCACCCCCGCTGCGCCGTACCGGCCGCGCCGGCACGGCCTTGTCCCTCCTGCAGGAGGCCCACGACCAGCTGACGGCCGGCCCCCGGCCCACCGCCGCGCATCTCGACGCCGCGGGCATGGTGGCGCTCACCGCCGCCTACACCGCCGCCCAGGCCCACATGCCCGCCCCCGCACGGGACTTCGCGGCCCAGGCCGAGCAGACGGCCCACCGCCTCGCGGCCCGTCATCCGCACTCCGCCGGCCCGCCGCGGGAGTTGTCCGCGGCCCAGTGTGCCCTGTACCGGATCGGCATCCACCGCCACCTCGGCGACGTCGACACCGCCCTGGCGTACGCCGCCGCTCTGGAGCCGGCCGGGCTGCTCACGCCCGAGCGCCGGGCCCGCGCCGCCACTGACACCGCCCGCGTCCTCCTCGATGCCGGCGATACCACCGCCGCCTTCGCCCAGCTGCGCCTCGTCGAGCTCGCCGCGCCGCATGAAGCCCGCCGGCCCTCGGTGCGCGCGTTGACGGCCCGGATCGCCGAGCGCCGGCCCGATCTGCCGGGCCTCATCGGCTACGCCCGCAGTACGACCATGGCGGCCTCCCGCTGACCTGCGAACTCCGCCTCCACGCCTGGACGGTGTGCCGCCCTGGCCGCGAAGGAACCGCGCCGCCGGAGTGTCTGCTGCCCCGATCCGCGCCCGGCCCGGTGCCGGCGCACCAGCTGCTCACAGCAGTGCCGCTCGCCGCCTCGGCGGCGGCGCCGGTGCCGTGGCGGCGCGCTCGGGGTGTACCGGCACGCTGATGCCGCCGCGGCCTTTCGCCCGCTGCACCTCGGCGACCCACACCCCCAGGGGAAGCGTAAAACTTGACTCATAGCCCCTCGATCGGGTAAATTAGTGATTAATTGGTCGGGGAGAGTCAAGGAGGAAGCCGGTGAAGGTCGCGATCGTCTACATGAACACGTCGGGTGTGTACCGGGTGCACGGCGAGAGCTGCCGGGACGCGGCCCGGGAGGCCTCCCAGAGCGACTGGGCCACCCCCGTGATCGTGGACGTCGACAGCCGCCAGGCGGCAGCGGAGTGGATGTGGGGCGACGTCGCCACCGACAGCGCCGAAGAGGGCTCGGAGCAGTGGCGGGAACTGTGCGCCCAGTACGCGGCCTCCGACACCCGGTTCCTCCCCTGCTGCTCGCTGTAGACCCGCACCGAAGACCCACCACCGTCTGCCCCAGCACGGGGCGGACGGCCACCCGCCGAGAGGGGAGAAGCAGTGCCACACGAGGACGAGTACGTGACTCTGACGGTCGTGGTGAAGCGGGGAGGCACGCAGGATGACCCCTGCGACGTCCTGCTCGACGAACACGCCGACGTGCTCTTCGTCGGGCACCAGGACGGAGTCACGCCCCACGCCCTGGCGCTGGGCGCGGATCCGAGCAGCTGGACCTGAACAACGCCCCCTGCCTCAACCCGACGCCACCAGACGGTCCTTGACACGTCCGAGGCCAACCGCTCCGCTGCGGCCCCGCGCCGAGCGGTTCAGCCGGCGCCCGGGACCGAGCCGTCATCGCCGGTCCCGGCGAACAGCCGCATGAAGAGGTCCATGCGACCCTCGGCGTGCTTGGCCGCTCCGTACGCCTCCAGCGCGGCGCCGAGCCGGCGCATGACGGCGTCGTCGACCAGGCCCTCGGTGAAGGCCGACCCGGAGGGAAAGAGCGCGTCCGCGTCCGGGTCCTCCTGGCGCAGCTGGGCGAGGTTGGCGTCCTGGATGCTGGCGGTGACCGCCTCCCAGGCCAGCTCCTCGGCCTCACGCACAGGGCTTGGCACACGAGGATCGTCCGGGGTGTCCACACCGCCACGGTAGCCCTCCGCCCAGCAGCCCGCGCCCCTGCCCGTCAACCCGTGGTGTCCCCCTCCTGACCTGCGGCGCTCCCGGCCGACTGGAGGGCGAGCGCCTCGAGTCGGGCCAGGCCGCGGGTGAGGCCGGCACGCCAGATCTCCCCGGTGGTGGTGACCTGCGCGGAGAGCCGCTCGTACTCGGCCAGCGGCCCGACGAGTTCGGCGCGCCCTTCCTCGGTGAGCCGGTAGCGGGGCGGGGTGATCCCGGGGTTCGCATCCCGCCACCGGCGCAGCTCGGCGATCGCCTCCCGGGACGTCTCCCAGCACGCCTGGACGGTGCGCCTGACCAACTCGCCGTCCAGCCGGACCGAGACGTGCTCCGGGAAACCGCCGTCCCGTGACCCCGGCCACCGCCCCCGGCCCCACGCCTCGTCCGGCGCCTCCGGCCACTCGTCGTGATCCCAGCCACGCGCCCGCAGCTCCTCGCGCACCCCGTACGTGGCCACTACGTCCCGCGTGTCCAGCAACTCCCCTTCGGCACGCAGCCGCTGACGCTCCTTCTGCCACTGCCCCCGCACCCGCGCCGCCTCCTCCCGGCGCAGCCCGTACGTCCGCCACTGCGGGGCGGCCGACACCACCACCTCCCGCACCTTCTCCGCCTCCACCAACTTCGCCAGCCGATCCCGCACCCCGTGCTCCACCCAGATGCTGACCGAGTAGCTCGCAGCGCGCATCATGCCCCTTCACCGGCCCCTTTGTAACTTGCAAGTCTCCACACAGTACGCCCCGCCCGACACACGCCCCATCTGGATGTCTGTGCAACCCCCCTGAAATGACATCACCCGCCGCGCCCCACCCGCCGGCTGAGCGCGAAGCGCTCACAAGATCACAAACCCAGCAAGTCACAATCTGTAACCAGAGGCGCGAAGCGCCACACACCACAAAAAGCGAAGACTGCAAGCACCCCACAACTCCGTAGCGGAGCGAAGGAGTTGACCCACCATCACCCAGGGTCCGCGGAACGGCCCCGAACCCAACTCCCCCAAGCGCGCCAGCGCTTGAGCCTCACTCACTCCCAACCCCCCACAACTCCGCAGCGCAGCGGAGGAGTTGACCCACCCAACCACCAGGGCGCGGAGCGCCCCACCCGGCCACGCCGAGGGCGCCAGCCCTCGGCCACATGGAGGAGACCTCCGGGCGCGACCTGAAGACCTGGTCGACGAAGTGGCTGCAGACGGCCGGCATCAACATCCTGCGGCCCGAGGTCGCC
>NZ_JBSFXG010000047.1:0-67495 GCF_053595235.1 Streptomyces sp. NPDC002520 | reverse complement strand
GGCTTCCCGGCGTACGGCGTGACCGGAGACCCCAACGCGGCCACCGACACCTGCGAACCCCTCGTCCTGGGCCCGCAGTTCGGCGCGCACGGCGCGACCGCGGCCGATCTGTCGGTCGCCTTCGTCAGCCGCGCGGCCGCCGAGTCGGGCTCGCCCGGCAAGGCGTTCGACTCCATGGCGACCCGGCGCCGACGTGTCGCCGTGCGCGGCACTCGGGGCATCCCGGGCAACCTGGTGCTCAACTCCCGCGTCGGCCAAGTGGACGTGGACAGGCACAGCGGCCTGGTCACACTCGACGGCACGCCGATGCGCTCGGAGCCGGCCGACCAGGTCTCCCTCAGCCGCCTCTACTTCCTGTAAGCCGTGCGCGTCCTCCCTCCCTCGCTTCCAGGTCTTCTGCCAGCGCTGTGTCCGGAGAGACGATCAGGAGCTCACGAAGCCGTACCCGGGGGAGGCGGCGCAGCAGCGCAGCACGCAGAGCCTGCTTGGGCCGGGTGAGCTGCGGCTTCTCCACCTGCCGCTGATTTTGAGCGGCACCGGGAGACCTTACTAAACCCCCACCGTCGCCTCGCAGCTGCTGGCCCCGACACGGTCACCCGCACGCCTCAGCGAAATGCGCAGCAGAGTCCTCGCGCGTCTCAAAGACCGCCGGACGGAGGCCAGTCCGTCCTCATGGCCATGCGGCGGTGAGAAACAGACGGTCTCTTCGCCTCTGGAAGTGAGGGAGGGGACACCCTGCCAGGTGTTCGCGACTTTACGGGCGATATTGAAGGCCACTCCTGCGCGCTGCTGAGCGTGCGCTCGGCAGCGTGTCTTCGTACGGTTTTCAATGCCCGGCTCGGACGGGACAGCAGGGCTTGGCGGTCCCGTGCCCGGTCGCACGTTGCACGGGACCTCCGAGTTATAACTGACAGCAGAAGACCCCGGGACCATCGTGTCCCGGGGCTCGTGCGGTCCGGCTCAACAGCCGGACGGCGACGGTGTCACGCCCATTCGATGTCCAGTTCCCGGAGCGCGGTGCGTGCGGGCCACCCAGCTTGCCCCGCCGCCCGCCACCTCCAGTAAGGACATGCTCGCCGCGGCCTTCCGCGCCGCCCGCGCCGACGTGTCCACCGCGCTCGGCCTGATGCCCGCCCCGATCAGCAGCCGGGACATCGCCGAGCGGGCCGAACAGGCCGAGCGGATGCACGCCCGCTGGCCCACCGGTGTCGCGATGCGGCCGGCGACCGAGGCGGAAATTCTGTGGATCTACGGGCACAGCGCCCGCCGCGGGCTGGCCGAGCCCTTCCTCCCGGACGGCACCGAGCCGGCCGTACGCGGCCGCGGCCGCACGGTCGCCGCCCTGGGGGAGATGCTCCTGGCCGAGGGCGGAGCCGACCTCAACTCCCGCCGCCCCGTCCCCGGCACCCCCTTCCAGCGCCGCTACCTGCAGGTGTCCAGCGAGTGGGGCGACTCCTACCGGACGATGCTCGCCCTGTCGGAGATGCCGGAGGCCTTCGCACTGCCCGGCGCCGCCTACCTGCAGCAGCTCGACGACCTGGCGCACCTCGCACAGCCGCTCCAGCGCCGCGGTGTCGTCGTACGGGATGCGCCCGTGCAGCGCGTACCGCAGCCGCGTTCCGTTGTGCCGCCGGAACAGGTCCCCGTAGGCGGCGACGTTCGCCGCGGCGTTCTCGGTGACCGTCATCACCAGCTGCCCGGCGCCCGCCTGGGCAGCAGCGGCCAGTACGGCAATGTGCACTCCGGCCCGCGGGTCCAGGACCAGGCCGTCGAGCCCAAGTGGCGCGAGGCTGATGCCGTGGTCGCGGGTGCGGGACAGAATCAGCCGCTCCGGGACGTTCTGGGCGATGGTCAGCAGATGTCCTGGTGGCCTGGCCCGGTGGGCGTGGAAGTCATCACATGCGAGCACCGCTGTGCCGGGGGCCGGTCCCAGACCAGCAACCGCCGGGTGTGCGGCCGGGAATCCTGGTGGCCACACGCGCGGCAGGCGTGAGCGACGGCGCCAGTCATGTGGCTGCAGCGGGTGCAGAGATGGACCGCGGTGGGAGTGACCGCCAGGGCGCCTTTTTGCAGGAGGCGTTCGGTCATCTCCAGCGCGAGGGCGGCCACGACGGGCGTGGTGTCGGTGAGGACACCGCCGGCCGGGGCCGCGCCCGGTGCGTACTTGGCGGCGATCGCGCGGTCCTCCCGCTTCTGCCGGCCGACGGTGTCCCGGTCGGGGGCGTCACGGTGGCGCAGGTCTCCGGCCAGAGTGGCGGTGTTCCACAGATGCGGGGCCGGCTCAGCGTAAAGGAGGGTGTTGAGTGCTTCGGCCGCGCGGATGCCGGCTGCCTTGCCCGGCCGTTCGGCGATGGTGAAGGGGCCGTTCTGCACGGGCCCTTTGATGTACAGGACGTTCATGGCCGCGGCCTCCTCAGCAGTCGGGTTGGACGGTGTCGCGGGCGTGGAACAGGCCGCTGGCCTGTTCGTAGACCAGGACGGGGAACCGACGAAACGCACTGGTCAGGGCATATGGATGGCCTTCTCAGGACACGATCCCGCGCTTATCTAGATCATTTCCCACGATGCAGGTGGGCACCTGTCACAGATGGCGACGCATCACGGCGATGCAGGCGGCCCGGGCGGGCCCCTGGACGCGCTCCGTCCGGCACCCGCAGACGTGCGGCCACCGTCACCGCCCGGCAGCTACACGAACTGCTTCGGCGGCTGATCACCGCAGGGCAGTGGCGGGCGGATGACCCGGATGTCCTGGTCATCGCCGCATCGCGCCCTCGGTGCGAATGGACGACGCTGGGTGATCCGCACGGTGGGTGGGCCACGGCCTGGTGAGGGCCTGAAGTCGACGTGTCACTTGACGATCTCCAGCACTGCCATCATGCCCGCGTCCTCGTGGTTGAGGATGTGGCAGTGCAGGACGGTCTTGCCTGCGTAGTTCTTGAATTGCATCCGGATGACGAACTGGCCCTTGGCGGGGATGCTCGCAACGTCCTGCAAGCCGTGACCGTGGTGGGGACGGCCGTTGATGCTCATCAGCTGAAAGTGGTTGGTGTGCACGTGGAAGGAGTGCTCCTCATCGCTGACGTTGCGCACGGTCCACTCCTCCACCGTGTTCAGCTTGGCCCGGATGTCCACCCGGTTCGGATCGAACTGCTTCCCGTTGATGTAGTACTTGGTGCCGTCCTTGTTCTCGGAGAACACGACGCTGCGCCGCACGGCGATCGGAGCGTGGCTCAGGTCCACGTAGGGCGCGAAGGATGTGGTGGGCAGCGGCGCCGGGCTCGCAGAACCTCCTGCGGAGACCAGGGTGGCCAGGGTCGCCTGCGGGAAGGAGTTGCCGCCCGGTCCGGTCGTGTACGGGAGCGTCTGCAGCTGGGTACGGCCGGCCGGACCGCCTTGTACGAGCACATCGAAGCGGGCGCCGGCCGCGAGGAGAAGCGAGTCGCCTTCCCAGATGCGGTCGACGGGGGTCCCGTCGTGAGCGATCACATGGAATCGCTGTCCTTGCAGGTGGACCTTGTAGTAGATGTTGGCGCTGATGTTGGCCAGCCGCCACAGCTGAGTCTCACCCGGCCGGATGCGGATGGTCGGGTTCAGCTGACCGTTGACCGTGCGGTTGGTGGGGGCGCCGATGTGCAAGTTCTTGGTTCTGACCTCGTCGCCCTGCACCTGGAAGTCCTTGAGGGCGATGACGTGTTCAGTGATGTTGCGCAGGTTCGCCGGTAGATATTGCTGCAGCCCGTCGACGATGAGGATGCCCGACATGCCTCCGGCGACCTGCGGTGCGGAGGTGAGGTGCGGGTGTGGGTGGTACCAGTAGGTGCCGGCCCGCAGCGTCTTCGGGAACTGATAGGAATAGTGGAACGTCTCGCCGGGATGGATGTGGATGAAGATGTTGTCGGCGTTGCCACCCGGTGACACATGGAGTCCGTGCAGATGCAGGTTGGTGTCCTCGTTCAGCGTGTTCTTCATGGCCAGGTCGAGCTTGTCCCCCGGCCGGATCCGCAGCGTGGGCGGCATGTAGCTGCCGTTGTAGGTGAGGGCCCACATCTTGTGGCCTCCCAGATCCACCTGCCGCCTCTCCACGACGAGTTGCACCCGCAGGAGCCCGTTGTGACTCACCATCTGAGCCGGTTCCTTGAGCGAAGCACCCTCCGCAAACGACGGCGTCCGAGTCGGCGAGGACGACAGCGGCGGGTCGGCGGCACAGCCGCTCATCAGGGTGGCGATGGCAAGGAACAAGCCAATGCCGATGCAGGGCAGCGTGGACCGGGATCGCATGACACCTCCGCTGACGGGCACCCAGGTCTCGCCCATACGAGCAGCATCGGGCACTCGGCCGAAGCCGTACGCGCCCCTGCTGGACCGTTCGAGCGACGGGGAACACCCCGATGCCGCCCTGGGGCGGCCGAAACCGGGTGCGCTACCGCCTCAGTCGAGCTCGAGGTCTGTCGGCGACGGGTGAATCGTGACCCTTCCAACCCGCACCGTACCTGCGGACGCTAAACAAACTGTTTAGCGTCCGGGCACGCTCCGCTACTCGAGTCTCGCCCTCCGCCACCTTTCGCAGTGCGGTCGTGAGATCGGGACGCCCAGGTGCTGCCGCGGGCTCGGGCGTTCGCGGTTGCCCTGGGGCAGGCACTCGACGCGGCGGTCCGCCTCCCTCAAGTACTCGTCCTTCAAGGGAGTGATCAAAGAGCAGGAATGCGCCTCTGTGGTGATCAGGTTATGGACGCGCCGTTCCGCCACAGGTGCGGGGCACTCTGCAGGTGAAGGAGCCCGGGGTGGTCTGATCGCGGCCCGCCGGGCCGCGGCTACCACCTGATGCCCAAGGAGAACGCCGACGCCGATGGCTACCAGCGGATGGTGTGCCTCGCCGAGGCAAGCAAGGCCCAGTGCCCGTGGTGTGACCGATAAGCACGCCCAGCCGGACCGGCGTAGCCCCGCCCTTCACCACGAACTCCTCTGTGTGGCTCCTGGGGACGCGGTGGTGGCCCTCGCGAGCTACTGCGCGAGGGCCATCAGTCCGCGCTGGAACGCCTGCTGAGCCTTGCTCGGGCCCTTCGTCACACGCCCGGCCGCCGGGGCCGGTGCGGGCTGCTCGCCGGGCGTTACCCCCAGTGTTGCCAGCCGGCGCTGCTGTGCTTCGGAGAGCTCCACCCAGTTGTGGCGCTGGCGACGAAGCCATTTGCCGAGGTCGTCGCCTGACGCTCGGCTTGGTGGTGTGGGTCTCGTTTCTGTGTGGGCGGATAGGGCAGGTCGCTACCCTGACTGGTCATGTCCTTGTCTTCCCAACTCGGAAGTCGCGTGTCGACGGTCGCGGTTTTCGTGGACGACTACCTGCCGAACTGGGGAGCCGCCCGGTCCATGCTCCTTCGTGAGCTGGCCGGCGTGGCTGGGCCATCCAGGCCGGATGTAGCTGGTGGCACGCGCCATCCCTGGCAGTTGATCGGGCGGGCGGTCGATGAGCGTATTCGTCTCATGGTCGGACCGACCCAGCGCATAGACCGTGAAGTCGGGCGGCCCGGTGGCGAGGGTGGCATGCCGGACGGGATCGGTCTGGGCTGGGTCCTGTCTCCCTTGCGGGCGGGTTTGCGGCGTACACCGGATGCGATACGCGGGGCCGTCAACGCGGCCGTCGCAGACCTGACTGCGGCGCTTTGTGCGGCGCAGGGCGTGGTCGCCCAGGACGAGGAGTTGCTGGCACGTTACTGCTACCTGGCCGCCCTGTTTGACGTGCGCGGGGGGATCTCGCGGACGATCGACTGGCTCCTTGGTGACGGTGCTGCTACCAGCCTCGAGTCGTGGGCGGCTCGTGTGCCACCGGGCGCCGTAGGTGACCTCGTACAACTGGCAGCGTTGGCCGCACCGGTCTTCCATCCTCTGGCGCAGATGCCGACCCAAGGCAAGCTTGCCGGTCCGACGTTCGCCGGCACGCGGGATGTCGGCGGCGCCGATGCGGACCTGATCCTGGATCGCACGCTCATCGACATCAAGGCCTACACGGATCCCCGCCGGATCGGGCGGGTGGAGCTGTATCAGCTCGTCGGCTACGCCCTCCTCGACTACGACGACGCCTACCAACTGGAGTCCGCCGGCTTCTATCTCGCTCGCAGCGGCTCCCTCGTGTCGTGGCACTTGGACGACCTGCTCACAGCGATGGGCGCGACGATCGGTATCGGAGACCTCCGGGACGTTCTTGCGTCCCGGTTCGAGCGGGAGCGTCAGGAACGGGCCGACCACTGGGCACGGCTCAGGGCCCTCGCCGGGGCGGACCGAAGGCGCGGACCGCGGCGGCCGGGCGGCTATGTGGCCAACGACGTACTCGCCGAATGGCAGAACGACCTCATGAACCGCTTCGTCCGGGCCGCCAAGCGCCGGATCGACCCCCACTACCGGTGATCTTCGGCTGATGTCGCTCACAGATTGATCGACCTGACCGCTCGCTACGCCCTGGACGCCGGATTCCACGTCGTTGTCGAAGGCATCCTCTACGCCGACCACTACGGCGACATGTTTACCGAACTGCGTGCCGACCACCGTGGCCCGACCCACGGTTACTACCTGGACGTGCCGTTCGGCGAAACCCTCGCCCGGCATGCCACCAAGCCGATCGCCGGCGACGTCAACGAGACGCAACTTCGGGACTGGTACCGGCCGCGCGATCTGCTGCCCGACAGGCTCGAGGCCGTCATCGGCGCCGACATCCCGGCCGGGGGCGCCATGAATGGGTGGCACCCGGTCCACGTGCCTCGGCGGCCCGTGGACCGGGGCCGTCAGAGGGCGCCGACCAGGAAACCGACGCCGAGAAGGCCCAGCGCGAGAAGGACTTCGCCGCCCTGCTGCCGTGGCTGACCACCACCCCGACCTCGCCACCCTCACACTCCCCATGAACCCGCCCGCCCCGACACCCCGTACGGAGTGTCGGGGCGGGCGGGTGTGTTCGGGCTGCCCACCTACCACACGGGGTGATGCTGTGTGCTGGAATCGTCGATCACCTCACGCTCTGCCAGGTCACCTGACACTGTCGCGCGCGCATCACGCCGACGATCAAGGAGCGGGCGGTGCCCCCAACTTTCTGAGCGAGGAAAGCGCGGGTTCTTCGGCCACTTCACCGAGGACCCGGACGAGAGGCAGCTCGCCGGGGTGATCGTCTGCCGGCTCACGAGCCGCGGACGGTTTCCGGCGCGCCCGGAACAGCCGACGCCGCCGCGGCTATTCGGGGAAGGCGAGGGTGTAGTGGAAGCCGTCGTCGCCGACGGCGTGTCGCAAGGTCCGTATGATCGCCTCGGGATCGTCGTAGGGGCCGTTGACGTAGAACGGCTTGCCGTCGCGACCGAAGCGGATCGGGCTGGGGCCGGCGGGCTCACCGAGCACAACGGCGGCGGCATCGAAGTCCGCCTCGGGAGCGAACCCGAGCTCGCGGGCGTAGTCGGCGGCGCCGAACACCAGGGCACGGGCAACCTCGGCGGGAACCTGCACATGCCCCTCGAAGGCGCTGAAGTAGGCGTGCCGGTGCGCAGCCAGCTGACTCGGGGTCATCGGCTCCGGGGGCAGAGCGTTCTTCACCCCCAGGCACCACACATCCAGCAGGAACCCGGCAACCTGGGCTTTCGCGGAGCGCGCGCTGTCCGCGGCGACGAGCACGGCGACAAGGCCGCGTACCTCCTCGGCGTCGCAAGCCCCCGGGTCAAGGCTTGTCCACTGCGGCGTACCCTCAAGATCCGCACTGCGGCTCCAGCCGGCGTTCACCCAGCAACGCGGCTCGCCACGGCCCGACTTCGAGACCAGCACAGCGCCGTTGAGTACCCCGACGACATCCCTGACGCCCACCCCCAGCGTTCTGGCGATCGCCTTCGCTGACCGACCCTGCTGGTCCAGTTGCCGTACCTGTTCTACAAGCTCATCCACGGCTTCACCCTATGGCCGCCGCCAAGATCACAGGACCCAAACCCCAGCAGCTACAACTGCCGGAGTGATCCTGTGAAAACGGCGAAACTCGAGTTCTCTGCCCTGGGTCGGACAGATCCGCCCGGAGTGGGGGGTGTCCGGGCTGGTGAGACCGTAAGCAGACTGGTCCGTTGTCCCAAACGCGGTGTCGGCCCGCGACCACGCAGACATGGATCATCCAACGGGGGGACGCGGCCGGGCGGGGGCGCCGGCACACGGATGCGGGAACGCCGTGTTGGTCGCGGTCGGCGTGGTGTGTGCGCTGGTGCTCTGCGCGCTGTGGCAGATCCACCGCACCTTGGACCGCACGCCGCCCAACGTCGGCGCCTTCGCACACTCCGCTGCCACCCGGACCGCCGGCGCGGCCGCGGAACGGACGAGTTCCGCGCGCCTGACGAACCTGACGTCGGCGCTGCCCTGGGCCGTCCCGATCGACCCGCTGACCGTCCGGCGGCCGGGGCTGCCGTTGGAGACCGCATACCGGGTGCAGAAGGCAGCGGTGGCCCGGTGGATCCCGGCCGGCGCCCGCATCGTCGGCCACAAGGCCGGGGTGGCCTCTCACGCTATGCAGGAGCAGATGGGCGTCGCTGAGCCGGACTCAGGCGTCCTGCTGGACGACATGGTGCCGGCATCGGAATCGGTGTGGCGGGCGCGATCATCCCCCGTACATCTCGGAGTTCGTCCCGACGAATCACCGGGGCGTGTTCGTCTTGGCAGCGCGCGCCGACGCATTCAACTCCTGCGGCTACCCGGTGCGCGCATCGTGCCGAGCACCGTGACGATCCGCCGGATTCTGGCACTGGCCTGCCCGCGCGGCCTCCCAGCGGGCGAGCTGTCGGCTTCTTTCGCGGCGGTCGGCCCGCGGCCGAGCCGTCCGCCTTCCGTGGTGTCCGCGGGCGACTGCGGGCCGGCCGTCTCGTTGGTCAGCCGCGTGGGCTCCTGCCGATGTCCGCGGCCCACGGGTAGCTGAGCTGTACCGATGAGAGCGGCGCCCCGGTCAGCCCCTTCTTGAGATAGAGCGGATTGAACGGGGCATACAGCGGCACCCAGATGACCTGGTTCACGGCGATGTTCTGCGCCTGGGAGATGAGGTGCGCACGTCGGGCGGTGTCCGGGGTCGCCTTGGCCTCCTTGACGAGCCGGTCGAAGGCGGGGTTGGACCACTGCGCGAAGTTGAAGGTGTCGCCTGACTGCAGGTACTGGTAGATCTGCGTCGGGTCCGGGTAGTCCGCCTGCCAGAGGGAGAAGAGCATGTCGATGCCCTTCCGGGCCGTCGCGTCGCTGTACAGCGCGTTGTAGTTGTCGGCCGGCAGGGTCTTGATGTCCGCCTTGAGACCGATCGACTCAGCCGCTCGTTTCACCTCCGTGCCGATGACCGGCATCTCGGACTGCGAGCCCGTGACCGCGACGACGATCGGCTTGCTCGGCGCCCCCGCTTCCTTGATCAGCTGCTTGGCCTGTGCCAACGACCCGTTCGGTTCGGGCAGGGCCTCGTACGCTCGTTGCAGCTCGTCCTGGGCGTAACCCCAGGTACCCGGCGCCGCCGGGGCCTTGAGGGGTTCGGCCGCTCCCGAGGCGGCCGCCTGAATGACTCCCTTCCGGTCGATCGCCATGGACAGCGCCCGACGGACCCTGACGTCGGCCAGCGGCCCCTTGAGGTCCGTCACCATGCCCACATAACTCCCGCCGGACCGGCCGAAGTAGAGTTTTCCCTGCTGCGTGTTGAGCAACTTCGCGTAGCCGGACGCGGGCACGAACCAAGAGCCGTCGATCTCCCCGGAGAGCATCGCGGTGACTCTCGCGGCGGGATCCCGGATGAACTCGAACCGGACCTTCCCGGGCCGTGCCCGGTGTTCCTTGTCCCAGTAGCCGTTGAAGCGCTCGATGGTGATGGACTCTCCGGTCGACCAGTGGGCGAACTTGAAGGGACCGGTACAGTCGACCCCCCTGTCCGGCCGGCCCAGCTTCTTGCCGGCCTTCTCGGACGCGGCCTTGCCCAGGATGCGCCCCGCCGACGTCGCCATCGACTGGTTGAACAGGGCGTCCGGCTTCTTCAGCCGGACGGTGACCTCCAGCTCACCCGTGGCTTTGATCGACTCGACGTTCCGGTAGACGGCGTCGTTGTATGAGCCGAGTGACTTGTCGAGGTTGCGTCCCAAGCTGTAGGCGACGTCCTCGGCGGTCAGTTCGGCGCCGCTGTGCAGCCTCACCCCGTCGCGGATTCGGTACACCCAGGTCCGAGGGTCGGGGTTCTTCCAGGAGGTGGCCAGAGAAGGTTGGAACGAGAAGTCGGGGTTGATCTTCAGCAGGCTCTCGCAGACGTTGGCCAGCACTTCCATCGGCGGGAAGTCGTTGCTGTAGATGGGGTCCAGCGACGACGGTTCCGCGTAGAGCGCCCACGTGAGGGTGTCGATGTCGCCGGTCGCACGTGGCAGGGACTTGGTGAGCTCGGGGGCGCTCGTCGGCGCGTTACCGGTGTTCGGTCCTTTGCCGCAGCCGGAGAGCGCCAAGGCCGTGCAGGCGATCAGGGCGACGAGGGGTTTGTGGTGGGGAGTCGGTCGAACGGACATGGTTTTCCTCCAGCAGCGCCTCGGACACGAGGCGGTGAGTCACGGGGTGGCGAGGAAGTCGCGTCGCGTCCGCGACACGTGCGCGGGGTCCCAGCCAAGACGCGGGACGCTGGACAGCAGGAGCTTCGTGTAGGGGTGTTCCGGGTGCCTCAACACCTCTGCGGTGCGGCCGCGTTCGACCACCGTGCCGCGAAACATGACGACGACCTCGTCGGCGACCCATCTCACGACGTCCAGGTCATGGCTGACGAAGACCAGCGCGACCCCGGTGGTACGACGGATCTCCGCCAGCAGGTTGAGGATCTGGGCCTGGATGGAGACGTCCAGGGCGGCGACCGCCTCGTCGAGCACGAGCAGCCGAGGCGCGGTGGCGAGCGCCCGGGCGATTGCGACGCGTTGGCGTTGTCCGCCCGAGAGCTCACGTGGCAGGGCAGTCGCCTCGCGCGCCCCGAGGCCGACCTGGTCCAGCAGTTCGGCCCGACGCCGATCGCGGGTGGCCGAGGCCAGGCCGGAGTGGAGCCGCAGGACCTCGTCGATCGCGTCGGCCGCGGTCTGGCGCGGGTCGAGGCTCTGGTACGGGTCCTGGAAGACGAGCTGCACGATACGTGCACGTCGCCGGCGCGGCCGGAGGCCGACGCCTGGCCCGAACTCCTCGCCGTCGAAGAACACCCGGCCCGCGTCCGGCTGTTCCATACCGACGATCAGTCTCGCCGTGGTGGTCTTGCCGGAGCCCGATTCCCCCACGATGCCGAGGGATCCGCCGACGGGAACCTGGAAAGAGACGTCATCGACGGCCACCACTTTGCCGTGGCCGTACGTCTTGCGCAGCGCCTCGACTCTCATCACAGGTGGTGTGCCGGTCACGGCAGCTCTCCTCTCCCCGGAGTCTCCGGCCGCGGCCCCGCCGCGGGGGCGTCAAGGCTGGGGTTCGTTGCGGCCGGGCCGGCCGCTCGGTGGCATGCCACCTGGTGCTCCGCGACCAGCCGGATCCCGGGTGCCGTGTCGTGGCAGGCGTCCAGCACCTGGGGGCACCGAGGTGCGAAGGCGCAGCCGCCCCGCACCTCGAACAGCCCCAGCGGTCGGCCCGCCACCGCGCGCAGCGGGGTGCGGTCCGCTGCGGGCCGGGCGGCGAAGAGCGCGGCGGTGTAGGGGTGGTGTGGTTGTCGGGCGAGTTCCGCGGCCGCGGCCACCTCGACGATCGAGCCGGCGTACATCACATGGATGCGGTCGCAGGTGGACACCGCGAGGTCGAGATCGTGCGTCACCAGGACGATCGACAGCCCGCGTTCGTGGCGGAGGCGCAGGAGAATCGACATGATCTCTGCCTGGGTGGTCACGTCGAGCGCCGTCGTCGGCTCGTCGGCCAGCAACAGGTCCGGTTCGCCCGCCAACGCGGCGGCGATCATCACACGCTGGAGCATTCCGCCGGACAGTTCGTGGGGGAACCGGCGCATCTGCCGTGCCGGATCGGGCAGACCCACCTCGTCCAGCAGTCCGACAGCCGTGCGCAAGGCCTGCTC
This sequence comes from Streptomyces sp. NPDC002520, assembly GCF_053595235.1. Classification (NCBI taxonomy): domain Bacteria; kingdom Bacillati; phylum Actinomycetota; class Actinomycetes; order Kitasatosporales; family Streptomycetaceae; genus Streptomyces; species Streptomyces sp. NPDC002520. The sequence continues at coordinate 55,458 of NZ_JBSFXG010000047.1, read as the reverse complement.
ACGTGTCGTGCCCCGATGGATCCGCAGCCCCTCGGTCATGAAGGCGCCGATGCGCTGGAAGGGGTTGATGTGGGCCCGGGGGTCCTGGAAGATCATGGCGACGGTCCGCCCCCGGAGGTCGGCCAGTTCCTTGGCCGGTACGCCCAGTACATCTTTCCCGGACACCTGGACCCGCCCGCTGACCCGGGCCTTCGCCGGCGTGAGGCCGACCGCTGTGCGCAGCGTCATGGACTTGCCGGAACCCGACTCGCCCACGAGGCCGACGATCTCGCCGGCGGCGCAGCTCAGGGACACCGACGCGAGGATGGGTCTGCTGTCCGCGCCGTGGGGCACCGCGATCGACAGCTCTGCCACGTCGAGCATCGCGGAACTCATCGGTCCGCCCTCCTGATGCGGTCGGCGACCGACTCGCCGATGAGGCTGAATCCGACGACGGCGATGACGATGAGCGCGCCGGGTGCGAGCGCGGACAGGGGAGCACCCTGCAGCAGGGCCACTTCGCCCTCGGAGATCATGGCGCCCCAGTCGGCCTGCGGCGGCTGGACCCCGAAGCCCAGGAAGGACAGGCCGGCGAGGTCGATCATCGCGTAGCCGAAACACAGGGATGCCTGGGCCAGCACCAGCGGTGCGATGTTGGGCAGCAGATGCCGCAGGACGATGCTCACTGCGGAGAACCCCTGGAGTTCCAGGGCCCGGACGTACGGGCGGTGCCGTTCGCTGAGGGCGGCGCCGCGGGTCAGCCGGGCCAGGTACGGGGTGTAGGCGATGGCGAGGGCCAACACGGTCGAGTCGAGGCCGGCGCTGAGCACCGCGACCATCAGGATGGCCAGCAGCACGCCGGGAAAGGCGAAGATCAGCTCCATGACGCGGGACAGCAGCGCGTCGGCCCAGCCGCCGCGCCACGCGGATGCCACACCGATCGCCACTCCGAGAACGGTGGCGCCCACGACGACGCCGAGCGGCCCCAGCAGTGAGGTGCGGGCGCCCCAGATGAGGCGGGACAGGGTGTCGCGTCCTGACTGGTCGGTTCCCAGCAGGTGATCCGTGGACGGCCCGCGCAGGCTCTCCGAGAGCGACACGGCGTTGGGGTCGTGTCCGGCCAGCCAGGGCGCGAAGACCGCGACCAGGACGAACAGGGCCAGCGTTCCGATCGAAAGGGTCATCGCCGTGCTGCCGCCGAGTCGGCGGGGCAGTCCCCGTCGGCGGACCAGCGAGGTGTCGGCCGGGGTTTGGGCCATGGCCGCCATCAGGCACCCGCTTTCCCGCGCACCCGCGGATCGATCAGTGGGTACACCAGATCCACCAGCAGGTTGCACACCGCGAACACGCCGACGATGATCAACACGATGGCCTGGGTGACCGGGAAATCCTTGGAGTTGACCGACTGCACCAGCAGCGACCCCATCCCGTTGAGTCCGAAGGCGGTCTCGACCAGCGTCGTCGTCACCAGCAGGCCCGAGATCACGAGTCCGGCCAGGGTGACGACCGGCGCCATGGCGTTGCGAAAGGCATGTCGCCACACGATCCGGCGTCCGGGTACGCCGCGCACTCTGGCGGTCTCGATGTACTCCTTGCCCAGCTCGGAGAGCATCGCCGATCGCGTCGCCCGGGCCACCAGCGCCGCGGACGAGAGCGCCAGTGTGACGGCGGGCAGGGTGAGGTGCCAGATCCGGTCGAAGAAGCCGTCCCCCGCTCCGAACGCCGGGAACCAGCCCAGGGTGACGGCGAACAGCGAGGTCAGGCCGATCGCTGCCACGAAGGAGGGCGTTCCCATGGCCACTGTGGTTGCGATGATCGCCGCGCTGTCCACCGTGCCGCGTTTCACCGCGGCGATCACGCCGATCAGGATGCCGGAGACGAGGATGAGCACCGAGGCGTAGGCGACCAGGGCGACGGTCGTGGTGATCCGTGAGGCGATCAGGCCGCCGACCGGCTGGCGGAACTGCAGCGACTGGCCGAAGTCCCCGTGCAGGAAGGAGCCCAGCCAGGTGACGTACCGCTGCAGGAAGGGGTCGCCGAGGTGGTACTGGTCCCGGATGGCCTGGAGGGTGTCCGCGGTGACCGAGTTGCCCCGGGCGAGGAACGACTCAGGGGAGCCCGGCGCCAGGTACATCGCGGAGAAGACGATGAACGAGGTCGCGAGCATCAGCAGCACCAGGGCGGACAGCCGTCTGGTCAGGAGGGACAGCATGCCGGTCATGACGCCGCCCCGAGGTCGGCGGCCCACGGGTAGTGCAGCTGTACGTACGAGGCGGGGGAGCCGGTCAGCCGTTTGTTGAGGAAGAGCGAGTTGTAGGGCGCGTAGAGCGGGATCCACACCAGCTTGTCGACCACGATCTTCTGTGCGGCGGTGACGAGTTCGGCGCGGCGCTGGGGGTCCCCGGTCTTCTCCGCCTCGGCGATGAGGTGGTCGAACTCGTGGTCGGAGAAGCCGGAGAAGTTGTAGAAGTCGCCGGTCTTGAAGTACTGGTACATCTGCAAGGGGTCGGCGAAGTCCGTTCCCCAGCCGGTCAGGTAGAGGTCGATGCCCTCACGGGCCGTCTTGTCCGTGTAGACGCTGTTGTAGCGCTCGGCGGGAAGGTTCTTGATCTGGACCTTGAGGCCGATCTTCTTCGCCGCGGACTGGATCTCCGACCCGATCACGGGCACTTCCGCCTCGGCGCCGGTCGTCGCGAGAACGATCGGCTCGGTCGGGGCGCCGGCCTGCGCCACGAGCTTCTTCGCGGCAGCGAGGTCGCGTTCGGTGACCGTCAGGGCGTCCCAGCCCTTCTGGTACGTCTTGGTCGCGTAGCCCCAGGACCCTGGCACGGCAGGCGCTTTCTGGGGCTCGCCCGCACCGCTGACGACCGCGTCGATGATGCCCTTGCGGTCGATCGCCATCGACAGCGCCCGGCGGATGCGCACATCGCGGAGCGGTCCGTCGTCGTTCATGACGATCGCGTCGAAACCCTGGGTGCTCCTGCCGTAGTAGACGGTGCCTTTGCCGCTGGACGACAGGCGCCCCAGGGAGGACGGTGGAAGGGACCAGCTGCCGTCGATCGAGCCGGACAGCATGCCGGTGACCGCGGCGGCCGGGTCGTGGACGAACCGGAACACCACTTCCTTGGCTCTGGCCCTGTGTGCGGGGTCGAAGTAGTGGTGGTCGCGCGACAGGGTGATCGATTGTCCCTTCTCCCATGACGTGAGGGAGAAGGGACCCACGCAGTCGACGCCGCCGTCGGGGGTTCCGTACCGCTTCCCCTTGGCCTGCACCGCCGCCTTGCTGTCGACGATGCCGGCGGGGCTGCTCATGTAGGAGTTGAAGAGTGTGTCCGGCCGCTTGAGGGTGACCGTGACCTCCAGCGGTCCGGTGGCCTTCACGGAAGCGACGTTCTTGTAGGCGCCGGACCAGAAGGATCCCAGCCCGGGCTGGAGGTTGCGGTTCAGGCTGAACACCACGTCCTGCGCGGTCAGCCGGGCGCCGTCGTGGAAGGTCACCCCCTTGTGCAGGCGGTAGACCCAGGTCGTGGGCGTCGGGTTGGTGTAGGACTCGGCCAGCGCGGGCTGGAGCGACATGTCGGGGCCCAGCCGCAGCAGCCCCTCGCACACGTTCGCCATGATCTGGCCCGTCTCGAGGCTCGCGTTGTAGATCCAGTCGAACGACGCGGGTTCGGCGGACACGGCCCAGGTGATCCGGTCGACGGGCCCGGCTGCCTTGGGCGTCAACTCGGTGATGGTGGGGCCATGTCGGCCAGTGGCTTTGGTGTCCGGCGGTGAGCCGGCGCAGCCGGTGAGGACCAGCGTTCCGGCGGCCAGCGCGACGGCGAAGCGGTTGGCGTGGCTGGTGCGGGAGCGCGCGGTGACGGCATTCAAGCGAAGTACCTCCGCGGGGGAGAGGGGTGACCCGAAGGAGAGAAGACGGGCAGCGGAGGAGGCAGCCCGTCGGGGGTGTCGCCACCCTCTCGGCTGCGCCACGGAGCCGTCGTTGGGCGGCAGTTAACACCGGCCGATTTTGGGGGTCAATAGGTCGAGCGAAACGTTTCTTTCTCGGAAAGAAACGTTTCTTTTTCCGCCGGCGCGCGCCATGATGCTGGATCACAGCGAGGGCCACACCCCCCATCTGACGATCTGTCATTTACATTCTGCGGAAGTTGAGTGATGACCCAGCCCTGGATTTTGGTGACCGGAAACGGCGGCTTCGGCACCTCGGCGAGCAGAACCGAACTGCGCTACGCCGACAACCCGAGCTCAGCCGTGGCGTTCGCGCTCGACGGCGAGGTGATCGCCGGTCACCGCGTCCTCGGACGCGGCCTGGACTGGCGGGAACGCCCCGAAGAGGCCCTGATCCCGCTGCTCTGCGACGGTGAACCGCCCGCCGCGGTCGTCTCCTGCGGTGTCTTCTCGGGGCGCAGTACCGTCACGGTCGAGCGGACCGCGGTCAACGTCCAGGACTTCCAGTTCGCCGAGGACGGGCGCCGCCCGTGCGGCGACCCCCTCTACCCGGAGGGACCCGCCGCCTATCTCTCGACCCTGCCGATCAAAGCCATGACCACGGCGATGCGCGCGGCAGGCGTTCCGGCGCTGATCTCCAACTCGGCCTCCACCCACGGCTGCAACGCCGTCATGTACACCGCGCTGCACCTGGCCGCCCTGCGCGACCTGCCGAGCCGGTGCGGATTCGTCCACCTGCCCGACACCCCGGAGCACGTGGCCCGCACCGGGCACAACGGGCCGAGCATGGGCCTCTCGCTGCAGATAACCGCCCTACGGGCCGGCTTGTCGGCGGTGGTCTCCCATCCGACCGACATCCGCGTCCCGGCGAACGAATGGGAGTGGTGATCCCCATGCCACACGCCCCCGACCTGCTGATCCGCGCAGGCCGTGTCCACGGCCGCGACGGCCTGGTCGACATCCATGTCCACGACGGGAAGGTGACCGCCATCGAGCCGACCAGCGCCCGACCCGCCGAAACGCTCGACACCCTGGACGCGGGAGGCGGCCTCGTCTCCCGTGCCTTCGTCGAGCCGCACTACCACCCGGACAAGGCGTACAGCCGCGCCCTGGCGCCGCGCACTGTCCACGACCCCTTCGCACGGGCCAGGACCATCAAGGCCGGCTTCACCGTCGCCGACGTCACCGAACGCGCGACACGTGCCCTGCGACTGGCCTCCGCCAACGGCGTCACCGTCCTGCGTGCCAACGTCGACATCGACTCCGTCTCCGGACTCAGGGGACTGCACGGCGTCCTCGCCGCCCGCGAGCGGGTGGCGGACCTGATGGAGATACAGGTGGTGGCCTTCCCCCAGGAAGGCCTCGCCTGCGACCCGCAGGCCCGGCCGCTGCTGGCCGAAGCCCTGAAGTCCGGCGCCGACCTGATCGGCGGATGGCCCAACGTCGAGGACGGGACCCAGGCCCGGCAGGCCCACGTCCGCGAGGTGTTCGACCTCGCGGAACGGTTCGACGTCGACGTCGACATCCACCTCGACTGCATGATCGACGCGAGCGAGACGATGCTGGAGTTCGTCGCGGCCGAGACCGTGCGGCGCGGCTACCAGGGCCGCGTCCTGGCCAGCCACTGCTGCGGCCTGGAGATGTACGACGACGTCGACGCCGCGCGGGTGGTCGCCGCGGTGGCCGAGGCCGGCATCAGCGTCGTGGTCGTTCCCCTCAACCTGCTCGACGGCGGACCCCGCGGACTCTCCCGCCCCCAGGAGCTGATGGCAGCCGGCGTCGTCGTCGCCGCGGGCAGCGACAACATGAACGACGGCTGGTACCCGCTCGGCACCCTCGACCCGCTCGACCGCGCACAGACGGCATTCCTCGGCGCCGGCTTCCACGACGAGGGTTCCCTCGACACCGCCTGGGAGTTCGTCACCGGTCAGGCGTCGGCCGCGCTCGGCGGGCGCCCCGGCGACATCGCCGTCGGCGAGGACGCCGACCTCGTCCTGTTCGACGCCCCCGACCGGGCCACGGCCCTGGCGAACCTGCCCGGCACCCGCACCACGCTGAGGCGCGGACATGTGGTGAGCCGACGGGACACCAGCAGCCGCTTCACGCAGCCGGTGGCCCCATGACCGGGCACGCCGAACTCGCGGTCAGCGGCGGCAGACTCCTGCTCCCGGACGGACCGCGCGAAGGCACCCTCCTCGTCGCCGACGGCCGGGTGCGCGCGATCATTCCGCCCCACGCGTCATTCAACGCCGACCACGCCATCGACGCGACCGGCCTGCACGTCATCCCAGGAGTGATCGACCTGCATGTGCACTTCGACGTCCCGGGCATCTCGCTCGAGGAGGACTTCCACACCGGCACCCGGTGCGCCGCGGCCGGCGGAGTCACCTTCGTCGTCGAACATCCCTTCTCCGACCCGCCGACCACGACCGCCGCTCGCTACGCCGCCAAACGCCGGCAGGCCGAGAACGGGGCCGTGGTCGACTTCGGCCTGTGGGGCGCCCTGACGAGACCGTCGCTCGGGGAGATGGCACGCCAACACGCCCTGGGCGCATCCGGCTTCAAGGCGTTCCTGCCCGAGAACTCCATGGACTTCCCGCCCGCCACCGAGGCGGACCTCCTCACCGGGATGGCGACCGCGGCGCGGCTCGGCGCCCGGGTGCTCGTGCACGCCGAGGACCGTGACGCGCTCGTCGCCGGCGAGGCCCGGATGCGGGCCCGCGGACGCACCGACCTCGCGGCCCTGCTGGAAGCACGTCCGCCCACCACCGAGATCGACGCCGTACGCGACGTGCTGCGGCTGGCCCACCGGACCGGCTGCGCCGTCCACCTCGTTCATCTCTCGACGCCCGAGGCGGTCGACCTGGTCGCGCAGGCCCGTGGCCGAGGCCTCGACGCCACCTGCGAGGTCACCGCGCACCACCTCCTGCTCGATGCCGACGACCTGCCGCGGGTGGGCGGCTTCGGGGTGTGCGCCCCGCCGCTGCGGGAGGCGCGCCACGTCGAGGGGTTGTGGGAGCGGGTCCAGGCCGGTCAGGTACAGGCGATCGTCTCCGATCACTGCCCGTACGACCGTGCAGACAAGCTCACCGCCGAGGACGACGTCTTCGGCTGCCCGTTCGGCATCCAGAGCATCCAGGAGTACGTCCCGCTGGTCCTCGGCGAGGCGATGCGCCGCGGCATCGGGCCCGAGCAGATCATCCCCCTGATGACGAGCGGACCGGCACGCGTCTGCGGCGCGGCAGGCTCGAAGGGCTCCCTCCAGCCCGGCATGGACGCGGACTTCGCCCTGCTGGACCTGAACTCCCCCTGGGTGGTCAGCGCCGAGGGGCAGCAGCACGCCGCCGAACGGTGGTCGCCGTACGACGGTCGTGCCTGCCAGGTGAGGGTGGTCCGGACCGTGGTGCGCGGCCGGACCGTGGCCATCGACGGCGACATCGTGGCCCCGAAGGGAGCCGGCCGCTTCACGGCCCTGGCCGAGGAGGGGACATGCCGGATCTGAACGCCTCCTGCGGCGAGGACCGCGACGCGCGGCGGCCGGACCTCGTGCGCGGCGCCCGGGAACTGATCCGCACCTGCCTGGCCGTCACCAGCGGTGACCGGGTGCTCATGCTGACCGACCGTCGAACCCGGCGACTGGCCGAGGTCATCGCGGACCAGGCACGGGCCGTCGGCGCCACCGCCGTTGTCGTCGCAGTCGTCCCCGACATCATCGACGGGTACCAGGCGGCCCGGCAGGAGATCCAGCACGTGCTGGACGCGCACGATCCGACCGTCACGCTGTTCGCGGCAGCCGATCCCGAAGACCTGCTCGCCTGGGACCCGACGTTCTGGGCACAGCTCGAACGACTCGGCGCGCGCCATGCGCACATGCCGGCGCTGGACGACGTCTGCCTCGGGATCGGCATGGCCGTCGACTACACGCGCGTCGCGCGGTTCACGCTGGGTGTGCGGGACCTCCTCAGCGGCTGCCGGTCGGTGCACATCACCAGCCGGACCGGCACCGACCTCACCCTGAGCTGTGATCCGGCCCGGCCGTGGACGCCGTTCACGGGCCTGTACCAGTGCGGCGGCCAGGGCGGCAGGCTGCCGCAGGGCGAGGTGTTCTGCACGCCGCTGTCCGCCGACGGGACGCTGGCGGTCTCAGTGATCGGCTACCCGTTCAACGCCGAGTCCGGTCTGCTCGACGAGCCGCTGATGATCGAGGTCGCCGCGGGCCGCGCGGTCGGCCTGCGGCATCCCGACGGCGACCTTGCAGCAAGGCTGCGCGACTGGCTCACCCGGGCCCCGTCAGGGCTGCGCCTGGGGGAACTCGCGCTGGGAACCAACCGGGACCTGCCCGACATCACCGGGAACCTGCTGTTCGACGAGAACGTGCCCGGCGTGCACATCGCATTCGGCCACCCGTTCCCCGAGTACACCGGCGCCGACTGGGAGTCGCCGGTCCACGTCGACATGGTGGTGCAGCGGCCGGGCGTCGAGGTCGACGGAGCCGCCGTGCTGGCCGACGGCCAGTACCGCGGCTGAGGCCTCCGAATCCCCCGAACACCCTGCCTCAGTAATGGAGTTGATTATGGAAGGCCAGCCGGTTCGCGCCGACTACGTGAGTGCCAACCGCGGACGCGTCCGCAGCGCGTACACCCTGATGTGCCCGGACAACCTCGTCGAGAACGCGCTTCCCCATCTGCACGGGGTGATCGCCAAGCCGCTCGCCACCCCGCGGTCGCTCCCGGCCCGCTTCGGCGAGTACCTCCTGGAGTTCGAACCGGGCGGCAGAAGTGTGCGCCCGCTCGGCGCCGGTTTCGAGAACTTCCTCTACGTCCTCGACGGCCAGGTCCGGGTACGGACCGGCGACGGTTCCCACAAGTTGGAGCCCGGCGGCTTCCTCTTTCTCCCCGACGGCGTCGAGTTCGACATGGACGCGGTGGGCGCGGCACGAGTCCTGTGGGTCAAGCGTCGCTACGAACGCGTGCCCGCAGTCCCCGACCCCGATGTCGTCCTCGGCCACGTCGAAGAGGTCACCCACATCCCCGACGAGACCATCGGCGGCACCTACGCGCCCCTGCTTCCCCTCGACGAGCGCTTCGACATGGCGATGAACGTCATGCGATTCGACGTCGGGGCGCGGTTCACCATGGTGGAGGTCCACCACCAGGAGCACGGGCTCTACATGCTCGAGGGCCAGGGCCTCTACTACCTCGGGGACGACCATGTGGAGGTCGCGGCCGACGACTTCGTCTACATGGCGCCGTACTGCCCGCAGTACTTCTACGCGACCGGATCGACCCGAGCCTCCTACCTTCTCTACAAGGACATCAACCGTGACGGCTTCTGACCTCCCCGCCGACCTCATCGTGGACAACGCGACACACCGCGCGGAAGGCGGCCCGCGCACCGTCGACGTTGTGGTGCGCGACGGACGCATCGTCGCGCTCGGCCCAGGGGCGGGTGCCGGCCTCGACGCCCGCGAGCGGGTGGCGGCGAACGGCGGGCTGATCGCCCCGCCGTTCGTCGAACCCCACAGCCACCCCGACAAGGCACTCAGTCGCCGCTTGATCAGCCGGCTCGGGCTGCCGGACCGGCTCACCGACCGCCCGCAGATGATGCAGCGGCAACGCGATCTCAAGGCCGCCTTCACACAGGCTGACGTGACCGACCGCGCGGGGGAGTTCCTGAGACTGGCCGCGGCGCAGGGCGTCGGAACGGTCGCGGGACAGGCCGACATCGACACCGTGACCGGGCTGACCTCGTTCGAGGGCGTCATGCGGGCACGCGAGAAGTACACCGACCTGGTCGATCTGCGGGTGACGGCGTTCCCGCAGGAGGGCCTCGTCCAGGACCCAGGCGCCTACGACCTGGTCGCCGCCGCCCTCGCCGCCGGCGCCCACCGGGTCGGCGGCTGGCCCAACAACGAACGGTCCTGGGAGGACCAACTCACCCACCTCGACCAGGTCTTCGCACTCGCCGAGCGATTCGGCGTCGGCATCGACATCAACATCGACTACTTCACCGACCCCAGCGAACGGCTGCTGGAGCCACTGGCGGAGCGCACCATCGCCCACGGGATGCAGGGCATGGTCAACGCCAACCACGTGGGAGCGCTGGAGACTTACCCCGACGACGACGCGCGACGCGTCGTCGCCAAGGTGGCCGAGGCACAGATCACGGTGACCGTCTGCCCCTCCAACCTCGGCGGCTCCTACCCCTACCGGGGCGTCTCGCGGGCGAACGAGCTGCTCGCCGCCGGGGTGACAGTCGCGGCGGGCACCGGAAACCTCCAGGACAACTGGGAGCCGTTCGGCAACCTCGACCCGCTCGACACGGCGCGCCTGGCCTGGCACGCCCTTCCGCTCAGCGACGAGGACGACAAGGGCGTCGAGACGGCGTGGCGGCTCGTCGCGGACCACGCCGCCAAGGCCGTCGGAGTACCGTACGGCGAGTTGCGCGTCGGAGGGCGGGCCGACTTCGTGGTCCTCGCCGCGACCACGTTCACAGACGCCCTGCGCAACGAGCCCGGACCCCGCCGGCTCGTGCGCGACGGGCGCATCGTGGCGGGGCGGGTCGGCGAGGTGTGGACGCGGCCCGAACCGGCAAGGACTAGCTGATCCCTCGGGACGGTCCGTACCGGCGGCCGGCCGGTCCGTCGTCACGCAACCGCACCGCGGAGCACTGCGGGCATCGGGGAGACCGCGCTGCTTCATGGTTGACTTCATACTGGCTCAGGACAGGTTCAGGCAGGGATACGATTGACTCTGGTGGATTCGTGGCAAAGGTGACCAAGACCATGGGCGGCCGGGTGACGATCCGCGACGTCGCCGCCGCCGCTGGGGTCTCGGTGACAACGGTTTCCGACGCCCTCAACGGCAAGGGCAAGCTCCGCCAGGAGACCCGCGACCGCATTCGCCGGACCGCGGAGTCTCTCGGCTACCGCCCGAGTCGGACGGCCCAGGCGTTCCGGCAGGGCCGAACGGGCACGATCGCCCTGGTCCTGCCCCACCGGGACGTCAGCGGCAACGAGCACGACATGATCGGCCTGGACTACTACATGTCGATCGCCTCCGGTTCCGCGCGGGCCGCTTTCAGCGAGGGATACGGGCTGTTGCTGACGCCGCGGATCAGCACCGAGCACGAGTGGCGGCTCATCGGCCCGGACGGCGTCGTGCTCTGCGACCCGGGCTCCGACGACCCGCGCATCGACATGCTGGAAGGCATGGGGATACCTGTCGTGTCCATCGAGCGCGATCCGGCCCGCCCCGACCGCCCGTTCTACGTCTCGGGTGACAACGAGCGGAACATGCGCGAACTGCTCGACCATCTCCACGAACAGGGAGCGCGGCGTATCGCGTTGCTCTCCGCACGCTCCTCCTGGGCGTGGGCGATGGAGGGGGAGCAGGCGTACGAGTCCTGGTGCGCCGAGCACGGCATGCGCCCGTTCGTCGCCCACGTCGCACTCGATCGGCTGGAGGCCGATTCGTACCGCGCCACCTGCGCCCTGCTGGACACCGGGGAGCGGCCGGACGCACTGATCGCCTCCGCGGAGCAGTACAGCGAAGGCGCCACCCGTGCCTGCTGGGAACGGGGGGTGCGCATCCCGCGGGACCTGATGCTGGCGATCGGCATCGACAGCCGTTTCGCGCAACAGTATGACCCGCCCATCACGGCCATCGACCTGCGACCGGTCGACCAGGCAGAGGCGGCGGTCGACATGCTGCTCAGGCGGCTCGGTGGCGAGACCGTGGAGAAGCCGACGGTGGTCCCCAGCCAACTGCGGGTGCGAGCCAGCACCCGGCGCCCGGCCTGACCCTCACTCGCGGTCGCGGTCGCGGTCGCGGTCGGCGGGCCGCAGCCGCTGCCTGAGGGCGTGGAGGCCGACACCGAGGTGCTGTGCGGCGTTGTCCCGCGAAGACTTGCGGTGTTCCTCTTCATCGGGATCCTTCAAGGGGTCAGGGATTCGACGCGGCATATCACCTCGCGGCAGAAGGCGTCGATACCGTCGGGGTCGTCGGCGAACTGCGAGGGTTTGACGCAGAAGGTGGTGAATTTCGCCGCCATCAGTTGCGGTAAGGCATCCAGGGCCTGGGCGAGGTCGGCGCAATAGGTGTCGTCGGGGAAGAGGGCACGGGTGCCGCCGATCATCTCCAGCTCGGCGAGGTCGCGCCCGGCGGCGGCCGTCGCGTCCTTGAGTATCCGCATCTCCGAGGCCGTGGGCCGGCCGGGCCGAAGCCCCTGCCGCTGCGCGGCTGACGGCGCCCTTGTCGCGCATCCACGCGACCACGACCGAGGTGTCGAGGCCGCCCGAGAAGGCGATTCCGACGCGCTCGCCGACGGGGAGAGAGGTGAGAAGTCAACCAGCCGTCCGACGCCACCGGCGAACGTCCCGTGCCCCGGCCGTAGGGAACGACGTGCAGTTACACTGCGGCGTTCTCCTGGGCCATCCGTACGATCCGGTCATTGACGCGGATGCCCCCGGCCGGGCCGGTGATCCAGCCCAGACGGCGCAGCGCCATCCACGCGTTCGACGGCAGCCCGGCCCGCGCCGTGCCGGAGGCGAGCGTGTTCACGTCGGTGGCGTTCCAGTGCGCGGCCAGCAGATCAGCGGCCATGCCGGACACCAGATCAGCCGCCCAGCCCACCCGCTGGGCCAGCACCGCAGCCGACAGCACCTTGCCCGTCTTCTCCACCATTCCTACACGCAGCAGACCACGGGCACAGGCGGTACGGGCCACCTCGCCCTCGCCCAACCGCAGCCTCCGACTCACCGGCACCCCCTCTCTCTCTGCCCGTGGTGCTGTCATCTGTTCAACGACGCCCCCGCGAAACGGTCACGCATTCGATCTGCGCACCCACACGCGACAGCCGACACCCGGCACGAGGCCGATGGACGCCACGTCACTACGGATTCCAAAGGAAGCACGTGAGCCTCACGGCGCCATGACCTGCAGGGGCCTGGGGTTGAGCATCCGTAGAGGCCGCGAGGGCCGGCATTCGCCGCGCCGATGCCCTGTCGGCAACAGCACGAAGTGTCCTGCGCTGGACCTGACTTGGGCAACGCCCAGACGCGTCGAGGGGTGGCGGATGAGCCGGTCGCTGCGGGGGACGCGTCACCGGCGATGGGGCCCTGGCAGGCTCGCTCGAAGTCGGCGAGCCTGCCAGGGGGCGTCAGCTGATCCGGCCCGCGTAGCGGTAGCGGAAGCCGTCGTTGGCGGTGACGATCACGTCGTAGTAACCGTCGTTGTTCGTCGGCCACTCGATGACCGTGGGTGCGCCCTGGCCGACGTACACCGTCCGGTGACCGCCCTCGTAGTCGTTGGCGGTGAGCGTGAAGCGGACCTGGTCACGGCCGCCGTTGGACAGCGCCAGCCGCAACGTGCGGTGGCCGGGCACGAGTTCGGCCTCGATCCGGGGGACGGCGCCGGTGTTCCGGCCGGCCGGGACGACGCTTCCGGCGAAGGACCGCACGAACCGGTCCGGGCCGTAGACGGAGAAGGAGTACTTACCGTCGGTCGTCGCGGTGTCCCACACGTAGTTCTTGGCGCCGTCCTTGGTGACGGTGAACGGCGTCGCCGCGAATTCGCGGTGGGCGTCCGGGAACACCTGCATGCTCACGCCCCGCGAGCCCTCGTTGGTGAGGGCCGCGGCGACCTTGCCGCCGGCGCGGTCGACGGTCACGGTGGCGTGCTGCTGATAGGGGACGGGCCGCACCTTGAGGCGCCCGGACGGAGGCTCCGGCATCGACTGCTTCCCGGCGGCCGGGATCGCGTTGGCGATCGACGGCAGGGTCCGGTCGTGCTCCGCGGCCGCGACGAGTATGTCGGGCGACGGCAGTTCGGGAGCGGAGGTGTCGGCCGTGGAGAAGTCGATCGCCGAGGTCAGGTCGCCGCAGACCGTCCTGCGCCACTCGCTGATGTTCGGGCAGATCGCAGGCTTGCCGAGGGTCGTGGTCCAGTGTTCCAGGAACCGGATGATGGACGTGTGGTCGAAGACCTCGGAGGACACCCAGCCACCGCGCGTCCACGGCGAGATCAAGATCATCGGAACTCGGGCGCCCGGACCGACAGGCTGGCCACCCACGAACTCGCCCTCGGTGCCGGGCTCCGCGAGCGGCGCCTGCACGTGGTCGAAGTAGCCGTCGTTCTCGTCGAAGGTGAGGATCAGGAGGGTGGACTTCCAGAGCTCCTCGTTCTCACGCAGCGCCCGGATGACCCGGTCCGTGTAGACCGCGCCGTAGTCGGGCGCGCCGGCCGGGTGCTCCGACCACAGGTACGGAGCGACGATCCAGGAGACCTCGGGCAGCGGACGCTCGGCGCCGGGCTTGCAGGCGGCGATGAAGTCCTTGAGGACGTAGTCGAGGTTCTGGTTGGAGTTGGGCCCGGTGGGCTGGGTGTGGGTCTGGAGCACGTTACCGCGCGCGAGCAGTCCGTCGGGCGACTTGTCGGCGCCGGGCTGGTTGGGGTTGAACGCCGCGAAGGAACGGACAGTGTTGTCGGTGTAGTCACCGAGCCAGTTGCTGTCGGTGTCGTTGTTGACGTAGGTCTGCCAGGACACCCCGGCCTCCTGGAGGACCTCGGGGTAGGTCTTCCAGGTGTAGCGGTAGCCGTAGTCACCGCCGTTGTTGATGGCCGGTCCGCGGTTCGCACCGGTCGGGTCGACGCTGCCGGACCACATGTAGATCCGGTTGGGGCTGGTGCTGGTGGCGGTCGAGCAGTGGTTGTGGTCGCAGACGGTGTACTGCGAGGCCAGGGCGTACTGCCAGGGGATGTCCTCGCCCGTGAAGTAGCCCATGGTCTGCTCGCCCTTGGCGGCGACCCAGCCGTTGTTCTTGCCCATCGCCCAGGCGTTGTGGCCGTCGGTCCAGCCGTGCGGCAGGCCGCCCGCGTTCTGGGCGTTGTACTTGCCGGTCTCCAGGCGGAACGGCAGCAGGTAGCCGCCGTCGGTGCGCTTGGCGTCGGGCTGCTGGAAGACGGTGGTGCCGTTCGGGTACTGCAGGGCCTGCTTGTCGCCGAATCCGCGGACGCCCGGGAGCATGCCGAAGTAGTGGTCGAAGGAGCGGTTCTCCTGCATGAGGATCACCACGTGCTTGAGGTCGGCGATCGTGCCGGTGAAGCCGGTGTCGACCGTCGTGGCCTGCGCCGGTGCGGCGGAGGCCTTGCCGGCGCCGGCCGCTGCGGTGACCCCGGTGGTCGCCGCGACCGTCGCCGATGCCGCGACCGCCTGGAGCAGCCGACGACGGCTCAGACCGGACCGGAAGAGAGAAGCGGCGGCGCCCGCGGGGACGCGGCCGCTGGTCCCGGCCAGCGAGCCGTCGGGGTTCGTCTCGGGAAGGTGGTCGGAGGGGCCCTCGACGTGGGTCATCCGAATGATCCTTTCGATGTGCGGTGCCCGGACCGGGGCGTGGCAGCACGGACCGACGGCCCTCGGGGTCGGCGTGACCGGTCGAGGCAACCGCCTGGCGTGCAGGGGGGAAGGTCCGAGATCGCGGTGGGAACGAGCGGGTGAAGTCCGCCGGAAGTGGGGGATCTCGACGGAAGACGGCAAGAATGTAACGTACAGCTATCCCTTGGGTGGTCACCGTCGGGTGAACACCTGGGGAAATCGGATGCTGGAGTTCAGGTGCGGGAGTTCAGATGCCGGAGTTCAGATGCTGGAGTCGCGCGGCATCGGGAACTCGACCGTGTGGCGGTTCACCGGGTTCCTCCGATTCCTCCCCGGCCTTCAGCCGGGGAGGAATCGGACTCCTGCGGAGCAGGACAGGAGATAGAGGTTTCGCCTTCAGGGCGAAAGACCGTGCACCCCGCGATGAGGTGAGCGAGTCCGTGGCGATCAAGAGGCCTCAACTGTCAGTCCCGCCGGGTAGGTTGGGATGTTATGGCAACAGACGCGACCACGGAGGGGGCCGGGCATGCCCGGTACCATCCTGCACGGACGCGTCCTGCGCTCGCACGACCCGGTCGGCGTCGAGCAGGAGATGTGGGCGCTGCTCACCCTCTACCAGCTCCTGCGCCGCACCATGGTCCAGGCAGCGGAGTCCCAGCCGGGCACCGATCCCGACCGCTGCGGATTCACCATTGCCCTCCAAGCTGCCCGTGAACTGCTGGTATGCGCGGAAAGAGTGTTCGAGCATGGCATCGGAGAGATCGGCCGGCGCGTCCTGTCGGCGCTATCGCCCGCACGGCGGGCCCGCGTCAGCACCCGCAAGGTGAAGTTCCCCACATCCCGTTGCGCGGAACGGAAAATGGACGGCCGCCCCGACAGCAGCAAGGCCGTGAACTCGACGACGATCACTCTCCTGCCGCTGCCGCTGCCGCTGCCGCTGCCGCTGCCGCTGCCGCTGCCGCTGCCGGTGCAGGAGCCCGCACTGCCCACGACCACGGTCCCCCAGTACGTCGGCCCCGGCCAGACCAGCAACCGCATGACACGCGTCCTGGCCATCCTGCAGGCAGAACGCGAACGGCTCTGGCGCTCACGGGACATCGCCGAGCTCCTCGGCGACGTCACCCTCGTCGCCACCTACCGACAACTCGCGCGCTGGACCGAGAAAGGAATGATCAAGAGAGTCCGCACCGGACGCTACGCGGCAGTCACACAGGAAACGGCCCCCCCTTGCGTGACCTGCGAAAACGCTAACTACCCGGCCTTGGGGGAACTTCAGACGAGGACCACTCCGTCCAGAACGGCACCATCGCCTGGCAAGCCCTGGGTCGACAGCAGACGGCGGCCTCGAGACCGGTCTCGGTTCGAACCGCCCCCACCATCCGGGGAGCTGTGCACGCTGGACGCCTCTGGGGCGCCGCACGCCTCGACGGCGACTGAAGAATCAGATTCATCTTCGGAAGTCGCGCGTGGGAGATCGTACGCCGACCGGGTGAGATGGACGTTGTGATCGGCTCCTATCCAGCGCTTACGCCGCTCCAGTGGTCGCCGCACACCCCCACGCACTTCTCATATCTCAGATGTACTAGGGCCAAGGAGCAACCCGATTCTGGGATTCATCTGATCTAAATCTTGACGTGCCGAGAGTATGACTCTCATACTCGACCATGCCTGGCACCGACGAGCCGAGATTGCCTCCAGGGGAAGGGCGTAGACCACGTGGGGCGGCGCCAGTTCGTCCCCAACAACACAACCTTCAGTCCGGCCGACATCACTATCACCCCGAACCGGCGGGTCCTGGACCGTGTGCGACGCGTTTGGCATACGCCGCCTCTCCTTGCACCGAACACCACACGCATCGAGATCCCGCCGCACGTGGCTGCCGGCAAGCATCAGCGCCTCAGTCGGCAGCCGCGTCCGGCCGGACTCATGGCGAACACTCAGGCCCGTACTTCTGGCCAGCCCGCAGGGCCGGATGAAACATAGGAGAATCCAAATGGCTCCACGAGGGATTGCGCGCGTTGGCGCGATGGTCCTCGCGGTCGCGTCTCTGGTGACGATGAACGCGTGCAGTTCAGGCAAGGAGAGCAGCGGCAGTCCGAGTAAGGACTCGAGTTCGGTGAGCCTCGATTTCTGGGGTTGGGCGCCGGGCTATGACAAGTCGGTGGCGCTGTGGAACAGGACCCACCCGAACATCAGAGTCAACTTCAGCAAGGTGCCGTCCGGTTCTGGCGGTGGCTATACGAAGATGCAGAATGCGGTGAAGGCGGGTAACGCTCCGTGTCTTGCGCAGGTGGGCAACGAGTCCTTGCCGACCTTCGCGGTCACTGGCGCGCTGGAGGATGTCTCCGCGTACGCCAATGCGAGCAAGGATCAGTTCGTCGAGTGGACGTGGAAGCAGTCCAGCTTCGGGGACAAGGTCTTCGGCATCCCTGTGGACACTGGCCCGACGGCATTGATCTACCGCACCGACCTGTTCGCCAAGTACAAACTGCCTCTGCCGAAAACGTGGAAGGACTTCGCTGCAGACGCGAAGAAGTTCCATGCCGCAAACCCAGCGAACTTCCTGATCAACGCTCCAGTGGATTCCTATGACATGGCCGGTTACACCTGGCAGGCAGGCGGACACTGGTTCGGCACGGCGAATGATCAGTGGCACGTGACGGTAGACGGTCCTCAGACGCAGAAGGTCGCCCAGTACTGGCAGGGACTTCTGGATAAGAAGCTCCTCAAGACCGGTGCCGCGCCGCTTGACACGACATGGTTCAAGGAAGCGCAGGACGGACACATAGCTTCGGTGATCACCGCGGTGTGGGCGGCGCCGCTGATCGAGCAGAACCTGCCGAAGCTGTCCGGCAAATGGGCGGTCGCGCCCATGCCGCAGTGGAACGCGGGCGAGCAGGCTGCGGGAAACAACGGCGGGTCCACCACGGCGGTACTCAAGGGATGCAAGCATCCGAAGGAGGCCACCGAATTCGCGACCTGGTTCAGCACGAACGCGGACAGCCTCACGAATCTGATCAAGAACACAGGTATCTACCCGGCGGCCAAGAGCGGTCTGGACCTGCCGGCCGTCAACAAGCCGTCTGCCTACTTCGGCGGGCAGAACATCTATCAGGTGTTCAAGGCCGCGGCAGAGAACACCAACCCGAACTGGGTTTGGGGTCCGACGATGCCCCAGGTCGAGTCGGACTTCGTCGACGGGCTGAAGAGCGCGGCACAGGGCCAGGGATCGATCTCCGATGTAGCCAAGACCCTGCAGACCAAGACGGTCGCGGCGATGAAGAGTCAGGGATTGTCTGTCGGCTAGGCCGAGTCACGGCGATGCCGCCTCCATCGCACGCCGCAGCGGATCAGGATCGCGAACGATCGGGTCACGCTGCGGCGGGCGACCGGGGATTCAGCCAGGAAAGGTTTGCGTGAGCGACGTCGGCCGTGAGGAGCAGCGCTCCATCGCGTTCGGCGCGGACGAGGAACCAAAATGACGATCAACATGGTTGAGCAAGATCTCCCGGTCACGAAGCGCAGGGCCAAGGCCCAGCGGTCTTCGGCGGGACGACGGCGCACCCTTTCGGCGATTTTTTTCCTGTCGCCGTTCGGGCTGTTGTTCATGGCGGTGATGCTTGCGCCGATCGGCTACGCCCTGTACGAGAGCTTCTTCAAGTTGCACCGTTCTGGATTGGGTCTGTCACAACCCACAGAGGTATTTGCCGGCTTGTCGAACTACATTACGGCACTGCACGACGATAACTTTCTGAGGTCGATCCTGCGTGTGCTCCTGCTCGGGGTCGTCCAGGTGCCGGTCATGCTCGGGCTGGCGCTGCTGCTGGCGTTGCTGCTCGATTCGCGGTCTGCCCGGTTCAAGCGCATCTTTCGGGTGATCTTCTTTCTGCCTTTCGCGATGCCCGGAGCGATCGCAGCGATCATGTGGTCGTTTCTCTATGTGCCCAGCGTCAGCCCTTTCACTGCCGCACTCAAGCACATCGGTATGAACGTGGACTTCCTGTCCGGCGGACTGGCGCTGGTCTCGATCGGCAACATGCTGACCTGGGCGTGGACGGGCTACAACATGCTCATCCTCTACTCCGCGTTGCAGGCGATTCCGGGTGAGTTGACGGAGGCGGCGGTGATGGACGGGTGCTCCGGGTGGCGGCTGGCCTGGCACGTGAAGATCCCGCTGTTGCGACCGGCACTGATCCTGACAACGGTCTTCTCGATCATCGGCACCGCGCAGTTGTACACCGAGCCGGCGATCCTGCAGCGAGAGGCGCCCTCGGTCACCATCACCTACACGCCTATCATGGCCGCCCAGTACGCCTCCAACACCAACAACTACAGCTTGGCGGCAGCCGAATCCGTCATCTTGGCGGTGTTCACTTTCGTTGCCTCTTTCGGATTCATGAAATTTACTCAACGCAGGGGACTCGGCGCATGACCACCAGGGTTGCAACTCGATCCGGCACCACACCTAAAGTGCCACTGGCCAGCCGCTCCGGCGTCTTCCTGGTGCTGCTGCTGTTTGCGATCTACACGCTGATTCCGTCTTGGTGGCTGCTGGTGAGTGCCACCAAGAATAGAGGCTACCTATTCACCACCAATGGTCTGTGGTTCTCTCATTTCGATCTGTGGGCGAACATCCGGGACGTCTTCCATGAGGAGGACGGTGTCTTCAGCCGGTGGATTCTCAACAGCGTTTTGTACAGCGTCGGTGGCGCTGCCGTGGCCACCCTCGTATCCGCGATGGCCGGCTATGCGTTGGCGAAGTATTCCTTCCGTGGACGCAATCTGGCCTTCAACATCGTGCTCGGCGCAGTACTGATTCCGGCATCGATGTTCGCGCTTCCGCTGTATCTCATGTTCAGCTCGCTCGACCTGGTGAACACCTATTGGGCCGTCTTCCTGCCCAGCATCGTCAGCCCGTTCGGTGTCTACCTCGCCCGGATCTACGCCGCAGAGGCGGTGCCCTACGAGTTGATCGAGGCCGGACGGATCGACGGCGCCAGCGAAGCGCGCATCTTCTGGCGGATCGCGATGCCGGTCATGTCACCGGCACTGGTCACCATCTTTCTGTTCCAGTTCGTCGGCATCTGGAACAACTATCTTCTCCCGGTGTTGATGCTCAGCGACAACAAGCTGCAACCCGTCACTGTCGGGCTGGCAAACTGGCGCGCGGAATTCGACAACGGCGTGCCCTATAACGTCACCATTACTGGCGCATTCTTGTCGGTGATTCCACTGGTGATAGCTTTCCTTGCGCTTCAGCGTTTCTGGCGCTCCGGCCTGACTGCGGGGAGTGTTAAGTGACACTGACAATCAAGGCGGACGGATTCCGCCGCGATGGCAGACCGCATCGGATCGTGTCCGGGGCGATGCATTACTTCCGGGTGCACCCGGAACAGTGGCGCGATCGGCTGCTCCGGCTTCGCGCCATGGGCCTCAACACCCTTGAGACCTACGTGGCGTGGAACTTTCACGAGCGCACGCCGGGCGAGTTCGATTTCGAGGGATGGCGGGATATCGCCGGGTTCGTGCGACTGGCCGGCGAAACCGGCCTGGACGTGATCGTACGCCCCGGCCCGTACATCTGCGCGGAATGGGAGTTCGGCGGGCTGCCGGCCCGGTTGCTCGCCGACCCGTCGGTACGCCTGCGTTGCGGCAGTCCCGCCTACCTGGCCGCCGTGGATCAGTGGTTCGGCGCGCTGCTGCCACAACTCGTGCCGCTGCAGGCCACGTCCGGGGGTCCGATCGTGGCCTGGCAGGTAGAGAACGAGTACGGGAGCTTCGGCGACGACGCCGCGTACCTTCGCCATCTTTTCGAGGGGTTGCGGGCCCGCGGGGCAGTCGGTCCGTTCGTGACATCGGACGGGCCCGCCGATTCGACGCTCAGCGCGGGAATGGTCGACGGGGTCCATGCCACGGTGAACTTCGGATCCCGCACTGATGAGGCGTTCGCCGCGCTGCGACGCTTCCAGCCGGGCGGTCCGGCGATGTGCATGGAGTTCTGGAACGGTTGGTTCGACCACTGGGGCGAGCCGCATCATGTCCGTTCGGCGGAGAGCGCAGCCGCCGAACTGGACGCGATTCTCCGCACGGGGGCGTCGGTGAACTTCTATATGGCGCATGGAGGGACGAACTTCGGGTTGTGGAACGGCGCGAACTGCCAGGACAGCGAGTACCAGCCGACCGTCACCAGTTACGACTACGACGCGCCGATCGGCGAATCCGGGGAGTTGACCGAGAAGTTCCACCGGTACCGCGAGGTGATCGCCCGATATCTGCCCGTCCCGGACACGCCGCTGCCGATGGCGCCCGCGCGACTCGCCCCGCAGTCGGTTCCTACGCGAGCGGTCGGCGCGCTGCTGGACGGTCCGGCTCCGCTGCGAGACCCGATCGAGTCGCCGACGCCGCTGAGTATGGAAGAACTGGGCCAGTCCACCGGGCTCGTCCACTACCGGGCCCGGGTGTCCGTACCGCCGGGGGACACCACGCTGGAGATACGCGAGTTGCATGACCGGGCCCAGGTGTTCATCGACGGCGCGCCGGCGGGTGTGCTCGAACGCAACGCGCCGCAGAAGAGCCTGGCGATCCGCGGCAATGGAGCCGAAGTAACCCTGGACGTGCTGGTGGAGAACCAGGGACGGGTCAACTTCGGCCCAGACCTGGCCGACCGTAAGGGGATCCTGGGTGGCGTGCTGATCGGGCAGCGGTACGTGTTCGGCTGGCAGCACCGGCCGATCCCGCTGGACACCCCACCGGCGTCGACCGGCCAGAACAGCCTGGGGCCGTCCCTGCATCGGGCAACGATCACCATCGACGAGCCCGCCGACGGCTTCCTCGCCCTCGAGGGCTGGACGAAGGGATTCTGCTGGATCAACGGATTCCTGCTCGGCCGCTACTGGCGCGTCGGCCCACAGCGCACCCTCTACGCCCCGGCCCCGCTGTGGCAGGTGGGCCCCAACGAGATCACCATTCTCGAACTGGACAAGCCAGGGCAGGTGGTCGAGCTGCGCGCCTCCTCGGATCTCGGCTCACCGGCACATCAGCCTGGATCCACCGTTCAGTGAGCGACATTCCGGCCGGCCTGCCGTACATCAACTCTGGTAGCGGGAAGCTGAACCATGAGGTCAGCGTCTACGCAGCCACCGTGCCGCTGCATGCGGGCGAAACCGTTTTCTACGTGACCCTTTGCAACGTCGACCAAAGCGCCGCGGCCAGCCAGACCTCCAAGCACATCTTCGATACCGCGATCGGCTGACAAGCAATTCGGTGTCCGACGCCGCACCCAATGGCGTCGGACACCGAGGTCTCCTCAGCGGTTAACCGCTCGTAGTTCGATGTGTTTGGGATGGCCATGTACAGATGGGCTATCCGCAGGGCGCCGGTGATGCTGCCCTTGTACTGGGCGAAGGTCCGTACATGGTCGACCGCACCAGCCGGGATGAAGTCCCCGTTTTCAGAGGGCCGTCGGAGGTCCGAGGCCACGCTGAAGTCCCGCATCGGTCCCTGGTGCCAGGTGTCGTCGGCCTCCGCCAACTCCTGACCCAGGTTGGACGGGGAGTTCCGCGGCCTTGCAGGCGAGGTCCCACAGCCCGACGTCGACCAGTCCGAGCGCATAGATCGGAAACTTCTCGATACGGCCGAGTTCCCAGAGCCGGTGCCAGAGGAGTTCCAGCAGCAGCGGGTCGCTGCCGACCAGGTCCTGCCGGATTCGGCGCTCCACCAGGTCGGCGACGATCAGTCCGCGTCGGGTGTGTGCCTCCCCGGTCAACCCTTCGGCGGGTCTGGTCCGCAGGATGTTGCCGACCGCCGACCGCCGACCCCACTGAACGGAAGCTGCAGTTGTCCGGGATGCCTTTGGTGACCTGGACCGCCTGCGTTGGTGCCCAGTCCGCAGGAAGGCCACCGGAGTCCGGCAGCACCGCCTCGGCGGTGGCGGAGTCTTTGAGAGCAGCGACCTTCCTGATGTGGCTCGAGCCCTGCCCGTCGTCGGCTGCGCCGTCTTCCGTGATCCTCTGCAGGACCCGTCACGAGTCGACGAGAGCGTGACGCTGTCGCGAACCCTTGTCGAGCAAGAATAGATCTGATCTACTACTCGCGACCATGGGGAGGATGTGAAACATCCTCGTATCCCTGGATGGAGGAGGCTTCGGTCCCGCGACGCGAGGACGGCCGTGGGAGTGAACGAGCTGCTGAAGATCCACATCGGCGGTGTATCGGCTATCTCGACAAGTGCAAGGAGGTCAAATGAAAAGTTTGCGCAAGATCCAATGCGGCGTCGTCGCGATCGCGCTCGCACTCGCTGGTGCGGTGGGCGGTGTACTCACGGGGTCGCAAGCCCACGCGGCTCAAACTGGAGGCACGGCGCCATACCTGAACCAATGGGTGGTCTCCGGTCCCTACGCCCATCCGGTGGTCGAGCAGTCTCCCGAACCCGTTGTTCCCGCCATCGGCACCTCGCTCGCGGACCCGAGCAGCAACGAGACGTCAACCTGGCAGTACTTCGACGATCGCATCTTCAATCGGAACTACGACGACTACAACGACCTGATGGGCTACTTCGACGTCAAGCAGGGCCAGGCCACAACCGACAAGTGGGTTGTGGCCGCCAGCTATGTCTACAGCCCGACCGCGCAGGACGTTCAGTGGCAGGTTGGCGGCTCGGGCGTGTACCGGCTGTTCGCAAACGACGCTCAGGTCGGTCAGCAAGGCAGCGTCGTGAACAGGGTCAGCAAGAACGGCACGAAGTATCCCGTTCAGCTGAAGCAGGGCTGGAACAAGCTGCTGATCGAGATTCAGCACAAGAACCCCGGCAAGAACAAGAACTTCCTCGGCTTCTACGCGAGACTGTGCGACGGCAACGGAGACCTCATCCCCGACCTGACGTACTCCGTGGCGGGACCGAACTCGTCCAACAATCAGCTGTCCGTTGTCACGACCGGCCTCAGTGTTGATCAGGATGCGTTCAAGAAGCGCAACGCGAATACGCCGGCGAACGACTATCCGTCCAACAGCTTGCCTTACGCCTACGACGAGAACCCGTACGTCGGGATGGTCGCAACGATCGATGGCAAAAGGAACACATCGAGTATCGCCCCGCAGGCTGCTCCGTTCACATTCCAGGCTGCCGGTGGAGCTCCCGGGTACTCGTGGACCGTCGCCCATGGCCAACTGCCGCCTGGGCTCACACTGGCGGCCGACGGTCACATCGACGGCACGGTCTCGGACGGTGCGCAAGGTAAGACGCAGAAGGATTACGCCTTCACCGTGAAGGTGACTGACGCTCAGGGAGCCTCAGCGACGAAGCAGTACACCATCACGGTGAAGAGGAACCCGGTCGATTGGTTCATCAACGGGAAGATGTCAGCCCTGTCACACACCACAGGGACCATACCGAACCTGTACGACCCGAACTTCAACTACGACGAATGGGCCCAGACGGCCAAAGAGATGGGTATGACTCTGCTTTCGACAGAAAGCATCCAGAACACCATCTACTACTGGCCGTCGCCGAATGCGAACCTGACCCCCAGCGACAGCAACAAGCTGTACAAGTACAACGCGCTGTACAAGGCCGATGACGGCACCTGGCACGTGAAGGACCGCGTACAGCAGGCGAAGGAGGCTGCCGAGCGTTACGGTTTGAAGTTCGGTGTCTACCTCTCATCGCTGTACGGGGGCTCCGAGATTCTCGAAAGCGACATCCAGGGCCTGGTCGCGCGATACAACCCGTGGTACCTGTTCGCCGATGGTGGCCCCGAATCTTATTCCAACGTCGACGTCGCCTGGAGCTCGGCCCGCAACTACAACGACCGCGTACTCATCGACGCGAACCCGAATGCGGAAACCGGCGATCAGGACATCACCCTGCACGAGCGGCCGTTCTGGAACAGCGAACCGTATACGGACGGAGGCTGGCACAATGGAATCCTGCCGCAGGGCAGGAAGGTCGCCCATGAGGAATGGAATGACCCGTACACCACGGCCCTGGACGTCTGGACCCAATACGCCAAGGGCAATGAGCGGGACGACTGGGCCGAGGCAACGAAGGAACTGATCAACCAGTACGGCCACGGCTACGTCATGAACTACGACTCCTCGATCTCCGTGACCCGCGGCATGGACAACCTGAGCAGCAACCTGGACAACACCAACATCTTCTCGATGGTGCCGGTCTCCTCACAGCAACTGTCGGACATGCGCGCGTCGATCGTGAAGTGGATGGACAACGGCTCCGGGCCTGATCTGCGCGAGTCCATGTACGGCACCATGCCGTACACCATGGACTACACGCTCAAGCCAGCCTGGTACACCGATTCGAAGAAGGCCATCGCTCACGGTCAGGGTCCCGAGTGGGGCTACGCCATGGCTCGTGACCAGTACGTCTACATGCACATGATCAAGAACCAGATCTCCGGCGTGGCGAAGTCGGGCTTCAGCGGCCAGGATCGGATGAGCCGGATCGGGCCGTTCGACTACAAGGTCGACGCCGTGGAGTGGCTGAACAAGGGGACCGAGCTTCCGTTCACCATGGAGCGGGACGGCAACAAGTACTACATCAACATCGACACGTCCAAGGTGACCACGGATCCCGTTGACACGATCATCAAGATCAGGACGAAGAGCCCGGTCAGGGACTACAAGATGACGAGCGTCAAGCTGTTCAGCAGCCAGACCTCGACCAAGGCCCTGCAGCTCAGGGCCGAGAGCTACATGAACGACTACACCAACGTCTTGGCGCCGGCGAAGCTCAGGTTCACCAGCGACAACGAGGAGGTCGCAAAGGTAGGCGGCTCCGGCCGGGTCAGGGCTGTCGGCGACGGGACCGCGACCATCAAGGTGACCGCAACCTACGACGACGGTGTGAATGATCCCCAGGTCAAGACCGACACGTATCCGGTCAAGGTGAGCGACGGCGCGATCTCGGCGGCACTCCCGCTTGTCGGCGTGAACATGTACACGAAGGGGGCGCAGTTCTGGGGACAGTTCTCCACGAACAAGGACGTCCCGGTGACCTTCAAGGCCTTCACCCGAAAGGGCGGCACGGTCGACATCCTCAATCCTTCCGAGATCAAGTATCACTACGCGACCGTCGACGGCAAGCGCGACAACGCCGCCGGCAAGATCACGGTCACCGAGGTACCGGCCGACGAATCGCCGTTCGTCGTCGAAGGCAACACCATGAAGTTCACCGACAAGGTCACCAAGCCGACGATGTACAGCTACTGGGCCGACATCACAGTGGACGGGAAGACCTACACCTCGACCCGCAACTACCTCACACTCCTCCCCGATTTCAATGCCGCGCAGGGGATCACGCCGCAGGTGTCCACCGACAGCGAGCACGCGAGCACGCTGTCCGACGGCACCATCAATGACGCGACGGGAGGCAATTCCGAAAAGTGGGTCGCGCCGGCCGGCGATGAATCTCCGAGCATCACCTACGACCTGCGGAAGATGCAAGAACTCACCCGCGTCAACGTCTTCTTCAACCATCACATGCCGAACCCCGACAATGTGACCTACTACGACGTGCCGAAGAAGGTGAAGATCGAGTACAGCGAAGACGGCGTCAAGTGGACCACGGGCAACGAAACGTCGGTCCTGTCCGGGGCGGGTTTGCCGACGTCGAGGGAAACGCAGGCCGTTCCGAAGAGCGACACGACACTGTATGGCTGGGAACAGGAAGGCCTCTACTACAACTATCCGGTCGATCCTGACCACTCCAGCGTGCAGGCGCGCTATGTGAGGGTCTCTTTCCCCGGCGGTGGCCAGAACGGCAGCCCGATCGACGTGCTCGAAGTCCAGGCCTTCTCGTCGAGAGATCTCACCGCGCTCGGCAGCATCAAGCTGGATCCGAAAGTCGATGCGGATGGCCGCACCGCCGCGATCCATGTGGCAGGACTCTCCTTCCTCGGTCAGCCGATCGACCTGGGAGCCGCAAAGCTCGCTTTCACCAGCGACGATCCGTCCGTGGCCGAAGTGGGAACCGACGGCGTGGTATCGGCCTCCGGGAAGGGGCGCACCAGAATCAACGTGACCGCGGAGTTGGACGGGTACCGCGCAAGCGATCACTTCTACGTCGACGTGGACGCATCCGGCAAGCTGTCCATTCCGGCATTCCTCAAAGAAGTGAAGCTGTCGCTCAACAAGAGCGATATCAAGACGGGAGAGCCGATTGTCGGAACGGTTGAGGGAACCCTCAGCACCGGCGAGAAGGTGAACCTGTCGAAGGCGACGGTCGCCTACGAGTTCAGTGATGACCGTCTGGAGAACGTGCCGGGAAGTAACACCATCGTGCTGAAGGAGCCGATCACCGGCACATTCAAGGCGACTGCGGAAGCGGTCGTGACGTTGGATGGGGTGAAGGTTCGGTCGAACCAGGAAGCGATCGATGCGCACAGCACCAACATTGCCGATCAGGCAAAGGTGACGGTCTCTTCGGTCCGAGATCGAAACGGCGTCCCGGACGGTGACAATCAAGACGACCGCTATCTCGGAACGAAGGCGATCGACGGTTCCAAAGCCACCTCCTGGGCGGCGAAGAAGGCTGACCGGACTCCGTGGATCAAGCTCGACTTCCCCACTGCGGTGGAGATCGACCGCGTCAATCTGGTCGATCGCGGAGGTTCTGGTGACCGGATCTCGGAAGGAGTCCTGGAATGGGAAGGTGGCAGCAAGCGGGTCACCGATATCCAGTGGGACGGTCAACCGGACAATATCGTGACGCTTGATGCGCCCGTCAAGACCAGCTGGGTGAAGTTCACCATCGATCCCGATGGCAAGTACGACAACCCAATCGGCGCGGAGTCCGGTTTGGCCGAGTTCCAGGTGTACGAGCCGCAGAAGGCGACGTCCATCGTCGACTTCAAGACCGTTGCCGTAGATACGAAGGCCAGCGCCATGCCTACGCTGCCCGCACAGACCGAGGCCGTCTACAGCGACGGCACGACCAAGTCGGTCGATGTGACCTGGGATCCCGTCTCGGAGGACAAGGTGGCCAAGGAGGGGTGGTTCTCCGTGGCCGGAACGGTCGCTGGCACGTCGGTCAAGGCGCGAGCGGTCGTCACCGTGACCGACAAGTAGCCGGCCCGACGACCCGCCGCCGGGGGTGAAGATGATCACCCCGGCGGCGGGTAGTCGTTGAACCTGACGCGCGGGCGGTGTTCCGGTGCGGCACTGCGCGCCGCGCCGGATACCGGGTCTTCGGACTTGAGCGGTGCATGCCCGTCGAGTCTGGGCGCTGACTGCCCGTCACTGAGTGTGAGTGGGGCAGCTGTTATCGGCCCTGGACGCAGCTGGCCGACCCTGATGGATGCCTTTCGGACGGTTGCCCATGAGGCCCTCGAGGCGCCGCTGCCAGGTGCTGAGGTGCTGAGGTGCTCGGCATCGACAAGGCCCGACGCGGCAAGCCCAGCTGTGAGCGGCACGCCCAGTCAGGTAAGTGGCAGCTGATGCGGGACCGTTGGCACACCGGGTTCGTCGACGCACTGAACCGTTCCGGGTTCGGTAGGGACTCCGGACGGCCCGAGTTGGGTGGAGTCGAGGAGCTTGGTTTCCGGCTGCTGGTGGGGTGCGGAGTTCGTACTCCATAGGGCTCAGCATGCCCAGCGCGTACGTCGAGGTCGACTACACGTGAGGATCTCACGGAGAGGTATTGCGCCGGGAGAGGAGTCGATTGCTGATCTCGCGCTGGAACTGACTCATCGTCATGTCAACGTGCCCGGCCATGAGCGTCTCGGCCTGCTCCTCGTCCCCCGACTCGATGGCCTCGGCGATGGCCTGATGCTGCTCAGCGGCCACCACAAGTGACCCGCCTGCCACACCGGCCAGCCCTATCGCACTGACCTGCCGCTGGAGGCGCTGCACAGAGTCGACCGTCGCGCTCAAGAACATGTTCGACGCTGCCGTACCGATTGCGCCGTGGAACGCCTCATCGGCCCGGGTGAACGCCTCTATGTCGCCGTCCCGCGCCGCGTCCATCGACTGTCCGGCCGTCTCGCGGATCGCTTTGACCTGCGCGGGTGCGGCTCGCTGCGCGGCCAGTCGCGCCGTCACGGTCTCCACGTGACGACGGAACTCGAACATCTCGTCCACCTGCCGCAGATCGGCCGGAAGAAATTGCGACAGCGACTCCTGCCAGCGTGCGCCCTCCGGATCGGCGACATAGATGCCACGGCCCTTCTGCACGGACACACGCCCCACCGCGGAGAGGATCTTCACCGCCTCTCTGACCACCGTCCTGCTCATGTCGACGGCCTCCGCCAGATCCTTCTCGGTGGGCAGGCGACTCCCCGGTTCGAGCCGCTCCGTGACGATGTACTCAAGGATGCGCTCGGCCGCGATCTCGTAACCGGGTCGGTACCCGGCTGGGGTACCCTCGGGCTGCGGACTGGATTGCGAGTCAGGGCGAGTCACGTCGTTCCCATTCGAGCTCTGTGGTCTGTTCGCGGGCTCGGCGCGCTCGCCCGCCGTCTCCTGCTGGTTGCAAATGTTTCAATTCTATACACGAGCGTGTGTTCAGTGAATCACATCCAGTGGTCTTGGCGCGAGAGTCGGGCCCTTCCAGGCTCATCTCACTCAAGGTGATCGACACCAGGGCCGCCACCAGAGATGATCCCCGCAGGGCCGGGCACCCGGCGGCCGCAGACCCATCGGACACCCAAAACCGTGGCGTTCAGCGGCGGTGACGCGATGCAAGTCCGTGGTCGACGGTCTGGACCTGACGTCGAGTGTGTAGGCCTGTGCCGGCTGGGGGTGCTTCCCCGTGTTCGGCCCGTACTTGGTCGGTTTCTTGCTTGGGGCTGCGGGCCTTGACGCGCTGACGGTGTTCGGCAGGCAGTAGATCGTTCAGGACGGCCCGGCCGATCGCTCCCACGAGCGCCACCGGCTCCGGCGCGAGCACGCTGGTGGCGGTGGTGCCCTGGTCGCAGGCGGCGTGCAGCAGGACGGTGAAGCTGAAACCCCGCGCTCCATGGCCAGGCCGGGCCGGGTGGCCATTGTGCCGGCGGCGGTGCGGATGAGTGCCGGGACGCGGCTTCCTTGAATACCTCGTGTCGGTGGCCGGACCTGCCCGGCGTAACTCCGAACCGGCGTACGGCAGCCGGGAGGTCGCCGGGCAGGTCCGGCCACCGGTCCCCGATGCGAGTGGGATGGCGGGCGGGGTTACCCCATCGCCTCCTTACCCGCGGCAACGGGGTGTCGAGGAGGTTTTCATGACGTGACCGCGTCAGTGGGTGAACTCCGGACCGGGTCGTCGTCCAACTCCCAAGGTCATTGGGTCACCCTGCTGCCGATCAACCGGAACATCGGGCCCGCGTCGGCGGTGCGCCGGGCGCGGGCGTAGGCGAGGGGGTTCAGATCGGACAGGGCGGCGGGGTGAGCGAGAGCACCGGACGCAGCAGGTGCGTTGGGTGGCACACGCCGCGCGCAGGTGGTGAGGGCGTGGTCCAGGGCGTCCCTGGCGGGCGTCCGGGGGAGGAGCCGATCGGCCAGCAGTCCGTTGATCCCGGACTGGGCGGCGGCCCTGCGGTACCCGCCGACGACGGCGCAGGGCAGGGCCACGGGCTGCGGCGCCGCGTCGGGTTCGACGACCTTCCAGAGGGGCTGGCTCAGTCCGGTGCTCACCAGGATTCGTCAACCGGAGTGCGAAATGATCGAGTTGGCCGCCGGCACGCTTCTGCGTCTGATGGCCGGCGAAGCGGTCCGGGCTTCCCGTGTCGAGCTCGAGACACGGTTGATCGAGCGCGGGAGTACGTTGTCGCCACCGTGATCGCGCCCGTCGCCGGTGGTCACGGGTGCTGCCCGGCGACCACCGGCGAGACCGGCGTCGGAGCTCTGCGCGGAGTCCGTGAGGGTGCGTCGAACCCCTGTCAGTCCTGTGGCCGGCTCACTTCTGGCCGTTCGCGAAGTACGCGGCCACCTCTGGGTCCAGGGGAGCGATGTTGATGACCCGGCCCCCGTCCCGCAGCGAGGTGGTGGCCGCGTGGCCGGCGGCCACCGCTTCGCGGGCCGCGACCGGCGACGTGACGGTTGCCCCGCCCTCCTGCACGAACCGCAGGAATTCCGCGACCAGCACCGGGTCCGCGCCGCCGTGGGTGCCGGCCGGGGTGTGGACGCGCACCACCAGATCCGCCTCGGCGCGGTAGTCGGAGCGGTGGTTCCACACCCGGACCTCCGACCCCTCGGAGTCGCCGAAGTTCTCGAGGCGCCCCTCGGTGCCGATCACCGTGTAGTTGCGCCAGTAGTCCGGTGTGTAGTGGCACTGCTGGTAGCTGGCGAAGACGCCGTTGTCCAGCTGCATCAGCATCATGCTCAGGTCCTCGACGTCCACCACCGGGTTGAGGCCGGTCAGGCTGAGCGGCGGCCAGTTCTCCGTCGACAGCCACTCGGTCATCCGCTCCCCGCTGCGGTCACGGCGCGAGTCGATGCCGCCGTAGACCGTCAGCCCGCCCATGGCGTTCACCCGCCGGGTGTAGCCGCCGGCCAGCCAGTGGATGACGTCGATGTCGTGGGCCCCCTTCTGCAGCAGCAGACCGGTGGTGTTGCGCCGGTCGGCGTGCCAGTCCTTGAAGTAGAAGTCCCCGCCGTGGCCGACGAAGTGGCGGCACCAGATCGCCTTGACCTCGCCGATCGCTCCGTCGGCGATCAGCTTGCGCATGGCCACCACGACCGGCATGTGTCGCATGTTGTGGCCGACGTACAGGGGGGTTTGGTGCTTGCTCGCTGCCGCGAGCAGCCGGTCGCAGCCCTCGGTGGTGATCGCCATCGGCTTGTCCAGGAAGACCGGAACCCCGGCCGCGAGGAAGTCCAGACCGATCTGCTCGTGCGTGTGGTCCGGGGTCAGCACGAACACACCGTCAAGTCCGGCGTCGAGCAGCTCGTGATGGTCCGGCGTGGTCCTCACATGGGTACCGAAGCGCTCCTCGGCGCTCGCCAGTGAACGCGGGTCGCGGTCGCAGACTGCCGCCACCACCGAGCCGGAGCCGGGCCGGTGGGCCAGCTCGACCAGGTCGCTGCGGTTGCCCAGGCCGATGACGCCGAGCCTGATGTCGTCCAACGTTGTGTCCTTCCATGGGGTTGAGACGAGCTAGCCCTTGCTGCCGGTGAAGGCGATGCCCTGAATGAAGTGCCGCTGCAGCAGGACGAAGGCGACGACCATCGGCGCGGTGGCCATCAGCGACCCGGCCATCAGCACGGAGTAGTCGGTGAAGTGCTCGCCCTGAAGGGTGGCGAGGCCTGCGGACAGGGTCATCTGCTGCGGGTCGGTGCTGATCACCAGCGGGTACATCAGATCGTTCCACGACCACAGCGCGGTAAGGATGGTGAGCGCCAGCAGACCGGGTCTGGCCAGCGGGAGCGCGATGCGCCAGAAGATCTGCCAGGGGTTGGCCCCGTCCAGCCGTGCGGCCTCCTCGACGTCGTGCGGCAGTGCCATGAAGAACTGGCGCAGCAGGAAGGTGCCGAAAGCGCTGAACATCCCGGGGACGGTCAGGCCCTGCAGGGAGTTCAGCCAGCCGAGGTCCTGGATGATCATGTACTGCGGGATCAGGAAGACCAGGCCCGGGACCATCAGCACCGAAAGGAACAGTCCGAACAGGAGCCCGCTGCCGCGGAAGCGCATCCGCGCGAAGGCGTAGCCGGCCATCGCGGAGAACACCACCTGGGCCGCGGTCCGTCCGGCCGTCATCAGCACGGTGTTGAGGAACATGCGCCCGAACGGCAGAGACTGGAACACCTCGGTGAAGTTCGACCACTGCCAGTGGTGCGGCAGGAGGGTCGGCGGCAGCCGGGTGGTCTCGGCGAACGGCTTGAGCGCCGTGATGACCTCCCACAGGAACGGGCCGAGCATCAGCGCCGCTCCCGCGATAAGTACGGCGTGGGTGGCCACCGACTTGGCGCGGAACCGCGGGGCACGGGCACGGGACGATGCCTCAGGCATAGTGCACCCACCTCTTCTGAAGGCGGAACTGGATGAAGGTCATCAGCACGATGAAGCCCACCAGGACGAAGGCCACCGCGGCCCCGAAACCGATGTCGTGCTCGACAAAGGCCTTCTGGAAGAAGAGGTACGAGATCGACCGGACACTGGGCAGCGCAGGGTTGGCGGTGCCGGCCGCGGACCCCGGGGTGCTCATCATCATGTAGGCGAGGTCGAACATCTGCAGGGAGTTGATCACCGTCAGCACGGTGACGAAGAAGATGTTCGGACTCAGCAGGGGCACGGTGATGCGCAGGAACATCCGGACCGGACCGGCACCGTCCATCCGCGCGGCCTCGTAGTACTCGGCGGGTATCCCCTGCAGGCCGGCCAGGAAGATGACCATGTTGTAGCCCAGCGACATCCAGACGCCGATCGCGGCCACCGAGTACAGCGCGATGTCCGGGTCGGAGGCCCAGTGCGGTCCGTGGATCCCGACCGTGGACAGCAGGTAGTTCACCAGGCCGTAGTTCCCGTCGTACATCCAGCGCCACAGCATCGCCACGGCCACCGGCATGGTCACCACCGGCAGGAAGTAGATCACCCGGTAGACCGAGCGGCCGCGCAGGTCCTTCTGGTTCAGGAGCGCTGCCACCAGCACCGCGAGCGGGATGCCGGCCAGCTGGATCACGGTGTACAGCAGGGTGTTGACCACCGACTGCCCCACCGTCGGCTCGTGGGCCAGGGCGGTGTAGTTGGCGGTACCGGCCCAAGTGTGCCCGCCGAACGGGCCGGAGGAGGTGAAACTGTAGTAGAGGGTCTGCGCGATGGGCCACAGGTAGAAGACCGACAGACCGATGGTCGGCGGCGCGATCATGAGGTAGGCCCAGGCCCGATCGCGGCGGCGCCCGGGGCGCCGCCCGCGCCGGGTGGCGGCGCGGGAGTGCCGGGCCAGGGGCCGGAGAGTCGCGGATTGCGTCATGGACTCACTTTTCCTTGCTCAACGCCGTGTTCATGACGCCGGCCATCTTCTGTGCGGCTGCCGCCACGTCGGCCGACCCGTCCCAGGCGGGGCCGAAAACGCTGGCCTCCTGGCTCTGCCAGGCGGAGGTGTTCTCGGAGGTGGGGAACGGGACCGCGTAGGACAGCTCGTCCAGGAAGGACTTCAGGTTGAACTGCGGAGTGGCGTTCACCCACGCCTGCTGGGTGGAGTTGTAGGCCGGGATGACCCCGCCCTGCCGCGCCTCGATGTTCGCCGCCTGCTTGGAACCGAGGAAGGCGAGGAAGGCTGCCGCCTCCTTGGGGTGCTTGGTCTTGGCGTAGGCGACGTTGGCCAGGCCGTGGATCACCACTGCCCGCTTGGTTCCCCGAGGCAGGACGGTGACGTCGACATCGCCCTTCAGGTTGGCGTTCTTGGCGAACTCCAGGGTGTCCCAGCTACCGCCGTAGTACATGGCGATCTTGCCCGACTCGAAGAGCTGGGCCGGGAAGGTGTCGGTCATGGACTTCAGTGATGGCGAGGACCCGGCCTTGACCAGGTCGGTCCAGAACTTCAGACCTGCGACCGCGGCCGGCTGGTCGTAGCCCGAGGACTTCCCGTCGGCCGAGATGACCTTGCCGCCGGCCTGGAAGATGGTGTTGTAGTAGTTCTCCTGGCCGAACGGCGGCGCGAGGATGCCGTACTGCTTCTTGGAGGCATCGGTCAGCTTCTTGGCGGCGTCCTGGAGGTTCTGCCAGGTCCAGGTGTCGTCGGGGTACTTCACCCCGGCCGCGTCGAAAAGCTTCTTGTTGTACCAGAGCCCGACGGTGTCGAAGTCCTTGGGGATGCCGTACTGGGTGCCCTTGTAGTTGTAAAGGCTGACCAGGCTGGGCGGGTAGTTGGAGAGGCTCACCTTGTTGGCGGCGAGCTTGTCCGACAGTGGCAGCAGGATGCCGTTCGACTCGTAGAGCTTGGCGTTGGGGCCGTTCATCCAGAACACGTCGGGCGCGCTGCCGCTGGTGGCGTCGGCCTGGAGCTTGGTCCAGTACTCCTGGTTCGCGGTGAGCTGGATGGTCACCTTGACCGACGGGTTGGCTGCCTCGAAGGCGTCGACGATGCGCTGCACGGCCGGCTTCTGATTGGCGTCCCAGATCCGGTAGGTGAGCTGGACCGGGCCGCCGTTCGCGCCGCTGTCGGAGCCGCCCGAGCAGCCGGCCGCGCCCAGGGCCAGAGCGGCGACTGCCGCGAGCGCCGCCCGGCGTCTGCCGGTGCGGCCGGTGCGTTCAGTGTTACGCCGAATGTGCATAAGAACATTCCCATCTGCGATTGCAATGTGTCGAGGAATAGATCTGATACATACTGGAGGATTGAAGGGGTGAAATGGGCCGACTTTTCCCGAAGTTGCCACCAGCGGCAAGGTTCGAGCGTCGGGTTCGGGCTCCGTCGCAAGACGGGGCTGAGCCGCCCAGCTGCGATGGGACGAGTCTGGGGTCGTCAAACCCTGGCGTCAAGGGTTTCGGTATGCTTCACTGGGTTGAAGCATCAGATGTATCGGAAACATGTAGGGCTGGCGGGCGTCGATGCTAGTGCGCTTCAGGCGGCCTCAAGAGTGAAGTGGGGGAAGTCGTTGGCCGGCTCAGAGAACACCTCGGCACCTGCAGGCGCGACGGGTGGTTACCGCCCCGGGTACGAGGTCGCTGCCGAACGGATCCTCGAGTACGTCGTCCGAGCGGGACTTCAGCCCGGTGCCCGACTGCCCACCGAGAAGGAGTTGGCGGACGAGGTGCAGATGAGCCGGACCGTGGTCCGGGAGGCGGTGAAGATCCTCTCCGCCCTGGGGCGGCTGTCCGTGCAGAAGGGCCGAGGCATCTACGTGGCCGAGCCCGCGCAGTCCTCCTGGCAGCAGTCGCTGGCCAACTTCCTGCCCGCGGACCTGCGTCAGGTGGACGAACTGTTCGAGTTCCGCCGCCACCTGGAGACCACCACCGCCAATCTGGCCGCGCAACGGGCCACCCCGGCGCACGTCAAGGCGGTGCGCGATGCCGCGCGGCAGTCCGCCGAGGCGGCGGAGCAGGGCGACATCAACGCCTTCTCCGCCGCCGACGAGGCCTTCCACATCGGAATCGCCGCCGCCGCCGCCAACATGTTCTTCGCCTCCACCGTCGACGCCGTGCGCCATCTGCAGCGCCAGGTCACCGCCATCGGGCTGGCCGGGGTCGCGGGCGGATCGCTGGGCGTGGCCGCCGGGCAGCACGAGGCGATCGCCGAGGCGGTCGCCGCGGGCGAGGCGAGCCGTGCCGAGACCTTGATGGCCGAGCACATCGACCTGACCGCCAAGCAGTTCCAGCGGGAGATCTGGCGCCGCGTCGTGCCCGGCGACGACGCCGACTCCTGAAACTCCAGACTTTCAGCCGTGAAGGACACCCATGCGAATCACCGATGTGACCGTGGAACTGGTCGATCTGCCCGCTCAGCCGCCCTTCCGGTGGCGCGCCGGGCTGCCGGGCTCCGAGCCGGCGGTGGTGGGAGGAGTTCTGCGCGTACACACAGATGAGGGTCTGCAGGGCGAGGTTCACACGAGGCGCGGGATGATCGTCGCCGACCTGGTCGACCGTCGCATCCGCGCGGACCTCGTCGGTCGCGATCCGCTGATGCGCGAGCTGCTCTGGCAGCGGCTGTGGGAGCTGGACCGGATCGAGGAGTTGCCGATCTATGCCCTCGGGCTGGTCGACGTGGCGCTGTGGGACCTGGCCGGAAAGGCGGCCGGGCAGCCCGTCCACCGCCTGCTGGGCAGCTACCGCGAGGCCATCCCCGCCTACGCCAGCACGGTCACCTTCGGCAGCGTCGAGGAGTACCTCGATGTCGCCGACCAGTGCCTGGAGCTGGGCTATGTCGGCATCAAGCTGCACGCCTGGGGTGACCCGAAGGCGGACGCGGAGCTGTGCCAGAAGCTCAGGGCACACGTCGGTGACGACGTCCCGCTGATGTATGACGGCTCGGCCGGCTTCGACCTCGCCGACTCGGTCTACGTCGGCCGCGCGATGTCCGAGGCCGGCTACCTGTGGTACGAGGAGCCGATGCGCGAGTTCAGCGTGACGTCCTACCGCTGGCTGGCGGAGCAGGTTTCGGTCCCGCTGCTGGTCGCGGAGACCTCTGACGGCGCGCACCTGAACGTCGGCGACTTCATTGCGGCCGGCGCGGCCGGCCGGGTGAGGACGAGTGCGCAGTACAAGGGCGGGATCACCGGGGCCATGCGCATCGCGCACCTCGCCGACAGCTACCAACTGCGGGCCGAGGTGCACGGCAGCGGAGTGGTCAACGCCCACCTGTGCATGGCGATACCCAACACCACCTATTACGAGTCCTTGGTCTACACCAATCCCGTGCAGCGTGAGTCAGCGGTCGGCGCCGACGGGCTGGTACAGGCTCCGACGGCGCCCGGCATCGGGTTCGACCAGCCGGGCTGGTGACGATTTCCCCCGCCGGCCCTTCGGAGCGGGGCCGGCGGGATCCCCGAACACCCTTCACCCAAGGAGGCGGCACCGTGGTCGTCCAACGCTTCGCGGCGGTCATCCGCCTGCGTCCGGAACTGGAAGCCGAGTACCGCGCCCTGCACGCGGCGGCCTGGCCCGAGGTGCTGGCGACCCTCAAACGTGCCAACATCGGCAACTACTCGATCTTCCTGCGCGACGGCCTGCTCTTCAGCTACCTGGAGTACACCGGCGAGGACTATGCGGCCGACACCGCGCTGATCGCAGAGTGCCCGGTCACCCGCGAGTGGTGGGCCCGCACCGACCCTTGCCAGCAGCCCCTGGACAGCGCTGGTGAGGGCGAGCGGTGGGCGCCGGCCGAAGAGGTCTTCCACCTGGAGTGACATGAGGCCGACACCCGTGAGGGGGCGGACGCAGCCGCGTCCGCCCCCTCACGGGTTCCTGCGCCTCACAGGCCGTAGACCCGGGCGGCGGTGCCGCCGAGGACGTCATTCCGCTCGTGCGCCGACAGGTCGGCCAGGAGCTCGCGGGTGGTGGCGACCACCTGCCCGTAGTCGGCCGCCAGCGTGCACACCGGCCAGTCCGAGCCGAACATGAGCCGCCGCGGGCCGAAGGCCTCCAGGGCTACTGACACGAACGGCCGCAGGTCCGCGAGGCTCCAGCTGTGCCAGTGGGCCTCGGTGAACAGTCCGGAGAGCTTCGCCACGGTGTTGGGAAGCCGGGCCAGGGCGCGCAGGTCGGCGGCCCAGGTGTCCGGTCGGCGGGGGCGGACGGGGGGCTTGCCCAGGTGATCCAGGACGAAAGTGAGCTCGGGCCGGGCGCGGGCCGCCTCGACCGCGGCCGGCAACTGCTCGGGGCGTAGCACCAGGTCGTAGGCCAGGCCGGCGGATGCGACGGCGGCCAGGCCGCGGTCCACCTCGGGGCGCAGCAACCAGTCCGGGTCGGCCTCCTCCTGCACCTGGTGGCGGATGCCGACCAGGTGACCGCCCCCGGGCAGCGCGCGCAGTCCGGCCAGGGCGTCGGCGACCGCGGGAGAGGTCAGGTCGGTCCAGCCGACGACCCCGGCCACCAGCGGGTCACCGGCGGCAAGGGCCAGGTACTCGGGTGTCTCCTCGGGCACACAGATCGTCTGCACCAGCACGGTGGCGTGGACGCCGGCGGCCGCGGTCTGCGGACGCAGCTCGTCGAGGGTGAAGTCGCGCCGCAGTGGCGCGAGTCCGGGGCCGGTGAGCCACTCCTGGTCGCGGACCGACAGGTCCCAGACATGCTGGTGGGCGTCGATGACGGTCACGGCCGAGTCTCCTGTCGGGTGAACGTGTCCTTGCCGGGGGTGAGGAACGGCGCCGGCTGCATCAGGCGCGTCCTTCGTCGTGGTGATGGACCGGCAGCGGCGCGTCCTGGGGCAGGAGGCCCTGGGATCGCAGCGCGAGCCACATGCCCGGGGGGATGAGATGGCGGATCATTGCGGCGGCGTCCATCACCTCGACGGTGCTGCGCGCCCCGAGCAGGACTCCGGCGACCGCGGGGTGGCCGAGTGGGAACTGCAGTGCGGCTGCCCGTAGCGGGACCTCGAACGCCTCGCACACGGCCTTCAGGGCCAGGGCCCGGTCCAGCAACTGCACTGAGGCCGGGGCGTAGTCGAACGTCGCGCCCGGCCTGGGATCGGCCAGCAGGCCCGAGTTGAACACCCCACCGACCAGCACGGACACCCCGCGCCGTGCCGCCTCGGGCAGCAACGAGGCCAGCCCGCTCTGGTCGAGCAGCGAGTACCGCCCGGCCAGCAGGACGACATCGACGTCGGTGTCGCGGACGAACCGTGTCAGCATCGCGGTCTGGTTCATGCCGGCGCCGATCGCACCGACCATCCCCTCCGCACGCATCCGCTCCAGTTCGGGGTAGGCGTGGACGAAGGCGTCCCGCTCGTGGTCGTCCGGGTCGTGCAGGTAGACGATGTCCACCCGGTCCAGTCCCAGCCGGGTGAGACTCTCCTCGATGCCGGTGCGCACACCGCGGGCGCTGAAGTCCCACACCCGCTCGTGGGTGGCCGGGACGGCGAAGCCGTTCGCCAGGTCGTCGCCGTGCGGTCCGGTGCGCGGGCGCAGCAGGCGGCCGGCCTTGGTGGAGAGCGTGTACTGGTCACGCGGCCGGCTGCGCAGTGCGGCTCCCAGCCGGCGCTCGGACAGACCCAGGCCGTAGTGCGGGGCGGTGTCGAAGCTGCGGATCCCGCAGGCCCAGGCGGCCTCGACGGTGGCGGCCGCGTCCCCGTCGCTGATCGCGTGGAACAGATTGCCGAGCGGAGCGGCGCCCAGGGACAGTTCGCTGACCGCGGTGCCGGTGCGCCCTAGTGTTGTGCTGCGCATGGGTTCAGGTGTTGCCTCTCACTCAGGGTCCGGCCGGACCGGTGGGGGCCGCCGTTCGCCGCCGGCCCGGCCGGGTGCTGGGGGTCAGCCCGCGGGGGGCCGCACTCGCAGGCCGGCCATGCCGCCGTCGACGGGGAGCGCGATGCCGGTCGTCGAGCCCGCGAGGGGGCCGGCGAGGTAGGCGATCGCGGCGGCGACCTCCTGCGCGCTGACCAGCCTGCCATGCGGTTGGCGGGCGCTGAGGGCGGCGAGTTCGGCCGCGGCGTCGGGCGAGCGCTCCAGCAGCCGCGTCACCCACGCTGTGTCCACCGTGCCCGGGTTGACACAGGTGACCCGGATGCCTTCACCGATGTGGTCGGCAGCCATCGCCAGGGTCAGAGCGTGGATCGCGCCCTTGCTGGCCGAGTACAGGGCCCGTGCGGGCAGCCCGGCGGTCGCGGCGATCGAGCAGGTGTTCACGATCGCGGGATGTGCCGATCGCCGCAGATGCGGAAGCGCCGCGCGGGTGGTGCGGACCACCCCGAGCACGTTGACGTCGAGCACCTGCCGCCACTGCTCGTCGGGGTTGTCCTCGACGGTGCCCGCGGCGCCGACTCCGGCGTTGTTGACCAGGATGTCCAGGCCGCCCAGCACCGCCACGGCCGCCTCGACGGCGGCACGCACACCGGTGTCGTCGCTCACGTCGGCGGTGAAGCCGACCAGGGGCGCCGGAAGTTCGCCGGGTGCGAGATCGAGCACGGCCACCTTGGCGCCGCGTTCGACCAGCAGTTCGGCGGTGGCCAGGCCGATACCCGAGGCGCCGCCGGTCACGATGGCCCGCAGGCCTGTCAGTTCCGCCATGGTCGTCCCCTCAGGCCGCTGCGAAGGTCTGCCGCTGGTTGCCGAGCCCGTCGATGCCGAGCACGACCGTGTCGCCGGGGCGCAGGTACGGCTTGCCGGGCAGGCCCAGCGCGACACCGGCCGGCGTCCCGGTGTTGGCCACGTCGCCGGGTTCGAGGACCAGGTACTGGCTCAGGTACCACAGCAGGTGGGCCACGTCGAAGATCATGTCGTTGGTGGTGCCGTGCTGTCGGGGGGTGCCGTTGACCCTGGTGGTCAGCCGCAGCTTCTGTGGGTCGCCGACCTCGTCGGGGGTGACCAGCCAGGGGCCCAGCGGGTTGAAGGTCTCGCAGGACTTGCCGAGGTCCCACTGGCCGGAGTACTCGAGCTGGAACTCCCGCTCGGACACGTCGTTGCTGATGGTGTACCCCGCCACGCGGGTCAGCGCCTCCTCGGGGGAGTCCAGGTA
Organism: Streptomyces sp. NPDC002520; assembly: GCF_053595235.1. Classification (NCBI taxonomy): domain Bacteria; kingdom Bacillati; phylum Actinomycetota; class Actinomycetes; order Kitasatosporales; family Streptomycetaceae; genus Streptomyces; species Streptomyces sp. NPDC002520. The sequence goes on along the minus strand of NZ_JBSFXG010000047.1, from coordinate 14,123 downwards.
GCGGGCGCGGCGGCCGATGACCACCGCGAGCTCCACCTCCCAGTCGGTCTTCACCGATCCGCGGGGGATCAGGACCTGGTCGTACGGGCCGATCACGGTGTTCGGGTCCTTCATGAACACCACTGGCCGGGTCGGGATGGCCGCGTTGGTCTCCCGCGCGTGATCGCGGTAGTTCAGGCCGATGCACACCACCTTGCCCGGGCGAGCCACGGGTGCCCCGATCCGTCGGCCGGTGTCGGCCAGCTCCGGGAGTCGGCCCTGCTCCAGCGCGCTCCGTACCCGGGCCACACCGCCGTCGGCCAGGAAGCGGCCGTCGATCTCGCCCGTGACGGGTGACAGATCCAGAAGCCGTCCGTTCTCCGCCAGCAACGCGGGTATCTCTTGGCCGGCGGGTCCGACGCGCAGCAGTTTCATCGGGGAACTTCCTTTCAGGCCTCTGACCACAGCCGTGCCAGAACTCTAGGATTGATGACCGACTGGTGCAAGGACTACATCAGATTTATTTGCCCCTGCCAGGATGCCCAGGTCGTTGGTATCTGTGCAGGTCATTTACCCTCCGGTTCTCGGCACGATGGACAGATGAATCAGAAACATCTGATGGAAGGCTTGTTCCTACGAGCGTCGCTGGCTAAGGTCTGAGCGTGTTCGGGACCTGATTGGTCAGATCCTTGGCGGAGAGACTGGGAGACCGCGCGATGACGCGGACCGACATTCACGACTGATCTCCACCCGACCTCCACCGCGCGGCGACACGGACCCCTCGCCACGGTGTGGCCTGCCGACTCTGTTCGTGTCCCTGCCGGGCCGACCACGAGGAAGTACGCGATGAGCCTGCACCGGCTGCGGCCGGCGGCAGCCGCTCAGGACCTCGACCACCAACCACTCTTCGGGAGTCGCATTGCGTGTCGCACTCTTCGTCACCTGCGTCAACGACGCGCTGTACCCGGGCACCGGGCGCGCGGTGGTGACGCTGCTGGAGCGGCTTGGTGTGGAGGTGGACTTCCCGACGGGCCAGATCTGTTGTGGGCAGCCGCAGTACAACACCGGCTACCGGGGCGCGGCGGAGCCGCTGGTGCGTCGTACGGCCACCGCCTTCGCCGGGTACGACCACGTGGTGACCCCGTCCGGATCGTGCGCGGCGATGGTGCGGGACAACTACCGGCGCATCGGCGCCCGGGCGAAGGCCCAGGGGCGCGGGGTGGAGCTGGCCGAGGCCGCGGCGTCGCTGGCCGACCGGGTGTACGAGCTGACCGAGTTCCTGGTCGACGTCCTCGGCGTCACCGACGTAGGCGCGTACTACCCGCACACCGTCACGTACCACCCGTCCTGCCACGGGCTGCGGATGCTCGGCCTCGGTGACCGTCCCCGGCAGCTGCTGGAGGCGGTCAAGGGTCTGACGCTCGTCGAGCTGCCGGGCGCCGAGGAGTGCTGCGGGTTCGGCGGCACGTTCTCGGTCAAGAACGCCGCCGTCTCCGCCGCGATGGGCGAGGACAAGGCGCACAACGCGCTCGCGACCGGAGCCGAGGTGCTGTGCGGGGCGGACAACTCCTGCCTGATGCACCTCGCCGGGACACTCCGGCGCCAGGACGCTCCACTGCGGACCGTCCACCTCGCCGAGATCCTGGCATCCACCGAGCCAACCGCGAGCGGAGCGGCGGCATGAGCGGCACCTACCTCGGCATGCCGGCGTTTCCGAAGGCCGCCGCCGCCTTCACCCAGGACAGCCGGCTGCGCGCCAATCTCACCCACGCCACCCGCACTATCCGCGACAAGCGCACGAGGGCGGTCGCGGAAATGGACGACTGGGCGCAGCTGCGCCTTGCGGGCAAGGAGATCAAGGACCGTACGCTGCGACATCTCGACCGCTATCTGCTCAAGGCGGAGGAGGCCGTCACCAGAGCCGGCGGCACGGTGCACTGGGCCGCCGACGCCGCCGAGGCCAACCGGATCGTCGCAGACCTGGTCAAGACCACCGGCGAGCGTGAGGTCGTCAAGGTCAAGTCGATGGTCACCCAGGAGATCGGGCTCAACGAGGCGCTCGCCGCCGAGGGGATCCGCGCGTACGAGACCGACCTGGCCGAGCTGATCGTGCAACTGGGCGACGATCTGCCCTCGCACATCCTCGTCCCGGCGATCCACCGCAACCGGGGCGAGATCCGCGACATCTTCCGCGACGCCATGGGCCGCTGGGGCCGGCCGGCCCCCGAGGGGCTGACGGACCGTCCGGCCGACCTCGCCGAGGCGGCCCGGCGGCACCTGCGGGAGAAGTTCCTACGGGCCAAAGTCGCCATATCCGGGGCGAATTTCATCGTCGCGGAGAGCGGCAGCCTGGTCGTGGTGGAGTCGGAGGGCAACGGCCGGATGTGCCTGACCCTGCCCGAGACGCTGATCTCGGTGGTCGGGATCGAGAAGGTCGTGCCCACCTGGCGGGACCTGGAGGTGTTCCTCCAACTGCTCCCGCGCTCCTCGACCGCCGAGCGGATGAACCCGTACACCTCCGTATGGACGGGCACCACCGACGGCGACGGCCCCCGCGCCTTCCACCTCGTGCTGCTGGACAACGGCCGCACCGACACCCTGTCCGACGAGGTCGGCCGGCAGGCGCTGCGGTGCATCCGCTGCTCGGCCTGCCTGAACGTCTGCCCGGTCTACGAGCGGGTCGGCGGTCACGCGTATGGATCGCCCTACCCAGGGCCGATCGGCGCGATCCTCGCCCCGCAACTGCGCGGCCTGCACAGCGAGGTGGACGCCTCACTGCCGTACGCCTCGTCGCTGTGCGGGGCCTGCTACGAGGTGTGCCCGGTCGCCATCGACATCCCGGAGGTGCTGGTCCACCTGCGCGAGCAGGTCGCCGAGCAGGGCACGGGGCACCGCGTCGAGCGGGCCGTGGTCCGGGCCGCGACCTGGTTGCTCGACCATCCGGCGGCCTACTCGGCTGCCACCCGGGCGGCCACACGCACCCGCCGGCTGCACCCGCGCCGGCTGCCGCTGCCTGGGCCGCCGAAGGCGTGGAGCGACACCCGTGACCTGCCCGCAATGCCGGAACAGACCTTCCGGGACTGGTGGAAGAAGAACCACGGTGAGAGGACCGACCTGCGATGAGCAGCTCCCGCGAGCGAGTCCTCGCCAGGATCCGCACCACGTCGGCCGACGTGCCGACGGAGTCGGCCGACATCCCGGTGCGACGCGACTACCGTGCGGCGCACATCCCCGAGGATCCGGCCACCATGCTCACAGTGCTGGCCGAGAACCTGGCCGACTACCGTGCGATCGTCCACCACGCCGCCCCGAAGGAACTGCCGGACCTGATCGACCGCCTGCTGGCAGAGCGAGGCGCCCGGTCGCTGGCCGTCCCGGCCGACCTGCCCCCGGAGTGGCTGGCGGCCGTCAGCGGTGTGCGGGTGCTGACCGACGGGCCCGCGCTGACGGCCAGTCGGCTGGACTCGGTCGACAGCACCCTGACGGGCTGCGCGCTGGCCGTCGCGGAGACCGGCACGATCGTGCTGGACGCGGGGGTGACACAGGGCCGACGGGCCCTCACCCTCGTTCCTGACCACCACATCTGCGTGGTCCGAGCGGACCAGATCGTCGCCTCCGTGCCGCGCGCCCTGCGCCGGCTGGACGCCGTGCGGCCGCAGACCTGGATCTCCGGTCCGTCCGCTACCAGCGACATCGAGCTGGACCGGGTCGAGGGCGTGCACGGGCCGCGACGGCTGGAGGTGGTCCTGGTGAGCGACCGCCCCGGCTGAGCCGGACGGGCATCCGGGCCGGCCGGTCCCGGGGCGCGGCGCCGACCAACGGCGTTGCCGGCGGCTTCCGGCTCGGTGCGGCCACCCGGTGCCCGCCTCGACTGCGCAGCTTTGCCCTATTCGCGCAATTTTGCTCAAAGTTACGTTTTATTGCCATGAATAGATCAGATTCAATCATCGTGTTGCAGGTTCTTTGTATTGGGAGGCCGTTGTGAGCCATGTGGAGCGCGAGATCGCCAGCCAGCCGGAGTGCTGGCGCCGGGCGCTGGAACTGGCGCCCGCCGGGTTGCCGGAGCAAGGCGAGCGGGTGGCGGTGATCGGCTGCGGCACCTCGCTGTACATCGCGCAGGCGTACGCGTCGCTACGTGAGGCGGCGGGACTGGGGGAGACTGATGCCTTCGCGGCCTCCGAGTTCCCGGCCAGCCGCGACTACGACCGACTGGTGGCGATCAGCCGCTCCGGCACCACGACCGAGGTGCTCGACGCCCTGGCCCGGGCGGAGCGGCGGATGCCGAGGGTCGCGCTCACCGGCGACCTCACCACCCCGATCAGCGCGGCCGCCGACGCCGTCGTGGACCTGGAGTTCGCGGACGAGAAGTCGGTGGTGCAGACGAGGTTCGCCACCACCGCGCTGGCCCTGCTGCGCGGCCGGCTCGGCCTGGCGCCGGCCGACCTGGCCGAGCAGGCGGAGCGGGCGCTGAGCCTGCCGCTGCCCGAAGGAGCGGTGACCGCGCGCCAGTTCACCTTTGTCGGCGCCGGCTGGACCACCGGCCTGGCCAACGAGGCAGCGCTCAAGCTCCGGGAGGCGTCGGGGAGTTGGACGGAGTCCTACCCGGCGATGGAATACCGGCACGGCCCGGTCAGCATCGCCGCGCCGGACACCGTCGTCTGGTTCTTCGGCGAGCCGCCCGCGGGGCTGCTGGACGAGGTCCGGGCGATCGGCGCCATGACCTCGGTGACCACACTGGACCCGCTGGCGGACCTGGTCCGCGCCCAGCGCCTCGCGGTGGAGATCGCCGAGGCCCGTGGTCTGGACCCGGACGAGCCGCGCAACCTGACCCGCTCGATCGTGCTGAACCAGCCATGACGGCGACGACGATCGCACTGGACATCGGCGGCACCTACATCAAGGGCGGAGCCGCCGGCCCGGACGGCACTCTGCGGGACAGCGAGCGCTGGCTCACCGGCACCGAGCGCGGACCGGACGCGGTGCTGGACACCGTGGTCGCGGCCGCCGCCGAACTCGCCGAGCGGCACCGGCCGGCGGCCGCGGGTATCGCGCTGCCGGGTATCGTCGACGAGGCGTCCGGAGTCTCGGTGCTGGCGGCCAATCTCGGCTGGCGGCGGCTGCCGGTCCGCGACCGGCTTACCGAGGAACTGGGCATCCCGGTCGCCATCGGGCACGACGTACGGGCCGGCGGCCTGGCCGAGGCCCGGCTCGGCGCCGGACGCGGCAGCCGGAACTTCCTGTTCGTCCCGGTCGGCACCGGGATCGCCGCCGCACTGATGGTCGACGGGCGGGCGCTGGCCGGCAGCCACGCGATGCCCGGCGAACTCGGCCATCTGCCGGTGCGATCCGGCGTCGGGGCGTGCCCGTGCGGCGGGCGGGGCTGCCTGGAGACGGTCGCCTCCGCCGCGGCCGTCGCCCGCCGCTACACCGCCGCGACCGGCGAGCCCGGCGTCACGGCGAAGGACGTCGGTGAACGCGCCGCCGCCGGTGACCGGACCGCGGTGGCGGTCTGGCGGGCGGCCATCGAGGCGCTCGCCGGCGGCCTCGCCACCGCCGTCACCCTGCTCGACCCCGAACGCATCGTGATCGGCGGCGGCCTCGCCCGGGCCGGCGAACTGTACTTCGGGCCGCTGCGCGCGGCGGTCGCCGGGCGGCTCGCCTTCCGGACGGCCCCGGAGATCGTCCCGGCCGAACTCGGTCACCAGGCCGGCTGCCAGGGCGCCGCACTGCTCGCCGGTGACCTGCTGACCCGTGCGGAGCGCCCGATGACCCCGAGCACCACCGCGCCCGCCCGGACCGTTCCGGCCCGCCGGAGACCTGAATGATCCTCACCGTCACGCTGAACGCCGCGCTCGACCTCACCTACCGGGTGGACCGGCTGCGCCCGCTGGGCAGCAACCGAGTGCGCACGGTGGTCGAACGGGCCGGAGGGAAGGGCGTCAACGTCTCCCGGGTGCTTCACGCCCTTGGACACCAGACCGTCGTCACCGGCCTCGCCGGGGGCGCGGCCGGCATCGCGCTACGGCGCGAACTCTCAGCCGCCCGGCTGCCCGAGCACCTGCTGGCGATCATCGGCGAGACCCGCCGCACGGTCGCAGTGGTCGACGAGAGCGCCGGCGACACCACGATCCTGCTCGAACCGGGCCCGGTGGTCCGCCCGGAGGAGTGGACCCTCCTGCTCGACCACCTCGACCGGCTGCTGCCGTCCGCCGCCGCCGTCGTGCTCTCGGGCAGCCTGCCGCCCGGTCTGCCCGAGGACGCCTACGCCCAGCTCGTCCACCTTGCGGCCGGTCACCGGGTGCCCGCGGTCCTGGACGCCGACGGTGCTGCCCTGCGCTCGGCGCTGGCGGCCGGGCCGGCTCTGGTCAAGCCGAACGCGGACGAGCTCGTCGCCGCCACCGGCACGACCGACCCCGTCGCTGCCGCGGGTGCCCTGCGGGAGGCCGGAGCCGCGTCCGTCGTCGCCTCCCTTGGCGCCGACGGTCTCATCGCCGTCACCCCGCAGGGCAGTTGGCAGGCCAGGCCGCCGGGGCGACTGGCCGGCAACCCCACCGGCGCGGGCGATGCCGCGGTGGCGGCGCTCACCCTCGGCCTGGTCGCCGGCACCCCATGGCCCGAGCGGCTCGCCGAGGCGGTGGCCCTTTCCGCCGCCGCCGTCGCGGCGCCGCTGGCCGGTGACTTCGACCCCGCCGTCCACGCCGACCTGCGAGAGCGCGTGGACGTCCGAAACCTGAGCCCCTGAGGAGTCTGTGATGCCCCTGACCGGTACCGGCACCATCGTCACCTCCGCGGCCGACGCCGCGCGCGGCGTCGGCGCGTTCAACGTCATCCAGCTCGAACACGTCGAGGCCATCGTCGCCGGCGCCGAGGCCGCGGGTGCCCCGGTGGTGCTGCAGCTGAGCGAGAACGCCGTCCGCTACCACGGTGCCCTGGCACCGACAGCGTCGGCGACGCTCGCCGTCGCCCGCGCCGCAGATGTCCCGGTCGCGGTCCATCTCGACCATGCCACCTCGGTCGGCCTGGTCGCCGAGGCCGTCGAACTCGGCTTCTCCTCCGTTATGTTCGACGCCTCCGCGCTCGACTACGACGACAACGTGCGGGCCACCGCGGAGGTGGTGGAACACTGCCACGCGGCCGGCGTCTGGGTGGAGGCCGAACTCGGCGAGGTCGGCGGAAAGGACGGAGTGCACGCCCCCGGTGCCCGTACCGACCCCGCCGAGGCCGCCGCATTCGTCGCCGCCACCGGAGTGGACGCGCTCGCCGTGGCCGTCGGCACCTCGCACGCCATGCTCACCCGCGACGCCGAGCTCGACTTCGAGCTGATCGCCGCACTACGTGCCGCCGTTCCGGTGCCGCTGGTCCTGCACGGCTCCTCCGGCGTCGCCGACGCGCATCTGACCCGGGCCGTCGAGCACGGTATGACGAAGGTCAACATCGCCACCCACCTCAACCAGGTCTTCACCACCGCCGTCCGTCAAGCCCTGGCGAACCAGCCGCAGTTGGTCGACACCCGCCGCTACTTCGGCCCCGGCCGCAGCGCGATGGCCGCCGAAGTAACCCGTCTGCTCGGCGTGGTGCGGGCCACCGCGCCGAGCTGAGTGGAGTTCAGCCGACGGCAGGGACGAACCACGTCGGCAGCCGGCGCAGGAGATCGTCCTGGCCCTCGCCGACCCACGCCACGTGGCCGTCCGAAGTCCATCTCCGGACTTACCTCGAAACCCCTACTGGCCTCGGCCTCACTGCCTGATCGGCACGATCCGGTCGGAGCACGCAAGCGGCTGTCCGGCCGCGCGCATGGCATACGCCGACCGGACAGCGGAGAGAGCGAGACCCCTTGAACTGCCTTGACAATTCTCGAAGAAGGGCCTTCATCGCCATGTCGTCAGTTCGCAGCTACGAATCCGACCCCTGTCACGTCATCACCGGAACGGTCAGCTCCGGGTACCGGGAGGCGGTCGCCGGCCTCACACCAGGTCAGGTTCTCGCCGTCGATGGACCGGCGGCCGTCGACTGGGAGGCGCTCACCGCCGGGATATGCGATGCGCTTGCCGCCCGCGGACTCACCGCGAAACAGCTCGACATGCGCGATCACTTCGCCCCGTGGCAGGACATCCTCGCCCTGACCGCGTCGGCGGTGCTCGAGCACGACCCGGACTTCGCCCCGCTGTCCCAGGCGAGCCTGGCCGACTTCTTCACCGAGACACCGCAGGCCGAGGCCGTCCCCGACGCCGTGACCATCGTCCTCGGGCCGGGGGCCGCCCTGGTCGCGCACGACAGGCTCTGGTACGCGGACCTGCCCAAGCGGTACGCCGAGGCCGACATCACCGCCGGCACCGGCCGCAATCTCGGCCAGCCGGCCGGCACCGGCGCGGGGACGACGCGCCGCCTGTTCTACATCGACTGGCCCGTGCTCGACCGCCACCGCGACGCCGTCGTCGCTGACGTCGACCTGTGGCTGGACACCCAGAACCCCCAAGCGCCGGCCTGGCTGGACGGGCCGGCACTGCGCGATACGCTCGCCGGCCTGGCCACCCAACCGTTCCGCACCCGGCCCACCTTCAACACCACCTCCTGGGGCGGACACTGGGCACAGCAACAGCTCGGCTTCAACCGTGAAGCCGCCAACACCGCGCTGGGCTACGAGCTCATCGCCCCGGAGAGCGGCATCCTCGTGGGCACCCCGGACGGTCCGCAGGCCGAAGTTCCGCTCCAGACACTGGTCTTCCTGCATCCCGAGGAGATCCTCGGGGAGCCCGTGCACGCCGCGTTCGGCACGTCCTTCCCGATCCGCTTCGACTACCTCGACACCGTCGGCGGCGGGAACCTGTCCGTCCACTGCCACCCGCAGTCCGACTACATGCAGCGGGTCTTCGGCTGGCCCTACACCCAGCACGAGACCTACTACATGATGGTCGGGGGACCCGACCGCCAGGTGTTCCTCGGCCTGCGCGAGGGCGCCGACCTCGACGCGTTCCGGCGCGAGGCGGACCGGGCGGTCCACGACGGCGTGCCGTTCGACATCGAACGCCACGTCCAGACCTTCCCCGCCGAACCGCACCAGCTCTTCCTCATCCCCGGCGGCACCCCGCACGGCAGCGGCGAGGGCAACGTCGTTCTGGAGATCAGCGCGACGCCCTACCTCTACAGCCTCCGGTTCTACGACTGGCTGCGCACGGACAGTGCGGGCAAGCCGCGCCCCGTCCACGTCGGGCACGCCTTCGAGAACCTCGACCCCGCTCGGTCGGGGGAGGCCGTGGCACGCGAACTGGTCCAGGCGCCGCGGATCCTGCGCTCGGGCGCCGGCTGGCGCGAGGACCTCATCGGCCGGCTCCCGGAAATGTTCTTCGAGGTCCGGCGCCTCGAACTCGCGGCGGACGCCACCGTCGACGACGTCACGGACCGCCGCTTCCACGTCCTCAACGTCGTAGAGGGCGACGGCATCGCACTGGAGACGAACACCGGACACCGCTACGAGCTGGCCTACGCCGAGACGCTGACCGTCCCCGCCTCGGTCGGCGCCTACCGCGTACGCGCCCTGGGAACCGGCCCGGTCCGCTATGTGAAGGCCCTGGTGCGATGAACGTTGACAACGAGACCGTCATATCGGTCATGGACATCGGCGGCACCCACGTGACCGCCGCCCGCGTGAACCTCGCGACCCGCAGCCTCCTGTACGGACAATCGATTCGCGAGCCGCTCGACGGCAACAGCACCGCAGAGGAGTTCCTGGCGGCCCTCGTCCGCTGCGCCGAACACCTGCCCGCACACAGCGGAAGCCGGTGGGCCATCGCGCTGCCCGGTCCCTTCGATTACGAACACGGCATCGGACGGTACGAAGGGGTCGGGAAGTTCGACGCGCTACGTGGCTTCGACCTTCGTGCCGCCCTGACCGGGCTGTTGCCCGACGTGCGCAGCCTGAGCTTCCACAACGATGCGGACGCTTTCGTGCTCGGCGAATGGTGGGCCGGGGCCGCGCGTGGGCACCGCTCAGTTGTCGGGATCACCCTGGGAACCGGTGTCGGATCCTGCTTCGTCCGAGACGGCCGCGTCCTGCGCCACGGCCCCGGGATCCCGCCAGAAGGACGAGTGCACACGCTCATGCATGCGGGCAGCCCGCTCGAGGAGACCGTGTCCCGGCGCGCCCTGCGGCGAGCCTACGCGCAAGCCACAGGCGAGGCGCCGGCGCCTGATGTCCAGGAGATCGCAGATCGGGCCCGGCGGGGAGAGCGCGCCGCCGCTGGTGTGTTCACCCAGGCGTTCCGCGCGCTGGGAAGGGTGCTCGGGCCGTTGCTGATGACATTCAAGCCGACGGTTCTCGCCGTCGGCGGATCCATCGGGGGGTCCTGGGATCTCATCGCCGAACCGTTGCGCGCGGGACTTGCCGAAGCCGGGCCGGCCCAAGCCGGGCACATTGTCATTCAGCCGGCGCAGTTCCCGGCGGAGGCCCCACTGCTCGGTGCGGCCTACTTGGCTACGGCTCCGGTCAGCGCCGGCTGAGAGGGGAGCAACTTCAGCTGCCCGGGGGCTGCCCGGAGGGGGCAGCGGGGCGGACGCTGGACCAGCCACCGCAATGTGGTCAACGGGGCGGATCAGAGGCCAGCCCAAGTGGTTCGGTGCGAAGGAGAGTTCGGGCCTCTGCCTCGCCACGGCGGCTGCCGAAGGCAGCTGTTCAGGGCGCAGGACCAGGTCGTAGGCGAGGCCGGCGGATGCGACGGCGGCCAGGCCGCGGCCCACGTCGGGACGGAGCAGCCAGTCGCCTCGTCCTCGCCCTGTACCTGGTGGCGGATGCCGACGAGACGGTCGCCACCAGGCAGCGCGCGCAATGCGGCCAGGGCGTCCGCATGACGCTGACCACCGCGGCGCTCCACCGGCCCCGATCGCTTCCAGGATCGCCAGCCCGCGCGGCCGCGAGCCCACTGGTCTCGGCCGCGGTGAAGCGCCGGAACTCGAACAGTTCACCGACGGCGGCTCGCGTTGGTCGCCAGGAACTGGGAGAACGTGTCGGACCACAGGTCGTTCATGGGATGTGCGACGAAAATGCCGCGTCCCTTCTCCACCGAGAGCCTCCCGAGGGCCGAGAGGATCCTGACGCCCTCCCACACCACCGTCGTGCTCATGCCCACTTCGGTCGCCAGATCCTTCTCCGTCGGCAGCCGGTCACCGGGCCCCATCCCCCGCCGTTCGACGTACTCCAGGATGCGCTCCGGCGCGACCTCGTGGCCGGGACGGTAGGGAGCCGCCTCCGTCTCCGAATCCGATGCCGCGGACGCGGGCCGGGAAGATCCAGTCCATGTTGCTCCGTGTATCCGATGCATGCATGTCACGAAATACCAAGTGCTGGGCCCCAAGATACCTCCCGGGCCGTCCGTTCAGGGGTGCTCGGATCCCCCCCCACGGAGCACCCGCGCCATCGGTAATAGATCTGAACTAAGCCTTGACGGCCTCTCCCGTGCCGTGCACGCTAGACCGCACTTGTGCTGCGGTAGTTACACAGGAGAAGCAAGCTCACTTCCCTGCACGGGCAGGTCTACGGGCCCTCCGGCTCACGGCCGCCCACCGATTCCGCTCCCCGGGACAGCGCGAACCATCTCCGTTGAAGAATACGAACTATCCAGGTGACCTCGTTCGTCGCTCGACGTTTGCCGGCCTTGCGCCCCTCTGCGCTGTTCACGGGCAGTTGATCAGCGATCCCGCGCGTCATCGAGAGTCACTTCACCTAGGAGGACATGTGGACAGGCGTCGCTTTCTGGTTGCCAGCGGCCTGAGTTCGGCCGCGGCGGTGGCCATGGCCGCCGGCCCCGCGCATGCCGCGCGAACGGCCAGGACCAAGACGTCTCCGTCGCTGCGGATCAGGGCGGGCTTCCTGTCGGTGGGTATCAGCGACTCCGGGTACGTGGAGAGCCTGGTGGACGTGCGCGACGGCACCGACCACCTGGCGAAGGACACCCCCGTGCCGCTGGTCAGCGTGGTGGCCGACGACAAGCAGGTGGTTCCCGCGGAGGTGCGGGTCGTGTCGCGCGACCAGTCGCACAAGCGGCAGGTCCTGGAGTTCGTCGGCGAGAGCGTGACGATCCAGGTGGAGGCCGTCAGGTTCCCCACGCATTCCACACTTGAAGTCGTCGGCTTGACGGCCGCCTCGGATGTGGATGTGCAGACATTGCTGTGGGGCCCGCTGCCGACGACGCTCGACGAGACCATCGGCGAGACGGTCGGTGTGGTCGCCAACTCCGATTTCGTCATGGGGGTCCGGCCGCTGAACGACAAGACGGTGGGCGGGTGGCCGAACGAGCATCTGGCGTACGGGTTCGGCCCGGATCTCGTCTGGAATCCGTACGGGCTGCAGACCGGCGTGAAGGACGAGTGGCTCGCGAGCAACGTCGCCGCGAAGACCACGTGGGGCAGTGTCCTGCGCGCCACCACCTACGACTACAGCAAGGTACGGGTCCGGCAGCGCACCAACGGTTACGAGATCCCGGTCGGCCCGCTGCCCGCGCCCGAGGGCCGGATCGTCGGCTCGAAGATCGCCCTGTTCGGCAGCGCGCCGGATCTCGCCCTGACCGTGCTCAGCCAGATCGCCAAGGAGCACGACCAGGCGTACCCCACCCTCGACGGCCAGTGGCAGAAGGTGGCCCAGCGCACCTCGCAGACCCACTTCTGGGTCGGTGACCTCAACACGAGCACCGTCACCGCGGCCGCCAAGCTCGCCGCGCAGGCCGGGGTGCGGAACATCTACGCGATCAGCGGCAACGGGCCGTGGGTGTCGCACGGGCACTACCAGTTCAATGGCTCCTTCGGCGGATCGGACGCGGTGGCCGCCCAGTTGGTGGCCGCGGCGGCGAAGGAGGGCATCGAGGTCGGGGTGCACACCCTGTCCACCTTCATCGACACCAACGACCCGTACGTGAAGGCACCGGCCGATCCACGGCTCGCGGTGGGCGGCTCCGCCAAGCTCACCCGCCCGCTGGCCGGGTCGGACACCACGCTGTACGTGGATGCCAGCGGCCTGCTGGCCTCCGGCGTCGACGGTCAACGGCTGCGGATCGGCGACGAGTTCATCACCTACGGCTCCGTCACCAAGGTCAGCAACACCGAGTGGCAGGTCGGCGGCCTCAAGCGGGCACAGTGGTCCTCGGCCGCCAAGGACTACCCGGCCGGCACCACCGTCGCCCGGCTCATCCAGAACGGCTACGGCGGTGCGCTTGCCAGCCTGCCGATCACCGACGAGATCGCGACCCGGCTTGCCACCGCCTACAACACCAGCGGCGTCCACGCCACGTCGTACGACGGCCTCGAAGGCACCGGCTACAACGGCTGGGGCGGCTACGGCTTCGCGCGCCTCGTCAACGGCGTATACCGGCAGGTCACCACCAAGAACTTCATCACCGAGTGCAGCAACCTCGCGTCGAACACGTGGGACGCGCAGTCCAGGGCGAGCTGGGGTGAGATCGGCCCCACGAGCTACGCCCAGATCATCCGCAGTAACACCTTCTACCGGGCGAACTACCTGCCCGGGATGATGGGCCAGCAGGGGCTCTCGGGCAACGCCGCCCTGCAGACGATCGAGGACACCATGGCGCACGCGGGCTCCCTCGACGCCGGTATCAACTTCGAGACCAGCGTGAGCAGCCTTCAGTCCGGCAAGAACACGGCCATCTTGCTCGCCGCCGTCCGGGTGTGGGAGTCCGCACGCGCGGCCGGTGCGTTCACCTCCGAGCAGAAGAAGCAACTGGGCGTCGCGAGCAGGCACTGGCACCTGAGCGAGGTCACGCCGGGCGAAGAGTGGACGCTGCAGGAGAAGGACACGTCCGGTCAGTCGATCGGCGACCCGCAGCCGGTCAAGGCCCCGAAGCCGGGCTTCGCCACGCCGGAGCCGACGGACGCCAGGGTCGGAGAGCTGTACGCCTTCAAGGTGACCTCGACGACTCCGCGGACCATCCGCTACGAGGTCACAGGCGGCAGCCTCCCGGGCGGCCTGACCCTCAACCAGGACACCGGCGGCATCACCGGAATCCCGACCGCCACCGGCACCAGCAAGTTCACCATCACCGCCAGGAACGGCGGAACCATCGCCGACGCGAAGATCACCTACAAGGTGACGACCAGGCCGTGAACGCGACTGCGCCGCGCCCCGGCCTCGGCCGGGG